>NZ_JAIZRY010000020.1:0-125574 GCF_020420125.1 Burkholderia sp. AU30280
CTGCACAACTTCAGACGCCTGCGCATTCGGTTCGAGCGCCTCGCCGCCATACACGAGGCGTTCATGAAAATCGCCGCCTGCGTCATTTGCTGGCGACACCTTCAAAAATCATTCTGTTAGCGTTTCTTACACTATAACCGGCACCGGTACTATGATCCGAACGCCGGGCGCTTCATCTCGAAGGACCCAATCGGGCTCGCCGGCGGCTTCAACGTCTATCACGTATGCGCCCAATTCCATCTCTTGGACTGACCCATTCGGTCTCGCAGACGACGAAACCTTGAAGCCGGGCCCGTTTGCCACGGACTTCATACCAGCACGGGGGCCAGCGCGCGACTTTACCTTAGAGGAGAGACAATAGGTCAACACGATCGGCTATCGAGACGGTTGCCACACGTGTGGTTCTACAGACCCCGGTACGAAGAGCGGAGATTTCATTCCCGACCACCAAACTCCGAATGCGCTGAACGTGCAAGGAAAGCCCCAGCGCCTGTATCCTCACTTTAAGCGGTGCAGCCTCAAACAAGCTGGCCAAGTCACGCGGGCGAAGAGAAGGAGCGGCCAATGAATAAGTTCGTTATTTCAGACTGGATCAGCAGTTCCGGCGGACCACTGGTCGTGATGGAGGAAGCAAAGGCATCGCTATGGAATGGCATGAGTGGGAACCCATCAGATTACGATTTGGCCTGCCAATCTGCCGACTACTCCAGCAAGTTGGCAGTGCATGGATCAGATGTGCTCGTGTTGGGTGATGAGCCGTTGCAAACAGCGGTCGCTACATCTGACAGCCGGCTATTGATCGTTCGCTGGAAGTGGGCCGATAGTGAAGCGAATGTGCGAGTTGCAATCGAGCAAATCGACTTCGATACGGTAAACGTCGTTGAAAAATTGACGATCACCTGGGCCAATCAGCCGTTAGTCTTGTTCGATGCCGTTGACACGTTCGATCCTTCCCATCGCCTGAAATTCTCGGCGCATTTGGATTCCAATGAGGTATCAACTTTTATCTGCCAGCCTACGTCGAGGACATCTTTGCTAGTGCACGCAATAGCCTCCGTTTAACTGTACGACGTGACTTTGAAAAGTAGACGGGGCTGCATTACAACCGGCATCGGTATTACGATCCAACGTCGGGAAACTTCATCAGCAAGGACCCGATCGGCTTGGCCGGTGGTCTCAACGTCTATCAGTACGTGCCTAATCCAATCGAGTGGATCGATCCTCTTGGTTTAGCAAGACTTAGCCTCCCTGGAAGTAGAAAGGGGAAAGATTTTACTCGAGCCGGAAAGGATGCTGTAAAAGCGGAGAACATTAGGAATCACGGTTCGCTGACATGTGAAAAATGCAACACTGATGTGATAAATGCCGTCCAACATCAAAAGGGCGTTACGCCTCCGGATAATGAGGCGCATGTCGATCACAAAAAACCCAAGGCGAAGAACGGGTCGGGGACTCCGGAGAATGGGCAGGTTCTTTGCCGGGTGTGTAATCTTGATAAGAGCGACTCGTACGTGGAGTGATAGGATGGAAAAGATTTTTTTTAAATTAAATGTCGTGGATGGCTATCCGCCGGTATCCATGGAGAGTGTGTGGTCGGAGAGGCTGGATTCTGGGTTGTTTAAGATTGTAAATATTCCGTTTTATACGAAAGATGCGAGTCTTGGTGATGCCGTTTCGGCAGAAGTTGGGGTAGATAGAGAGTTGATCTTTAAGGAAGTTGTGGTTCCTGGCGAAAATAGTACGTTCAGAATCGTAGTTTTTGATGATGGAGTAAATCAGATTCAGAAGATTATAGAGGCTCTTGTGGAGGTGGGCTGTACATGGGAGGGAATGGGAGAGCGGTTCTATTCTTTCAATGTGCCGGGAGATGTGGATCTCGATGATGTGCTTGTCCTACTTGATAAATACGTGCAGGCTAATTGGCTTGATTACGAATATGGCATGATTCGCCAGTGAGTGCGGGGCTAATCTGGCGAGGTCGGCGGAGAAAACCGTGAGTGACGGACCTTGTCCGAGATGTGCGGCGACAAGCGAGGTTCAAAGGCTGCGGCACGAGTTTGCCGTGGTCGACGAACGTATTGAGGCGCTGCGCTCTACGGAGCGGCGTGAAGCGCTGGCGCAGGTGCAGGGCCTGATTGACCAATTCGTGTTGACGCGGCGCGAAGTGTTCGACATGGCTGCGACTCGCCCCTCGTATCGGGGCCTGCCGTAGCACAGCCTGAGATCCAGACTACAGTATCTACCGCGATCCGGTAACGGGGCAGACATGGAACGGGTCGGGCAGACTGCCAAAATGGCTGAAAGGCAAGCAGCGCGAGTTGTATTTGGCAATACGATAAAACGCGGATGGGGTATGGCCTGCGCTGCTCTGGGATGAGCGAAGAAATAGCTCGTTCGGAAAGCGAAGGGTCTCTCGGGTGAGTTCCGAGCGACAGCAATCGATACGTCTATCAATACGCACCGAACCCGGTAAGCTGGGTTGATCCACTGGGGCTATCAGGCAACCCGATTCCCGGGTCAACAAGTGTCAATTGGATCGGTGGTAGTGCAATCGATAACCTTCGTTTGAAAGAGCCAGAAAAGAGGCTCAATCCTCCTGGGATCTCGGTCCTGCATAGCTGTTGTCCGTGCAATGCAGCCCAACAGATGAGGAATGTCTTTCCGAAGGCAACAGGTTTGCTGAAGGCAATTGAAACCATAGCATCAGGCACGGCAGATGCCGTCCGAAGTGCTGGGTTTGAGGTAATTGAAGATCCGACAAGCAAATTTCCAAATCACGCTCGAATCGTTCGTCCTGATGGTGCGGATGGCTTTAGTGATGAAAACCTTAAGGGGCTTTCCGAAGCACTTGGGACAACCACACGGTGCGCACGACGATGAAGTTCTACTTGATGGATCACGGCGGAAATTTAGCGGGAGAGGTCACGGTGAGTTCCTCGAAGGAGGCACTCACGCTAGGAGGCTTTACGCCCGCACCGCGCTTCTGCTTGTACGAACAACTATTCCGGGAGTTCGAGCAAGCAGCGAACAATCAGCTTTTTGTAGAGATAGATCGGTTGGAACGCGAGATCGCCGAACTAGGTTTTTATATGGTTGGCCCATATCCTCAAGATGGTCGACTTGAAATTGAGGACTTGCAGATCATGGGAAATGACGTGAGCTTTCGACTGAGGTAATGAACGACAAGGGCCGCTTACGCGGCCCTTGTCGTTTCTGGGAGAGATGTTCGAACGTGGTCCGGAAATCGACCCACGTGCACTTACTCGTTTCTCCCCTGATCGGGGTGAAACGCAGCGGCGACCGTCAGGAGTCAAACGCTGCAAGGCACGGGTGGCAAGGTCACGGAGCGCCGCTACCAATACGACAAGGCGGGGCAGCTGACCCAGATCGCCGACCTGCGGCGCGGCGAGATCCAGTATGCGTACGATCCGGTCGGCCGGCTCACGCGCGCGCAGTCGGCGTTGGGCGTGGAGACCTTCGCGTTCGACCCGGCGAGCAATATCGTGGAGGCGAGCGAGCGTGATCAGCACGGGATCGGCGCCGAAGGCGGCAAGCGCTCGGCGCCGTTGCTGGATAACCTGCTGAAGCAATACGCCGGCACGCGTTTCGAATATGACGAGCGCGGCAACCTGACGCGCCGCACCCACAACGGGGAGTCGACCGCGTTCGAATGGAGTGCGTTGGGGCGAATGTCGGTGGCCGTCAACCGACACATGCGGGCGACCTACGTCTACGACGCACTCGGTCGGCGAATCGCGAAGCACACTGAGGCGCAGGTGGCGCCCCGAGCGAGTGCGGGCAGCGGCTGGCGTGATGCGGAGCGGGCCCGATTGGCGCGGGAGCACGGCTACGGGCTGACGCTGTACGGATGGGATGGCGACCAGTTGGCGTACGAGACGGTCGGTGCGCGTCGGGAGATCGTGCACTACGTGTACGAGCCGCGCAGCTTTACGCCGTTGGCGCGGGCGAGCGTGCCGATGGAGCGGGCCGGGAACGAACAGGCGCCTGCCCCGTCGTTGGCGTACTACCATTGCGATCAGATCGGCACGCCGCAGGAGGTGACGGACGAGGCTGGCGAGGTGGCGTGGTCGGCGCGGTACAAGGCTTGGGGGGCCGCGCTGGAAGTCATCAGCGATGCAGCGCGCAAGGCCGGGATCATCAATCCGCTGCGCTTCGCCGGGCAGTACTTTGATCGTGAGACGGGGCTGCACTATAACCGGCATCGGTACTATGATCCGAGTAGTGGACGCTTCATCAGCAAGGACCCGATCGGCTTGGCCGGTGGTCTCAACGTCTATCAGTACGCGCCCAATCCGGTTGGCTGGATCGATCCCCTTGGGCTCGCTCGTTGCCCTTGCGATCCATGTTCCAAATACGATGTTGGTACGTATGACAAACTGAAGGAGCGCTCTGTATCCGGTGACGGCCTCGATATTCACCACGCGATGCAAAGCAACCCGGCTGGTCAGGTAGTGCCGAATTACGATCATCAGACCGCACCGGCAATTGCTGTTCCGAGGCCAGAGCATTTGCGAATTCCGACGATCAAGGGCACTTATACTGGCACCACCCGGGATCTGCTCGCGAAAGATATTCGCGATCTCAGGAGCCGCACCGGAGCATCAAACGAATGTTTGCGGCGCTTGATTGACCTTAACAAGCAGACGTATCCCGGTGCGTTCGCGAAGAAATAACCAAGGTGTGAGCTAAGCACATGAACACTGCCGAACTACTTTCACTGATAGACGAGCACGTGAGGGACGCGACGATCAATGACTTAATTGAGCTCTTCACGGCTCCTCCGGGCAGGAAACCGGAAAAGTTCTTGGTAGATGTAGCCGCGTGGCGTTCGAGCCTCAACGACCACGATCGTGAGTTGTTGGATCGGGTAATCGCGGAATCCGTAAAAGGCGCACTCTTTGGCCTATTTGCAGTTGTCGACGGTGCGCGCGTGGTAGATCAAACCGTTGAACGATTTGTTATCTGTACCGAAGACCGTGACGGGAACAGAGTTCCAATCAACGATACGGGTTCGGATTTGCACAGCCACTTTGCTCCAGATTGATGGACCGCATCCGAAAAGAGCAGTGAAACATCAAGGGCCGCGTAAGCGGCCCTTGATGTTTCTGGGCGAGATGTTCGAACGTGGTCCGGAAATCGACCCACGTGCACTTACTCGTTTCTCCCCTGATCGGGGTGAAACGCAGCGGCGGCCGTCAGGAGTCAGACGCTGCAAGGCACGGGTGGCAAGGTCACGGAGCGCCGCTACCAATACGACAAGGCGGGGCAACTGACCCAGATCGCCGACCTGCGGCGCGGCGAGATCCAGTATGCGTACGATCCGGTCGGCCGGCTCACGCGCGCGCAGTCGGCGCTGAGCATGAAGATGGCTCAAGAATCAGATTGGACGTGTTAACGCTGGCAAGCAAGATCAGAGATACGCCCCGCCGGGTTATGAGCTTGCTCACCAAGATGGTTTCGAGAGTGAAAAGGGTTTTGACTATCAGCACGCCGCCCCTCGCAGGCTCGCGCGCACTGCACGCCGACTCCATCGGCCTGTTCCGATCATGCGCGCCGGCGCATGCACCGGCGCTCGACGGCTAGCGCCCCTGCCCCGCCAGCGGCAACAGGAACTCCGACAGGCCCGTCAACATGATCTGCACGCCGACGCACAGCAGCAGGAACGCCGACACGCGCATCGCGACCTTGGTGCCCTCCGCACCGAGATAATGCGCAAGCGTGGTCGCCCGGCTATACACCTGCCAGATCACGAGCGACACGAGTGCGGCCACGGCGAGCGACACGACGCCGGAAACCAGATAGTCGCCGACGCTATGCGCGCGGTTCGCATGCAACGCGATGCCCGCCGCGATCGAACCGGGGCCGATCGTCAGCGGCACGGCAAGCGGAAAGAACGCGCGCGCCATCAGGCTGTTCAGGTCGCCGCTCGGGCCGGCCGCATCGCCACCCGGCACGTCGGGCGCGTTCAGCATGTGCCACCCCGCGACAGCCACCGCGAACCCGCCGCCGATCCGCAGCGCCTCCATCGAGATCCCGAAGAAGTTCAATACGGGTGCGCCCGCGAAGAAGATCACCAGCAGCGTGAAGAAGATGTTCGTCGCCACTTTCTTGGCGAGCAGCGCGCGCTCGGCATCGGTGATCGACTGCGTGCGTTCGAGAAACACGAACGCCATGCCGATCGGGTTGATGATCCCCACCAGGCCGGTAAAGCCGAACAGGATTTCAGGTAACAGGCGGTCAAGCGACATCGGGTCGATGCTCCGTCATCGAGAGGTAGACAAGGCGGCCGCGCAGCCGAACGAGCACGAACGGGCGCGGCGACGGGAGATTGTCGATCGCCCGCGCCACGGCGTAAATCATCCTGGTCCGAATTCGCGCGTGGAAATCGCCTCGCAGCGTCCCGCCACTGCGCCCCCCGTTTGCCGTTCGGTCATCACGCGAAGTCCGCGAGCACGGCAAGGCATCCGGACGACAGAACCGGACTGGTCTGACATTCAAACACCACCGAACCTCCCGTTGCCCGATGGTTCAACGCGATCGCGCTCAATAGAATGAATCAAACGATCCGCCGTGCATTGCATCGCGCGTTGCGGATCAAGACAACAGGAATCAGATACCCGAGGCGGCCTCGAAATCCGCATGCGAGCGCAATCCGCATGTACTGCGCCGTCGTGTTTCGAGGCAACGTGAAATGCAGAAAAACCCGATTCGACATCGTGAATTGATCGTATTCCTGATCGATATCGGCATGATCGTCACGATCGCGATGACGATGCTCGGCGAGTCGATGTGGTCGCTCGCGGCGCTCCGTACGGAAACGCTGCTCGTCGCATCGAGCGCGCTGTTCGCGACGTTCCTGCTGAGTCTCTCCGATCGGACCCTGAACGACGCCGGCGCACGTGCGACGCGCTACCTGCTGCGCACGTTGGCTCTGTGGCTCGTCGCGCAAGGCAGCGTGTTCGCGATGATGATCGCGCTGTCCGCCGTCAGCCTCGCATCGGTTGCGTGGTTCATACGATGGACGCTCGGCGTGGCGATCGCGCTGCTGGCGTTTCGCATCGGCCTCTTTCTGTGGCGATGCCGCCGCCTGCGCGCGCCGCGGCGCCACCGGGCGATCGCGATCGTGGGAACCGGCGAGCGCATCGCGCGGCTGGCCGCCGGGATCGGCGGCGCGTCCTCGCCGTTCCGGCTCGTCGCGATCTGCCAGACGTCGGCCCACGACACGCCGATCGACGGCGCGTTGCCGGTTCTGCACGACCTCGCTGCGTTTTCCCGGCAGGTGCGGCAACAGCGTGCGAGCGAAATCTGGATCGCGCTGCCGTTGAGCGACGAGCACACGATCGTCAGCGTCATCGACGAATTCCGTCACGACTTCGTCGACATGCGTCTGCTGCCCGACGTGAGCCAGCTTGCGCTGTTCGGCAGCCAGGTCGACGAAATACTCGGCGAACCCGCGATCTCGCTCGCGGTTTCGCCCCTGTCGCTGCGGGCACGGATGGCGAAGGCCGTATTCGATCGCGTGTTCGCGGCCGCGGCACTGATCGCGCTGATGCCGCTGCTGCTCGCGATCGGCGTCGCGGTGAAGCTGTCGTCGCCGGGCCCGGTGTTCTTCACGCAGAAGCGTCGCGGCGCCGATGGCGAAACCTTCGACATCTACAAGTTCCGCACGATGAAGCTGCACGTCGAGCGAGACGGCACGGTGGCGCAGGCGACGCGCAACGATCCGCGCGTCACGGCCGTCGGCGCGCTGTTGCGGCGTACCAGCCTCGACGAGCTGCCGCAGTTCATCAACGTGCTGCTCGGCGACATGTCGGTGGTCGGCCCGCGCCCGCATGCGGTGGAACACGACGCGCAGTACCGCACGCTCGTCGACGGCTACATCCACCGCTACCGGATCAAGCCCGGCATCACGGGATGGGCGCAGGTCAACGGGCTGCGCGGCGCGACCGAACACGTCGAACGCATGCAGTCGCGCATCGAGTACGACCTGTACTACCTGCGCAACTGGTCGTTCTCGCTCGATCTGCGAATCATCGGCGCGACCGTCCTGAAAGGGATCGTGCATCCCAACGCTTACTGAGCGGCAGACCCGTTCGCTTCAACGGCGAACGCGGCGCGCTCTCCACTGAACCCGCGTTGCCCGGATACCCCGGGCGGAACGCGCGCGGCCGCCGCATCCCCGGCGCCGCCATCAAGGAAAGAGCAGATGAAAACCTCGAACGCCCCGACACGGGCCGGACATGGCTGGCGCGTCATGCGCGGCCTCGCGCTCGCGACGGCGGCCAGTGCGCTGTTGTCCGCATGCGCGCTCGCGCCGGGCATGCGGATGGATCATCCATTCGTCCAGAGCCTGCGGCTCCCCCCTGCATCGGATGCCGGGCCCGCCGTCGCGGCCGCGAACGAGCCGGTATCGCCAGCCGCATCGTCGCAATCGGCGAACGTTCCGCCGGCGCGCCTGCCGGTACCCATCGTGCCCATCGACCCGGCGCTGATCCAGCGTCAGCGCGCCGTGGACGCAGCCGCGCTCGCGACGCTCGCCGCCCCCGCTCCGTCGCGCGCGTCGTCCTACCGGATCGGCCCCGGCGACGTGCTGCAGATCACCGTGTGGGATCACCCCGAACTCGCCGCCGCGCAGCCCGGATCGCAGCAGACGCCGCCGCGCGCGGCCGATCCGGTGGCCGGGTTCGTCGTCGACGATCGCGGCAACCTGGCGTTTCCGTACGCCGGCCAGCTGAAGGTCGCCGGACTGACCGCCGCCGATGCGCAGGCGCGCGTCGCGCAGGCGCTCGCGCGCGTGTATCGCGATCCGCAGGTGACGCTGCGGGTCGCGTCGTACCGTTCGCAGCAGGTCTACGTCGACGGCGAAGTGCATACGCCGGGCGCGCTGGCCGTCAACGACGTGCCGATGACGCTCGCCGACGCGCTGTCCCGCGCGGGCGGCTTCACGCCCGCGGCCGACCAGAGCGACGTGACGCTGGTCCGCGACGGCGTGCCGGTTCGCGTCGATCTCGCCGGCATGATCCGTGCGCATCGCAATCCGGCCGACATCGTGTTGCGCGCCGGCGATCTGCTGAAGATCGCCGCGCGCGACGACAACGGCGTCTACGTGATGGGCGAAGTCAACCGCCCGCTGCTCGCGCTGCCGAAGCGCAACGGCCGCCTCACACTCAGCGATGCCTTGCTGCAAGCCGGCAGCATCAATTCGAACACCGCGGACGCCGCGCAGATGTTCGTGATCCGCGGCGGCAAGCGCGGCACGCCAACCGTGTTCCATCTCGACGCGCGCTCGCCCGTCGCGATGGTGCTCGCGAACGAGTTCGAGCTGGAGCCCAAGGACATCGTCTACGTCGACGGCAACGGCCTCGTCCGCTTCAGCCGCGTGCTCGCGCTGCTGCTGCCGAGCGTCAACACCGGCGCCGCCGCGGCGATCGCAACCAAATGAGCGCGCGCCCGTCCCTGCTCGTCGTATGCGAAGGCAATCTTTGCCGCAGCCCGATCGCGGCCGCGCTGCTGGCCGCGCGGCTGCCGCACGCGACGGTTCGCTCCGCCGGCCTGGCCGCGCGCGTCGGGCATCCGGCCGATCCGCTCGCGCGCGACGTCGCACGCGAGCTCGGGCTCGATCTCGACGCCCATGTGGCCGGCCCCGTCACGGTCGACCTGTGCCGGCAGGCCGACCTGATCCTCGTGATGGACCGCGCGCAGCAGCGCGATCTCGAATCGCGGCACCTGTTCGCGCGCGGCCGCGTGTTCCGCCTCGGCGAGCACGCTCGCGCGCCCGGCGGCGCGCGCGCCGGCTTCGACGTTCCCGATCCCTATCGCGGCACGCGCGACACCTTCGTGCGCTGCGCATCGCTGATCGCCGCCGCCGTCGAAGGCTGGCATCCGCTCATCCTCGCGCGCTGGCCCGACCGGCCGGCCGACCTTTCCTCCTCAACGACATCATGACCGCACCGCCTTCCCGCGAACTCGCCACCGACAGCGAGTTCGACCTCATTCACGCACTCGACGTGCTCGGCGGCATGCGCTGGACGATCGCCGCGCTGACCGCCGCCGGCATCGGCATCGGCACGCTGTACGCGTTCCTCGCGCCGCCGACCTATCAGGCCGACCTGATGATCCAGACCGACGACGGCGGCGACACCGCGGCGAAGAACCTGCTCGGCGACGCCGCGTCGTTCTTCAACGTCAATGCGCCGGCGTCGGCCGAGGCGCAGATCCTGTCGTCCCGGCTCGTGGTGACGCGCGCCGTGGACGACCTGCGCAGCTACATCGTCGCCAGGCCGAAGCGCTTTCCGCTGATCGGCGGCTTCGTGTCGCGTTTCAACGACGGCGCGGTGCGCCCGGGCCTGCTCGGCATCGGCGGCTACGCCTGGGGCCAGGAAAGCGCGCACGTCACGCGCTTCGACGTGCCGCGGCGCGCGGAAGGCGACACGTTCAGCCTGACGCGGATCGACGCGCAGCACTACCGGCTGTCCGGCCCGGATCTGGCCGACGACGCGATCGGCCGCATCGGTCGCGCCGAAACCTTTGCCACGCGCTACGGCCCGCTGTCCATCGAGGTGGCCGGTTTCGACGCGCTGCCCGGCACGCGCTTCCGCCTGATCCGCAACGGCCGCGCCGACACGATCGATGCGCTGCGCACCGCGCTCGACGTGCAGGAGAAGATCAAGCAGTCCGGCGTGCTCGTCGCGACGCTGCGCGGCGACGATCCGGCCGCGATCAGCGCGACGCTCAACGCGCTCGCGAACCGCTATGTCGAACAGAACGTCGAACGCCGATCGGGAGAAGCCGCCCGCTCGCTCGCGTTCCTGCAGGAGCAGCTGCCGATCGTCAAGCGCCAGCTCGAACAGGCCGAGCAGCGCTATGCGACGCTGCGCAGCAGCGGACATTCGATCGACCTCGCCGAGGAAGGCAAGCTCGCGCTGCAGCAGAGCGTGGACGTGCAGGCGCGCGTGCTCGAACTCCAGCAGAAACGCGACGAGCTGTCGCGGCGCTTCATGCCGTCCCATCCCGACATGGCCGCGCTCGACGCCCAGCTCGCGACGCTGCGGCGCCAGCAAGGCCTGCTCGACACGAACATCGCGCGGCTGCCGGAACGGCAGCGCGACGAAGTGCGCGCGCAACTCGACGTGAAGGTCGGCACCGATCTCTACACGGCGCTGCTGAACAACATCCAGCAGCTCGAACTGGTGAAGGCCGGCAAGACCGGTAACGTGCGCGTCGTCGATACGGCCGTCGTGCCGGACGATCCGGTGCGGCCGAACCGGCCGGTCGTGATCGGCGTCGCCGCGCTGGTCGGGCTCGCACTCGGCATGCTCGTCGCGTTCGCGCGCGACTTCCTCTACGGCGGCCTGCGCGGCATCGACGAGATCGAACGGCACGCGGGGCTGCCCGTGCTGGCCGTGGTGCCGTCGGCCGACGGCCAGCGCGCGATGACGCGCGCGATCGGGCGCGGGGACGCCGGCCCGTCGCTGCTCGCGCTCGCCGAGCCGTACGAGCCGGCGATCGAAAGCCTGCGCAGCCTGCAGACCGCGCTGCATTTCTCGCTTGCGCACGAAGAGCATGCGGTCGTGCTGATCACCGGCCCGGTGCCGGGCGCCGGCAAGTCGTTCGTCGCGGCGAACTTCGCGGCCGTGCAAGCGGCGGACGGCAAGCGCGTGCTGCTGATCGACGGCGATCTGCGCAAGGGCCATCTGCACCAGGTCTTCGGCGTCGCGCGCGACAACGGCTTCGCCGATGCGCTCGCGGGACACGCCGCGCCCGACGGCGTCGTGCACCGCGCGGTCGCGCCGAATCTCGACTTCATCGCGACCGGCGCCTTGCCGCACGCACCCGCCGCGCTGCTGCAGCGGGCCAGCCTGGGCGCGCTGCTCGAGCAATGGCGCGCGCACTACGACACGGTCGTGATCGACGCGCCGCCGGTGCTCGCCGCCGCCGACGCAAGCTGGCTCGGCACGCACGCGAACGCGATCCTGCTGGTCGTGCGCGCCGGCCGCACCAAGGCCGGCGAACTGGTCGAGACCGCGAAGCGTCTCGCCGGCCGCGGCAGCGCGGCGCCCAAGGTCGTCCTGAACGGCATCGACCCGCGCGGCGGCCGTTGCGCGTACGGCACGAAATACGGCGGTTATCGCTATACCGAATACCGCTACGCGAACGAGTCCGACGATACGTCCGGACGCGGCTGGCGCGCGGCGCTGCGCCGCCTGACCGGGAGGGCGAAATGACAGTCGCCGATACCGACCTGCACCGCGCCGGACCCGCCGCCGCCCCCGTTCGCCTGCCCGACCGCAGCGGCCCGCCGCTGCGCATCGCGATGGTGGTCGAGGCGGCCGGCGGCGGCGTCGCCGTCCACCTCGTCGACCTGATCGCCGGCCTCAGGGCGCGCGCGAACGTCGAGATCCACCTGGTCGCGCCGCTCGGCGCACGTTTCGACGACGCGATCCTGGCCCGCGCGCTGATCCACTGCGCATCGTTCCATCGGCTGCCGTTCCGCCGCTCGGTCGGCCTGCACGATGCCCGCGCCGCGCGCGCGCTGCACCGGTTGCTGAACGCGATCGAGCCGGACGTCGTCCACAGCCACAGCTCGAAGGCCGGCGCGCTCGCGCGCCTGTGCACGGGGCCGTGGAAACAGGTCTACACGCCGCATGCCGTCTATACGCTGAACCCGACGCTGTCCGCCGCGAAGCGCTGCCTCTACGGCGGCATCGAGCGCTGGCTCGGCAATCGCCGCTCCGACGCGGTGATCGCCGTCTCCGGCGACGAAGCCGAGCACCTGCATGCGCTCGGCATCGCGCGCGAACGCATCCGCACGATCCCGAACGGCGTGACGCCGCCCGCACTGCTGCCGCGCGCCGCCGCACGGGCCGTGCTCGGCGTCGCCGACGACGCGTTCGTGGTCGGCTTCGTCGGCCGCTTCGACGCGCAGAAAGGCGTCGACCGGCTGGTGCGCATCGCACGCGCGCTCGCCGCGCGCTACGACGACCGGCTGCAGATCGTCGCGATCGGCTCCGGCGACTTCAACCGGGCCGCCGGTGCCGAAGCGAACGACCTGCCGATGAACCTGCGCGTCGCGGGGCGTATCGACCACGCGCGCCGCTACTTCTCGGCGTTCGACACGTTCGCGCTGCCGAGCCGTTACGAAGGCTTTCCGTACGTCTGCATCGAAGCTGTCGCCGCGCACGTACCGATCGTCGCGACCCGCGTCGCGGGCGCGACCGAACTGGTGGACGGCTACCACGTCGGGCTGACCGTCGGCAACGACGACCGCCCCGGCGAATTCGCCGACGCGGTGGCGCGCCTCGCCGATTTTCCCGCGCGACTCGCGGACATGCGCCGGCAGTGCGCGCTCGCCGCCCGCCATTACTCGGCGGACGCGATGGTCGAACGCACGCTCGCCGTCTACCAGAACCTGCTCGAGGAACCCGCTCGATGAACCAGCCCGTTCATGTCGCGCTGCTGCATGCGTACAGCACGCGCAATTCCGGCGACGGCCTGCTCGTCGACCTGTCGATCGGCCTGCTGCGCGACGCGTTCGGCCCGCACGTGCGGGTCTCCGTCGTCGCGGCCGATCCGGCATCGTTTGCGCACTTGCCCGACGTCCATTCCGCCCCCGTGCTGGCGGCGCGCGGCACGGCGCGCCTCGCGCAGGCGAGCGTCGCGCCGCTGCCGCTCGTGCTCAATCCGTCGCTCGGCGCACTGCGCAACCTGCTGAGTCGCGTCGACCTGATCGTCGGCGTCGGCGGCGGCTACCTGCGTGCGCGCAGCGCGACCGAAGCGCTGAAGCTCGAGGCCGGCCACCTGCTGCAGATGCGGCTGGCGCGCGCCGCGCGCAAGCCGACCGTCTATCTGCCGCAAAGCATCGGGCCCGCCGCGAGCCGGTCGTGGCTCGCCGCGCACATGCGGACGATGCTCGCGTCGTTCGACGACGTATTCGTGCGCGACGACCGCTCGGCCGCGTTCCTGGCGCGCAACGCGAACACGCGACGCGCGCCGGATCTCGCGGTGCTCGAATTCGGCCGCGGCCGCGCCGGGTTCGCGGCGCGCCGCCCCGCGCCCGGCGCGGCGCCCGCGCATGTCGCGATCGTGCTGCGCAAGCCGCCCGCGTGGACTGCCGCGCAACGCGCGCGCTACCACGCGTCGACCGCCGCGCTGATCGAGCGGCTGTGCACCGTGTGCCGGCTGACGTTCGCAGTCCAGAGCACCGGCCGCGGCAACGACGACAGCGCGTACTACCGCTCGCTCGGCATCGACGCGGCGCATTCGCTCAAGCACGTGCTCGCGCACGACACGCCCGACGCCGTCGTGTCGGTGCGCCTGCACGGCGCGCTCGAATCGATCCTGCACGGCGTGCCCGCGTACCACCTGAGCTACGAGCGCAAGGGTTTCGGCGCCTACGCCGATCTCGGCGTCGCGGACTGGGTCGCGAACGCGGCGGATTTCGACGCGGCGGCGGTCGCGCACACCCTGCTCGCCCCCGGCGCGCTCGACCGTTTCCGCGACGCAACGCGCGGCGGGCTCGCGCGCCTGCAGTCGGCGCGCGACACCCTCGTCGCGACGCTGCACGACGCCGTCTACCGGCCCTCCGCCCGATGAAGGCGCTCGGATCCCGCCTCGGGCTGCGCGTCGGCTCGCTCGCGATGAAGTTCGCGTTGACGATCGTCGTCGCGCGCACGCTCGGCTTCGACGCCGTCGCCGCCTACGGCTTCGCCGTCGCGGCCTCGGTCGTCGCGTCGAAGGTGCTCGGGCTCGGCTTCAGCACCGAGCTGAACCGGCGGCTGTCAGGCGACGCGCCGGCCGATGCGATCCGCACCGCGACGCGCCTGTTCGCGCTCTACGGCATCGTGTATGCAGTGCTCTGCGCGCCGCTCGCGGTTCCCGGCTGGGCGGCCGGCATGCTGCCTGTCGCGACGCTGCCGCACCTGCCGCTCGCACTCGTCGCGCTGATCGCCTGCGCCGAACACGCGGCGCTGGAGGTCAACACCTATCTGTTTTCGCTGCATCGCGCGCGGGCCGCGTCCTGGTTGCTGTTCGTGCGGACCGGCGCCTGGGCCGGCGTCGCGATCGCGGCGCTGGCGGCCGGCGCGATCGGGTCGATCGATGGGCTGTTCGGGCTCTGGCTGGCCGCCGACGTCGCGGTCGTCGCGGCGGGCTGGCTCGTCATCGCGCGGGTCGCGCGCGCGCTGCCGGCGTCGCGGGCGCCGGCCGGGCCGCACGCATCGCGCGACCTGACGGGTGTCTGGCTGGACGGCCTGCCGTTCTTCGTCGCGTTGCTGCTGATGTCGGTCCTGCAATATCTCGAACGCTTCGCCGCAGCCGGCGTGCTGCCGGCCGCCGAACTCGGCCGCTACGTGTTCGTCTGGTCGATCGCGAATGCGATCCAGACCGTCGCGGCGGCAACCGTCGTCGCGGTCGCCGCGCCGCGCCTGGTGCGCGCGCGCGATGCGGCGCCCGGCGCGTTTCGACGCGAACTCGTGCGCTCGATCGGCGCGTCGTTCGCGCTGACGGCCGCGGCGGCCGTCGCGATCGCCGCGCTGCACGGGCCGCTGTTCCGGCTCGCGCACGAACCCGCCGATACGCTGCAGGCCGCCGGCCTCGCGATCCTGCTGATGTCGTTCGTGCTGCGCGCGCTCGCCGACGTGCTGTGGGCGGCGGCCGTCGCGCTGCGCGCGGGCCGCCCGGTCGCGCTCGCGATGGCCGGGCTGACGCTCGTATGCCTGCCGGTGTCGATCGGCTTCGTCCGCGGCCTCGGCGCGCTCGGCGCGGCGTGCGCGCATCTCGCCGCGAGCGTCGCGATCGCCGCCGCGCTCATCTGGATCGTCGCGTCCGGCCTGGCCCGCACGGCGGGCGCCGAACCGGGAGCCGCCGATGCTGCCTAGACTGATGGCGAGCGGGCCGCTGCTGAGCCGGCGGCTCGTCGATGCGATCGCCGCATGCGTCGCGCTGCTGTATCTCGCGGTCTATGCGAACGCGCGTGCGCTGCTGCCCGAGTTCATCTTCCGCGACGCCGACAAGATCGAGACGCAGATCGGCGGCGGCGCGACCTACGACGGCACGTCGTTCGATGCGGTCGGCCGCTTCTATCAGGCGCTCGGCAATGCCGGCACGAGCGTGTTCGTCGCCGCGCTCGGCGTGCTGTTCATCTGGCTCGCGCTGCGGCAGACGCGCCGCGCGGGCTCGCTGTGCGCGAACCTCGTGCTGATCGCGCCCTGCCTGTTCTTCAACCTGTTCGTCGCGAGCAAGGACACGCTCGTCGTGCTGATCGCCGTGCTGCTGGCGTGGGTCGCGCGCCGCGCCGGCACGATGCGGACGTTGGCGGCCGCCGTCGTGCTCTATGCCGGCTACGCCGCGTTCATCCGCAGCTATTTCGTGCTGATCGTGCTGTGCGCGGGCGGCGCGTGGGCGTTTCGCCGGGTGCCTCTGCCCCTGAAGGCCGTCGGGCTGCTGCTGCTCGGCGCGGCATTGATCGCGCTGCCGGATGCCGTCTACTACTTGCTCCAGCATCCGCGCGACATGGCGGTCGACTATCTCGTCTACGAATCGCCGTTCGGCGCGCGGACGAGCTTCTACAACCCGTATCCGCCCGATTCGTTCGTGCACTTCGTCGGCAATTACGCGTACTCGGTCGTGCGGCTGAACCTGCCGATCCTGTTCTCGTTCGACGTGAAAGGAGTCGCGATGCAGGGCTTCATCGCGTTCGTGCTCGCGTCGGCGTGGCCGCGCGTCGCGCCGGCGGCCGGCACGGGCGCCGCGTCGCTGCGCGGGGGCGAGGCGCTGGCCTGCCTGGTGCTCGGCCATGTCGCCGTGTCGATGCTGTTCGAACCCGATCTGGGCAGCTACACGCGGCACCTGTCGAGCGTGGCGCTGTTCGTCGCGGTGCTGTGGCCGCTGCGTACGGCCCGCGCGTCAGCCGCCGCCCGGCCGGCCTGAGCGGGCGCGCGGCTGTCCGGCGCGCAGCGTCTGCTCCACCGCGTCGAGCGCCGGCTTGGCCGTGCGATCCGCGCGGACCAGGCCGTAGTTCCGCTGCGCGGCGTCCGGGCCGCTCGGCGTGTCGGCCCATTCGTAGATCGAGATCAGCGGCGTCGCCAGCTCGCCCGACGCCCGCAATAGCGTCGTCAGGCGCTGCACCTGACGCAGGTCGCCCTCGACGCCGGCCGACGTTGCGCCATCCTCGGTGATGGCGACCGGCAGGCCGTAACGCGCCCGCACATCCTGCGCCGCCGCGCGAATCTGCGCGGGCGTCATGCCATAGGCGTGGTACGAGATCGCGTCGACGCATCCGGCCAGCGACGGCGCCAGCGGTTCCAGCAGCCGATCCGGCGCCGACCCCGCGAAAGGCGCCCGCGAGAACGCAAAGCCGATGACCGGCACGCGCGGGCGGCTCGCGCCGAAGCGCGCGCAGACGGCCTGCATGAACGGCGCGAACGTCGTGTCGACATCCCCGGTCGGCCAGTATTTGCCGAGATCGGGTTCGTTCCACAGCTCGATCGCCAACAGCCGCGCACGGTACGCGTCGGCAAGCTGAGTCACCGTGCCGGCCAGGCTCGCGCCCGCTTCGGCGAGCGCGGCCGCGCGCCGGTCGGGCGGGGCATCGCGCGGCGCCAGCGGTTCGAGGGCGCGAATGGTCAGCAGCACCGGCAGTTGCGCGGCATGCGCCGTCGCGACCGCGGCGTCGAATGCCGCGCGATAGGCGGGCTGCTCCAGCCGGTCGGTCCAGACGCCCATCCGCACGAAACCGAAACCCGCGCGCCGGATGCGTTGCGCGTCGTCCGCCGTGAACGACTGCAGTTTGACCTGCACGCCGACGAGCGGCGCGCCATCCTGTGCCGGCGCGGGCCACTGTGCGCGATCGCGCGCGACGGCGTGTCCGGTCGCCAACGCGAGCGCGACGATCAGCGGATACCGAAAAGCGATAGGCATGGAAGTGTTCTCATGAAGCGCCACGTGCCGGTGCAGGCCGGCACGACAGCCGAAAAACGAAGAACCGGCGCGCCGCGAGAACGTCGCCGGTTCGACCTGTCATCTGCAGGCAGTATGCCTGCACCGCATCCTGTTACGTCCGGTTGTACTGCTCGATATCGAGCGCGCCTTCCGCCCGCGCGACCAGCACGGCGGCCACGGTGTCGCCCGTCACGTTCGCGGCCGTGCACGCCATGTCGATCAGCCGGTCGACCGCCGCGATCACGACGATCACCTCGATCGGCAGCCCGACCGACGCCAGCACGAGGCTCATCACGACGAGCGCCGCGCCCGGCACGCCTGCCGCGCCGATCGACGCGAGCGTCGTCGTCACGACGACCATCGCCATCTGCCCCGCCGACAATTCGATGCCGTAGGCATGGCTCGCGAAGATCGCAACCGTGCCGAGATAGACCGCGAGGCCCGCCATGTTGATCGTCGAGCCGAGCGGCAGCACGAAGCTCGCGATGCGGCTGTCGACGCCGAGCCGCGTCCGGCAGGTCTCGAGATTGAGCGGTAGCGTCGCGGCGCTGCTGGCCGACGAGTACGCGAACAGCTGCACCGGCACCATCTTGCGCAGGAACGGCCACGGCTTGAGGCCGCGCAGCGCCAGCAACAGGCTGCTGAACACGAGCATCACGACCAGCAGCACGACATAGTTGACCGCGACCAGCGTGCCGAGATGGCCCAGCGCGGAGAAGCCGTGGTCCGCCGTCACGTAGGCGATCAGCCCGAACACGCCGACCGGCGCGAACTTCAGCACCATGCCGATGAGCCGGAACACGACCGCCGACAGGCTGTCGAAGAACGCGCGCACCGGCGCGCCGCGCTCGCCGGACAGGTTGATCGCGAGTCCGAAGAAAACCGCGAACACGATCGTCGGCAGCAGCGCGCCATCGGCGAATGCCTTGAACGGGTTCGACGGGATCGCGGCCATCAGCGCGTCCTTCAGCGACGCGGTCGCGCCGAGCTGCGCGGCGTCGATGCCGGCCGGCAGGCTGAAGCCCTTGCCGACCCCGGCCAGCGTCGCCGCGGCCATCGCGAGCATGGCGGCGGACGCCATCAGCACCGCGTAGACCGCGATCGACTTCCACGCGATCCGGCGCATCGCGGCGAGATCCGACAACGACGTGATGCCGCACACGAGCGACACGAACACGACCGGAATCACGCACATCCGGATCAACGAGATGAAAATGTCGCCGAGCGGCTGCAGCAGCGTGGCCGGCTCGCCGGCGAAATGACCGACGGCGGCGCCGAGCAGCATCGCCAGCAGGATCTGCTGCCACATCGCGAGGCGCGGCAGCGCGGACAGGGTACGCATCTTGTTCATGGAGTCTCCTTCGTGCGGGGTACCGGCGGTTCGTGCGCGTCGCTCACGAAACCGCGGCGCCGGGTTGACCGTTCAATTCATTGTCCGGGTCCGCATGCGATCCGGCAGTAGGACCAGGCTGATTCTCGTGTCCGGTTGTCCGGGAAAATCGCGACAAGGACAAGAAGGCGGGCAGCGGCGAGCGGCGATCGTCGCGGTGGAAGGCGGCCCTGAACGTCGAACGCGCAAGCGCGAATGCCCTGTGCTCGCATCTGGCAGCGTGAATTTTCCAAACACCCGCCGATATGAAATCGGCTTGCGACCGCGCCCACCGGCCGCCACAGGACATTCACGCTTGCGCGTTCGCGCGGTCCGGCGATCCGGCGAAAAAACGGGCCGCCCGACACCGGACGGCCCAACCAGATCACCCTACCGACGGCACACCCCGCCGCCGATGCAGCCATTGTTGCGTAGCGGGCCGGCGAAGTGAATCAGCCGGGTCCGATATCCGGTCGGCGTCGCCGGTCAGAGCAGCAGCAGCGCCGCCGTCGCGACGAGCGTCGGCCCGATCGCCGCCGCCAGCAAGCCGCCGACGCTCACCGATTCGTCTTGAAAGCCTTTGCGCACGATCGCGAGCCCGGCCGGGTTCGGCGCATTGGCGATCACGGTCAAGCCGCCGCCCGCGACCGCGCCCGCCACGAGCATGTACTTCGCTTCGTCCGGGACGCCCGCGATCAACGAGCCGAGATAGGTGATCGCCGCGTTGTCCATGATCGCGGTGAGGCCGAGCGCGCCCGCATACAGCGCATGGGCGTCCATCGACTCGACGACCGGCTGCAGCCACCACTGCTGGAGCCCGCCGAGCACGACGAGGCCGCCCAGGAAAAACGCGACGAGCAGGCTTTCGCGCAGCATCAGCGGCGACTGGTAGCGCTCGTACGCGTGCGTGAAGCCGAGGAAGAACAGCAGCAGGCCGATGAAGATCACCGGATGGTGCGCGCTCAGCACGACGCCGACCAGGAAGCCGAGATGAATCAGCGTGACGCCCACCGGCACGCGCACGGCGTCCGGCTGCGCGGCCGGCGCGGGCGCGGCGGCCAGTGCGCCGCGCATCAGCACGGTCAGCACGCTCGCGTTGATCAGCACCGCGACGAGCGCCTTCCAGCCGAACTGCGCGGCCATGAACGTGCTGTCCCAGCCCCACGCGGACGCGACCATCAGCACCGGCGGCGCCGCGTACGCGGTGAGCGTGCCGCCGATCGACACGTTGACGAACAGCACGCCGAGCGCGAGATACTTCCAGTACTCCTTGACGGGCGCGCCGAACAGCCGGTCGCGCAGGATCAGCGCGGCGAGCGTCATCGCGGCCGGCTCGGTGATGAACGAGCCGAGCAGCGGAATCAGCGCGAGCGACAACCACACGACGGCCACCCCGGTGTCGACCGGCAGCATGCGCGCGATGCGCAGCACGATGCCGGTGACCGCGTCGAGGATCGGCTTGCTCGCCGCGATCACCATGATCGTGAAGACGAACAGCGGCTCGGTGAATTCGCGCGATTCCGCATAGTCGAGCGCGAGCGTCGGGCCGGCCAGCGCCGTCATCGCGATCAGCAGCACGAGCGCCCAGAAGCCGAACACGACTTCGACCTCGCCGAGAAAATGGAACAGGCCCGCGTGGCGCGGATGGCGATGCGCGAGCACTTCGAAGCGCTTCGCGAAGAAGGTGTGGAGCAGCGCGAGACCGAAGATGATCGCGCCGGCAAGTTCGACGGATTGGGGCATGGCGGATTCCTGGATGAGCCGGCGCGCAACCGGGCCGGAGGGTCAAAGGCGATGGACGAACCGGCGAGCGCAACGACCGGCCGTTCCTGGACCCTCAAAGGGTATCGTGCGCACTGACCTCATTGAATCGGACCAGTCCGATACTGCCGTCCCACGCGGGCACGTCGCGCTTCGTCTTACTTCGTCGCGTTTTGTCGCCCGGACGGCCGGCAACGGCAGGCCCGGCCATGCCGCGCGGACGTCGCGGCGCACACGCGTCGACGCTGATCGTCGCGCTATCGCAGCGCCTGCTCCGTCGAGAACGCGTGTTCCACGAAGCGGATCACGTCATCGAGCGACGACGTGCACATGGCGCCCGCCGCGAGCTCACGAAACGCCCCGTCCGGCCCGAAACAAATGAGCGGCTTGCGCCAGCGCCGCGCGAGCGCAATTTCCTCGGCGGTGCCGTGCCCGCCCGGCAGTGCAACGATCAGGTCGCTGCTCAGCACGTTCACGTAGTTGCGGTTGATCGTATCCGGGGCGGCGTCCGGCTCGCGGCGCGGCAGCGGCGTGAGGATCGGGATGTCGACGAACGGATGCGGATAGCCGTCGAGCGGCACGAAGCCCGCGTGCGGATCGGCCTGTGTCGGCAGGATGCCGATCGATCGGCCGGCCCGCCCCGGCACGCCGGCGAACGCGCGCGCAACCGCCAGCATCACGCCCTGCCCGCCGCCCGTCAGCAGGTTGAAGCCGGCCTGCGCGAGCCAGGCGCCGAGCGGCTCCGAAAACGCGAGCCACGGCGCCTTGCCCGAGCCCATCACGCCGATCGTCTTGTTCTGCTGCTGCATCGTGGTTTCCGGTGAGATCGTTGGGGGCGCGCGATCGCCGCGCTCATTCGAGTTCGACGCCCTTGAGCTCGGGAATCAGGCACAGCGTCGCGACCATGTCGAGCACGTAGAGGCCGGCGAGCAGCGCGATGGCCGTCTGGAACGAGTAGTGCGCGGCCAGCGCGCCGACCGCGACCGGGCCGAAGCCGCCGACCGCGCGGCCGATGTTCCACAGCACGTTCTGCGCGGTCGCGCGGGCGGCCGTCGGATAGCCTTCCGACATCAGCGTTCCGTAGCCGCCGACCATCCCGTTGACGAACATGCCCATCAGCGCACCGGCCCACAGCATCGCGGCCGGGTCCGACAGCCGCGCATACGCGATGACCGTCACGACCGAGCCGAGCTGGTACAGCAGGAACGTCGGCTTGCGCCCGATGCGGTCGGCCAGCTGCCCGAACACCCAGACGCCGATCATCATCCCGACGACCGTCGCCGCCGTCCACAGCCCCGACTTCGTCAGCGAGAAGCCCATCTGTTTCGACAGGAAGGTCGGCAGCCAGATCATGATCCCGTAGTAGCCGAAGTTCTGGACCGAACACAGGATCGCGATGCCGAGGCTCGTGCGCGCGGTCCGGCCGTCCGCGACGAGCAGGCGAAACGCGTTGGGCTTCGGCTGGGCCGCGCGCCGCACGAACGCTTCAGGCTCGTGCAGCTTGTTGCGCATCGCCCAGGCGAGCAGCGCGGGCAGCACGCCGACCAGGAACATCCCGCGCCAGCCGACGTGCATCAGCAGGAACGGCGTCAGCAGCGCGGCCAGCAGTACGCCGGCCTGCCAGCCGAGCGCGACGTAGCACGACACGCGTGCGCGCCTGCTGGCCGGCCACGCTTCCGCCGCGAGCGCCATGCCGATCCCGAACTCGCCGCCCAGTCCGATGCCCGCGATGGTGCGGTACACCAGCAGATCCCGGAAACCCTGCGCGAACGCGCACAGCCCGGTGAAGATCGCGAACAGCAGGATCGTCCAGGTCAGCACGCGCACGCGCCCGTAACGGTCGCTCAGCGCACCGAACAGGATGCCGCCGGCGACGGCGCCGATCAGCGTCCACGTGACCAGCGCGCCGCCCTGCCCGGGCGTCAGGTGCAGCGCCGCCGTGATCGCCGGCAGCATGAAGCCGAGGATCAGCAGGTCGAAGCCGTCCATCGCATAGCCGATCGCCGATCCGGCCAGCGCTTTCCACGCATACGCGCCGACCTGCTCCGCGCGCGGGGCCGACGGGCCGCCGAGCGACGAGGATTTCATGTTTGCTGCCATGGTGTCCCGCCACGATTGTCCGGCGACATTCTAAGGCCTGTGCCCGTGCCCGACGGGCCGGCGGACCCGCCGCCGGCGATGGTCCGCGCGCGCGTCGGCATCCGCTTGCGGGGCGGCGGGCGGGAATCGGCGGGCAGCGAACGGGAGGGAAAAACGGCGATCCGGTGGCGGCGAGGCCGGCAATGTCGCGGTCAGGCCGGACACCGGATGAAAAACAGCATATTGGCGCAGTGTTGCCGGCCGGCCCGCTTGCGCGAACCGGACGGCGCCGGGCGGCCTCGCGGCCCGGCCGGCTTCAGCCCTGGTCGTCTCCGGGCCACCAGGTCTTGGCCCCGCGGTCGACGGCGAGCGTATCGAGATCCTTGCCTTCGAGCCATTTCGGCCGCGGGCCGCGGCCCGACCACGAGCGGCCGGTCGTCGGATCGTAGTACTTCGCAGGCGCCTTGCGTTTTCGCTGGACGATATAGCCAAGCGCGCTCAGTACTTCCTGCTGCGAAATTCCCAAAAGCTCGACCTGTTCCTTGAATGCCGCGAGCGCGGCCTGCTTCTCCTTCTGCTTCGCGTCCGACAGCTTGATGTTCAGGTCCCGAAGTTGTGCTTCGAGTTCCTGCAGGGCCTGGGTCATGTATTCATCCTCTTTGGGCATGTTTTGGCAAAAAGCTCCGATGGCGGAACCTACCACGAAGTTCCGCCGATCGGGGCTGTCAAATGTATGACTCGTATGCCTGAGCCGGCATGGCTTGCGCGATACGCACTAAACGACGTCACGCGTCAATCAATGGCAAGACAGGACCGGGCCGGCAACGCGCAACCCGCCATGGACGAAGGCACGGCGAGCGGCTGCGGCAAGTAAGCGCCGCACTTGGCACGGCGCGGCATGGCGCGAATGATAGCAGTGCTGGGCGCCGTGTTGCAGAATCCGACGGCCGGCGTGGATGCGAACCGGCCGTTTACCTGCAGACGTCGCGGGCTTCCCACGCGATCCGGTCGAACAGCGCGCGCAGCTTCGCGCCGCGCGCCGCGTTCAGCGCGGCCGCATGCGCGACGCGCCCGGCAAGATGCGCGCGGAAATCCGGATGCGCCTCGCGATTCTGCGACGCCGGCCCGCTCCGGACGCAGTTGGTCAGGATGGCCTTCAGGAGATCGAACTCGTCGCGCGCCAGATTCGGATGACGATTGACGACCACGCCGGCCAGTTGTTGCCGCATGCCGCGCCGCATCACGCGCGTCTTGCGCAGTTGCAGCGCAAAGCCCTCCTCGAGCGCGATCGCGGCGACCCGGACCTGCAGCCGCTCGACGTCGCGCGCCAGCGCGCCGCCGCCGGAAAAGGCGAGATCGTCGGCATAGCGCGTGTAGGTTGCGCCGAGCGATCGCGCGAGTGCGGCGAGCCGCATGTCGAACCGGAATGCGCTCAGGTTCGCCAGCGCCGGGGACGTCGGCGCCCCTTGCGGCAGATGCCGTTCGCGATAGCGCTGGCGGCCGATCCAGTCGAACCGGTCGCGCAGGTCGGGCGCGCGCAGCCGCGCGGACGGCACGCGATTGGTGCACAGCCCGGTGAGCGTCCGCGCGACTTCGGCCGGATACCCGAGCGTGACGAACAGCGCGTGCACGCGGGCGGCGCGTATCGATACGAAGAAATCCGCCAGATCGAAACGGACGACGACATCGCGATCCGCATGCGGCGCCGCGAACGACACGATGCCGTGCCCCTTGCGAAAACCGTGCACGGCACCGTGCGGCGCGATGCGATCGAGCAGCCCGTGCAGGATGCGGCGCTGCGCTTCGCGCAGCCGGCCTTTCGGGATTTCGACGAGACGGCTGCCGCCGCTGCGCTTGTCGTGCGCCACGTACGTGTAGTGATGCAGCGGCGTGGCGCTGCCGCGCGCGTCGACACGCCAGTGGTCGGACAGCCAGTCGAGCGCCGGCGCGCTCACGCCGAGCCAGCCGGCAAGATCGCCGGGCGTCGCCCATTGCGGCACGTCGCAGCCGGCGAGCGGCGCCGGCAACGGCCGCTGCACCGGCGCGCGCCGCACGACACGGATCGCGGCCGGCCGATCGTTGCCGGACCAGGCGAGCACGAAAGCCGGCGCATCGGCGAGGACCGCCGCCAGCGTCCCGATGTCGACGTCGTCCCAGCGCGCACCGAAGCGGGCGAGCGCGGCATCCGCGACTTCGTGCGTCCACGGTGGCACGCTGCCGAGCACGGCCGCCATCCGGGACAGGACGCCGGCGCGTTCAGGCGCACCGGCCAGCATGGCTTCGGCAATCGTGCGGGTGGTGTCGAACAGGGAGCCGGACATGGGAATCGATGGGCGGGACGGTGAGCCAACGTGACTGGTGCTGCGAGGAGTCGTGTTGCGCATCGCGCAACCGTGCTCCTTGCGACGCATCGGGGTGTCGATCTGATCCACGGGGTAGCCCCGTAGTCCTGGAACATCGGTTGCCTGTTCCGGGCGTGTGCTTGACCCACCGGCCCGCGATGCGACTTTAATGGCCGCGAACGCGGCGTGTCAAACCGGGCTACTTGTTCGAATGCGTCAGGGGGCGGGCCATTGCATCGTTACGTGCTTGCCATCCGTGGGCCCGGTGTCCTGACGCTCCCGGCAGGTGCGGGAACTCGCGCAGTGTAGCGTCTTTCCGGGCCGGGTCGACCCCGGCCGGGGCCGACTTCGAAGGATGTGCGCCGCGCAGCGCGCACCGGACGAGCCACGCGCTCGAACGCTTGAGCTCCCCATGAACACCCATGCGCTTCACCCGTCGCACCATCAACCATCGAATCAATATTCGCCGCCGATTATTTAAATATCGGAATAATCAAAAAACGAAAATAACGGTTCGCAGAATTCAATTAAATAAAATTCAAACAAAATTATCGAATCCGATTAACGATAAATTAATACGATTGGCGCCATCAAATTCAAATAAATAACCTTCGTTGTGCGTCGCAACACCGTGAATCAAAAATCAACGAGATCCGGAGGCGCAGCACGACTTATTTCATTCGTGCTTGGTCGCATCGTTTCCACCTTGTCAGGCCACTGTTGATTTCCAGACACTTGTGAATCAGCAATCCGGAAGACGGACACGTCTCCCGGACTTGACCGACGTCGTCATATCGCATCAATTCATTCAATACAAAAGGAAAATCATGAAGAAGATTGCAACCGTGCTGTTTTCAGCACTGATGCTGGCCTCCACGTGCGCGTCCGCGCAAGCGCTTTGCAAGGCCGGCAAGATCGACAAGATCGAAACCGACCCGACCGGCAACCTGCTGGTGACCATTAACGACGGCGTCTACTCGTTCAGCGCCAAGGAAGTTTATTCAATTATTTACCAGGCGTATTCTGAAAACCGGAATCTTTTTATCTACGGCAATAATTGCGCGAATGGCTCGCCGGCGACCCGCTTTGCCATTCGCTAATCAATCTTGAAATGCTCGACGATTATCGGTACGTGGAGCCTGGAGCTGGATTGACACTCTGAATCCAGCGCCATCGCGGGCTGGGGTGTCGGCGCTGCGCTTCATGACACCTTCATGCCCGCTACCTGATCAACCCCCTGCCAGTTCCACCCGGGGCCCCTTGAAACAGGCCGTGCTTACCGTGACGGGACAGGCATTATCGGGCCTTTGTCGCCGCTGACGGCATCAGCGATCCAGCAACCGCCCCAGCCGCATCATCGTGACGTTCACGCCGAGATGGCGCATCGACGGTTGCACGATCACGCAGTTGTCGTACGGCGTGACGATCGCGTCGTCGCCGTCGCGCGCGATCTCGGTGCCGGCCCGCTCGATCACCTCGAGCCCCGTGAACGGTTGCGAGAACCGGAAATCCATCGAACGCGCGACGACCGGCTCCGTGATCTCCACGAACTTCTGACGCACCGGCGAGGCTTGCGTGAGGAAGGCCGCGACGTCGTCGCGCGCAACCACGCCCGCATGCAGCAGGAAGCGCGCCGCGCTGTCGAGCGCGACATCGCGCGCGCTCGCGGCGAAGTGCTGGCCCGTCTCGATCAGCAGCGCATTCTTCGCGCTCGCCGGATCGCCGAAGCCGCCGTAATCGCGCAGCCGCGTGCCGTTCGCATGGCCGCGATCGATGATCACGTGCTCCGGCGTGCCGATTGCGGCCGCCAGCGCGATCGCCTTGTCGAGCGGACCGGTCATCATCAACGGTGCGGACGCTTCGTGCATCGAATGAATGTCGAGCAGCAGGTCGACCGTATCGAGCAGCGGACGCATCGCGCGCGCACGCGCGAGTTCGCGGCTGTCGCGCGTGCCGTCGAGCGCGGCCGGCGTCCACACGCGATTCATGTCCTCGTCGAGGTAGCGCGTCGCATCGGCGTTCACCGCGCTGAAGCGCTCGTATGCGCCGACGTTGCCGAAGCCGAGCGACAGGCGGCCCGCCACCGGACGCAGGCCGGCGGCCAGCAACGTGTCGACCGCAATCGCGCCGCTGACTTCATTGCCGTGCGTCAGCGCGAGGATCATCACGTGCTTGCCGGGCCGGCCGCTGTCGAACGTGTGCAGATAGTCGATGCCCGTATTGCCCGCGCGCCAGCGCGCGATGTCGGGGAAGGCCACTTCGATCGGATAGGCCGGCAACGCGGCGCGGATGGCTTCAAGCGTGGTCATGTCGGAAAGGCTCAACAGGGTTCGGGAAAGGCGCTGCCGGCGTGTGCCGGTTGTGCCGGAATCGGGTTCGCGGCCGGCGCGTCACGCCCCGGTCGCGCGCGTCGACGGCGCGCCGGCGGCCGCCGCGCCGCGCATCCGGCGGCCGAGCGAGATCACCGACGCGATCCCGAGCACGGCCGTCGCCATCACGTAGAAACTCGGCGCCAGCTTGTTGTGCGTCGCGTCGATCAGCCAGGTCACGATCAGCGGCGCGAAGCCGCCGAACAGCGTCACCGAGAAGTTGTACGACAGCGCGAGTCCCGTGCCACGCGTGCTCGTCGGGAAGATGTCGGCGAGCAGCGCCGGCAGCGGCGCGAGGCTCACCGCGATCAGCAGGCCGACCAGCGCCTGCACCGCGAGCAGCGTCTCGACCGTCGGATAGCGGTTCAACATCACGAACAGCGGCCACGTCGTGACGCCGACCAGGATCAGCGCGATCAGCATCACGCGAATGCGGCCGAAACGATCCGACAGGTGCCCGACGACCGGTGCGGCGACCATCAGCATCGCGCCCGTGACGACCGCGCCGAGATACGACGACGTGGCCGGGATATGCAGTTGCTTGACCGCGTACGTCGGCATGTACAGCTTGTGCACATAGTTGAACGCCGTGGCCGTCGCGACGACGCCCGCGCCGAGCAGCAGGTTCGCGCGATCGCGAGCGAACACGTCGCGCAGCGGCGACTTCGCTCGCCCCTTCTCGCCGAGCCGGCGGAAATCGGCCGGTTCGTCGATGTTGCGGCGAATGTAGAGCCCGACCGGGCCGATCAGCAGCCCGACCGAGAACGCGACGCGCCAGCCCCACGCATGCAGCTGGTCGGTCGTCAGCAGCAGGCTCAGCAGCGCGGACACGCCGGCCGCGAGCACCGTCGCGAGCCCCTGCGTCGACATCTGCCAGCTCGCGAAGAAGCCGCGCCGCTTCGCATCGGCCTGCTCGACCATGAACGCGGTCGCCGCGCCGAATTCGCCGCCGGTCGAGAAACCCTGCAGCATCCGCGCGGCGATGATCAGCAGCGGCGACGCGATGCCGATCTGTGCATACGTCGGCGCGAACGCGATCATCGCGGTGCCGAGCATCATCAGCCCGATCGACATCGTCAGCGACGCCTTGCGGCCCGCGCGGTCCGCATAGCTGCCGAGCACGATCGAGCCGAGCGGGCGCGTGACGAACGAAATGCCGAACGTGCCCACCGACAGCAGCAGCGAAGTCGCCGCGTCGTGCGTGGGGAAGAACAGCTGGCCGATGACGATCGCGAAATAGCCGTAGATCAGCAAGTCGTAGAACTCCAGCGCGTTCCCGATGCTCGCGGCGCAGATCTCGCGCCACGGATTGTGCGGGGCCGGCGTCGCGGCGTGTGTGTTGCGGGTCATCCCTGTGCTCCTCCGGTAACGCTGGCCATCAGGATGTTGAAAGACGGTGCGCGGCTTTGCCGGCGGCCGTTCGGGCCAGTCAAGCGCGGAGTGTAGGCAACGCGGGGCGGGCGTTCGTGCCGTTTCGGCACGCAATCGTGCCGATCGGCGCGCGGGCCCCGGAACCGCCGCTCACGGCAGGCTATGCCGCGCCGTCGTCGCGTGACGGCGCGGTGCGCCAGATCGCATCCAGCACCGGGTGCGGGTCGTTCCTGCGCCGATACAGCGCGATGTCGAAGCCGATCTGCCAGTCGGCGCCCCCGACGATCGCGAGTTCGCCGCGCCGCACGTCGTCGGCGACGAGCCGCTGCGGCAGCCACGCGAGGCCGAGCCCGCGACGCGCCATCGCGAGAATCGCTTCATACGAATCGGCCTGGTACACGGGGCGCAGCGTCGGGCGGTTCGGCATTTCGGCAAGATGCCGCGCGAGCACCGCGCGCAGCGTCAGGGTGCGCGCGAACGCGAGCCACGGCACCGGCGCCTGCCCCGCCGGCAGCCGGTAGCGCACGCCGCCGCGCGCATCGAACGCGCTGACCGGCACCAGCACCTCGCGCGCGACCGACAGCCAGTCGAAGCGGTCACGATCGATCAGCAGCCGCGTATGCGGGCTCGAATAGACGATCAGCATGTCGGCATCGCCGGCCGTGAGTTGCAGGATCGCTTCCTCCGCGCTGCCGGTCGATACGGTCGCCGTGAAGAAGCCTGCGCGCGCAACCGTCTCGTCGTACCAGTCGGGGAAGAAAGTGGCCGAGAGCGTGCGGCCCGTCGCGATCCTGAGATTGTTCTCCAGCACCGGCGTCGCTTCCTGAAGTTGCGTGCGGGCGCCGTGCAGGATGTCGAGCGCGTTCGACGCCGCATCGAGGAACACGGTGCCGGCCGCCGTCAGTTCGAGCGGCTTCGTGCGCGCGATCAGGCGCGTGCCGACCCATTCCTCGAGCGACCGGATGCGGCGGCCGAACGCCGGATGCGTGACGAAGCGGTTCTCCGCCGCGCGCGTGAAGCTGCGCGTGCGCGCGAGTTCGACGAAGTCTTCGAGCCATTTCAGTTGCATGGCTGGGCTCCTGGTGGACGACGAGGTGCGGGTCGGGGCGCGCTCGCGAACGGCATTCATGGCGCGGCCGCCGGCATGGGCAGATGCGGCTCGTGTGGCTCGTGTGGCTCGTGTGGCTCGTGTGGCTCGTGTGGCTCGTGTGGCTCGTGTGGCTCGTGTGGCTCGTGTGGCTCGTGTGGCTCGTGTGGCTCATGCGGCTCATGCGGCTCTGCGGCTCATGCGTCGCAGGCCGTACAGGCCACGCAGGCCGCGCGTAGCGCCCGGATCCTACAGCGCCTGCGGCGCATCGCGCAGCACGGCGCGCAGCGCGATATCGAACGGCGTCGCATGATCGATCCCGGCCGCGCGCACGCGCGATGCGTCCAGATGGCAATCGTACGGGCGCGGCGTCGCGTCCGTGGGCTGGTCGATGCGCTCGAGCGCGGCTTCGATGCCGAGCGCGGCCGCGATCCGCTGCGCGATGTCGTACTTCGTCATCGGCTCCTCGCCCGACCAGTGACGGAGGCCCGTGATCGATGCCCCCGCGAGATGGCGCAGCGTAAGGTCGCGGATGACGTCCGCGACATCCGGCGTATAGGTCGGGTAACGGATCGCCCACGCGTCCATGCCGACCGCGCCGGCGCCCGGCCGAGCGGAGGCGACGATCGCCGGCACGAGGCTCGTGACGGCCGATTCGCTCCAGTCGACGATCGGCCCGAACAGCAGCGGCAGACGCAGCACGCACGACAGCGGCGACGCGGCGAGCAGCGCCGCCTCGCCTTCCAGTTTCGTGCGGCCGTAGATGTTCAGCGGATTCGGGGCGGCGTCCTCGCGGTACGGGGCAGCCTTGCCGTCGAAGACGTAGTCGGTGGAGATGCCGAGCGTCCATGCGCCATGGCGCGCGGCAAGCGCACCGATGCGGGCCGGGGCGGTGACGTTGATCGCGCGGGCGCCGGCAGGATCGCGTTCGCAGACGTCCGGACGGCGTTCGGCCGCGCAGATGATCACGGCGGCCGGTTGGCGGGTGGCGAAGAGGTGTTCGAGGGCCGGCTCGTCGAGGACGTCGAGTTCGGCGAGGTTTTCCGGCGGCAGTGCGAGGCGTTTTGCGCCTGCGCTTTGCGGGTTCCGGAGGGTCGCGACGAGGTTCAACGACGATTCGCGGGCCAGGGACGCGGCAACCGCACGGCCGAGGAGGCCGGCGGCGCCGATGAGCAGGACGGTCGGGAGGGCGGTCGACGTGGTCGGGTTTGGCATGGGCGGCAATCCGGGTGACGTGGGGGCGCGAAGTCGCGATCGACATTCGAGCCACGGTGGTGCGGAGGATAGCCGAGTATCGCGGCCGGCACATCGTGGCGGCAGATCGGAAACGCCTCGACGGACGGGTGTCATGTGCGCCGCGGCCGTCGGCCGGCCCGGCGCACCGTCCGCCGGGATGACGCCCGTGCTGCCGGCGACGTCGGCTCGCCGCGCGGCCGCCCCTGCGCGAGTGCGATCCGCGGAGCGGCCACACCGCGCCCCTCGCCAACAAGCAAAGCCCGTTGCGCTTGCGCGCACCGGGCGGTCACATCGGCAGGCAACGCCGCCCCGCCTTACTTCCGGTCGAGCGAATACCGCCCCGGCCCGGTCAGGGCAAGCAACAGCAACCCGCCGATGATGCTCACGTTCTTGTAGAAGTTGATCATCGCCATGTATTGCTCCATCCCCTGCAGCGCCCAGTAGCGATGGCCGATCAGCGCGGTCGCGAGCGTATAGGCGGCGAACACGAGTGCGAGCGGACGCGTATAGAAGCCGATCGCGATCAGCAGCCCGCCGGCCAGTTCGACCCCGACCGCGATCGCGGCTGCCAGCTCGGGCGCCGGGTTCCCCGTCGACGCCATGTATGCGACCGTGCCCGAGAAGCCGTTCAGCTTCTGCCAGCCGAACAGCACGAACAGGATCATCAACAGCACGCGAGCCGCCAGCAGCAGTTCGTCCTTCTTCGATTCCAGCGAAACGTAACGCATGACAATCACCCTTGAATTGACGGTTTGATGCGTCCGGTGCCGATACGCGCCACATTGGCGCGCCAGGTCGACAACGAACCACTCCTCGCACGATCGGACAGCAAGCCGGCTGGCCTGCCGCCGAAGAATCCGTCCGGCCGCGCCGCTCCCGGCGCGCTCCGGATCGGTTCTGGCGAAGCACGGATGCAGTCTACTGTCCCGTCAAAAATCATCAATCCGTCAAAACAAGATTCGCTGTCTCGCATAGGTGGACAATCAAGCGAGACAAGGCCGTGACGCGGCAGCGACGAATCCGATCAAATCGACCTGTCCTCATGTTTCAAGAACATGAAAACTGCCCGCGCATATCCGGATTCCGTATCCACTCGATATTGAAGCGCCAATTGGCGCAAGCAGGCCATATCGACGTATCGCCATGCGTTATTCGACGATACGTTATGTGCATGAACCTGCAATCAATGAATTAAGCGTGCAACTCGGCGTTCTTTCCAATCGGCGAATCATCCTGTTTCGGACAAAGACGCCCGGCCTGGAAATGCGCATTGGCAATGCGAAAACGTTTCCCGCGCGAGCGGGTTGATGTCGGCGGCGGCGGTTTTCGTCCAATGGGCAAGGGTTTCAGCCCGATATCCGCCGGCAGGAACACCTTCCACACACCGTCGATCGATCCGGTGTTTAGCAGGGCAAGCGAGACAACGTGATCAGGCATTCACGCGCTCGGCAAGTTTTCAATGCCGGCAAAAATCCTTGAATAAATACAATTGAAGTGATGAGTTAACGGCAAAAAATCGTAAACCTTTAGCCCGCGCTACATCGTCGCATTTCCGTCTGCATTTTTCTCAACATGCATTACAAAAAATTACCAAGCAATACCGATTTAAATATACGATAGCGCACGTCCTTACGTTTTCCCGACACTCCCGTGAACCCCGGAACGCGTCGCACCGGACACGGCCGGCAGGCGAACCGCCGCAGGCCGTCACGGCAGCCGCTCGTCACGGGATCGCTTTTCAACCGGAGACCACCCATGGCAACGAACACGCCTGTGAACAGCAGCGCGAACGCGAACAGCCTGATGCAACAGGCGGCGCAATCGATCATCAACGGCTCGACCGGCAATCCGTCGATGGACGTCGGCACGCTCGTCAAGACGCTGGTGAACGCGAAGACGGCCGGCCGGGTCGCGGCGCTCGCCGCGTCGCAGCAGACCGGCACCACGCAGATTTCCGCATTCGGTGCGCTGTCGTCGGCGCTGGGGGCGCTCGAGGCGGGCCTCGCGTCGCTGACGAATGGCGCGCTGCAGTCGACGTTTACCGCGGTCGCGAGCGGCAAGGGCCTGACCGCGACGGCGGGCGCAGGCGCGGTTGCCGGCACCTACACGGTCGGCGTCACGCAGGTCGCGACCGCGCAGGCGCTGGCTTCGTCGGGCTTCGACGGTAGCAAGGCGCTCGGCACCGGCACGCTGACGCTGTCGCTCGGCAGCCAGTCGTTCAAGGTCGACGTGAACGGCACGAACAACACGCTGTCGGGCATCGCGGCCGCGATCAACGCCGCATCGAACAACCCGGGGATCAGCGCGACCGTCATCAACGGCACCGACGGCGCGCACCTCGTGCTCGCGTCGACGAAGACGGGCTCGGCGAACGCGATCAGCGTCGCGGTCGGCAACGTGGCCAACGACACCGGGCTGTCGAACCTCGGCGTCACGTCGACGGCCGACACGACCGGCGGCGCGTCGAAGATCGACTCGGCGAACAGCGCGGCCGCGTGGCGGCAAAGCGCCGTCGCGCAGGACGCGAAGTTCACGCTCAACGGCATCGCGTCGACCAGCGCGAGCAACACGGTGTCGGGCGTGCTGAACGGCGTCACGCTGAACCTGTCGGCGGCCGCGGTCAGCGCGACCGATACGCAGACGCTGACGGTCAGCACCGATACGAAGGCGCAGGCGGCCACGATCACGAATTTCGTGAGCCTGTACAACACCGTCGTCAAGACGATGGGCGCACTGTCGAGCTACACGGCAGGGGCAAGCTCGCAGGGCGCGCTGATCGGCGATTCGACGCTGAACACGATCCGCAACTCGCTTGCGTCGATCGTCGCGCGCGGCGTCCCCAACGAGAACGGCAACGGGCACACGAACCTGATGGCGATCGGCATCTCGCTCGAGAAGGACGGCACGCTGAAGGTCGACAGCGCGAAGCTCGACAGTGCGCTGACCAACAACCCGTCGGGCGTCGCGCGGCTGTTCAACTCGACGAACGGGATGGGCAAGCACCTGACCGACCAGATCGAGCCCTTCACGAAGAAAGGCGGAATGATCGAGGTGCGCACGAACGCGCTGAGCGCGGACCTGAAGCGCGTCACGCAGCAGCAGTCGGATCTGGCCGACTATGCCGCGCAGCTGACCCAGCAGTACCAGGCGCAGTTCACGGCGCTCAACGCGTTGATGGCCAAGATGAACTCGAACACGCAGTACCTGACCCGACTGTTCGGCGGCGCGAACAGCAGCGGAACGCTGGCGAACAAGTGACGAACGGCCGGGCCGCACGATGATCGTGGCGGCGGCCGCCGGTCAATGGATCGACCGGCTCGCGCCGCCGCGCGCGCCTCTGCTCGCAATGTCCCGCCAGGACACATCGCTCACGCCCGGCGGTGCGCGAGCGCGCGACGGGCTCCCTTCCCCGGTTCGCGCCATCGCGGCACGCAGCCTGTCCGCGGTTCGCGCGAAGCGGACGCGCCGTCAGCCGAGACCTTCTACCCGATCGGCGAACAAGTCGATCGCACGCGACACCTGACGCCCGAAATAGCCCGGCCGCTCGCGCTCGTAGGCGCGCAGCAGCGACGTGCATTCACGCTCGGCCCAGCGCCACACGGGGCCCTGCTTCGCGAAGACCGGATGCGCGTGCAGCTCGGCCGGTACCGTGTGCTCGTCGTCCCAACCCCAGAAATAGGCCTGGCGCGCACGTGCGAACGGCATCCCCAGATTGCTCGCCACGGTCTCGTCGTGGCGCAGCGTGAAATCGACGATTTCCTTGCGCGCACGGCCGCCGATATCGTGACGCGCCTCGATCCAGCAGTGATATCTCGCCAGCTGCGACAGATGCCGCGCGGTGCGGCGCCGCTCGCGCGTCGTGCACAGCGCATACAGGTTGCCGCCGCCGAAATCCAGCACCTCCCCACCCGCGAACGGCCGGTAAGGCTTGCCGGTCAGCAGTGTCAGCACCTGCGCGCCGACGATCGCGTAGTCGGCACATCGCATGTAGCCGCTGCGCGTCGTCGCTTCCGACACGCTCCGGTGGACGGCCTCGTCGATCACGGCGTGCAGCGTGGCATCTACTGGGGCCGCCAGGATCGGCGGCTGGCTCGTCGTCGTGACGGGGTGCACGGGAAGCGGATGCGGATTCAACGGTTCGTCGGCAAAAAAGCGCTCGGCGGCGCGATATTACGAATCGTTACAAGAAACGGCGGAAGCGTTTGATCAGATTTGTGTGCTTTTGTCGTCCGACGTGGACATGCGCGGGGCAGCGGGTGGGGGTTGCCGCAACCCGCGGGGTGCAACGGATCGGAGGGACGCGCGGTGGCGTCGCGCTCGATGCCCGGCGCTTGGCGCCCAGCGCGTGCGGCTTGGGGCTTGGGGCTTGGGGCTTGCGGCTTGCGGCTTGCGGCTTGCGGCTTGCGGCTTGCGGCTTGCGGCTTGCGGCTTGCGGCTTGCGGCTTGCGGCTTGCGGCTTGCGGCTTGCGGCTCGCGGCTCGCCGGCGGCTCGATCGTGCGATGAGACGAGTGAAGGTGGGGCCGTGCGTCGGCGAAACGTCGTCGTTCGTGACAACGGACAGCCTGTGACCGGCTGGTCAGTGAGGCGGCCTGGCTGCGACAGGCGGCCTAGCCGCCTTCGACCGCATTGAAATTCCCGACGGATTCGCCGCATTGCACGTTCGGCCCGAACGCCGCGCCGGGTTCACGCCATCCGGGGCAAGGCCGATACACCCCTCGCGCCGCTTGTCGCAACACGTCCGAGACGCATCGCGACAAGCCGGCCGTGCTTGTAGCCACCGTGCGCCGCCACCACGCGCGCCCCGACGAACCCGTGCGATGGCGGCCGCCCGCCCGGCACGCCACCCCACCGCGCCCGGCAGACCTCGAACGGCGCACCGCGCGCCCGATTAAGCAGCGATCCGTCGACGGAAATGCTCGGTCCCGGCCACGATCTTGTCGAGCACCGCATCGAGCGCCCAGAACCGTTCACGCACGTCGTAGTCGATCGCGCGGCAACGGATCGACGCGAAGGTGCCGATCCGCTGGTGATAGAGCTTCGCGAGCGCCGGATACCCCAGCGCCTCCGACACCGCCGAAACGACGAGGAACGTCGAGAGCTCGTCGGCCAGCGCCGGATTCGTGTCCCCTTGCGTGCGCAACCACCGGTACAAATCCGGATGGAAGTTGGTGAACACACCGTTGAAGCCGGCGGAACCCGCTTTCATCGCGTCCCAGGCAATCGCGGCGTTCGCGTTGAGGATCTTCAGCGGCGAGCCCTCGGCGAGCGCGACCCGCCGCTTCACCGTCTCCAGGTCGCAGCTCACGTCCTTGAGCATCACGAAGCGGCCCGTGTCGATGCACGCGCGCAGTTCGTCATCCGACAGCAGCCGCCGGTAAGGCGCCGGACACTCGTACAGCCCGAGCGGCAGATCCGACGGCAATCGCGCGAGCAGCCGGTGAAGATGGTCGAGCAACGCGGCGCTGCCCTTGCGCTGCGGATCGAGCCGGTTGGTCACGAGCACGACGCCCTGCGCGCCCGATTCGGCCGCCGCGCACAGCTCCTCGACCTGCGCGTCGAGATCGTCGCTGATGTGCCCGGATGCGACGACGGGCACGCGCCCGGCCACCCGCTCGACCACGAAGCGCGCGAGTTCCGCGCGTTCGGCCAGGCTCAGGAACTGCATCTCGCTCGACTGCGCGACCGCGAACAACGCATCGGCGCCGTGTGCCAGATACCATTCGATGAGCCGCTCGAGCCCGGCGTAGTCGATCGCGCCGGCATCGTCGAACGGCGTCAGCATCACCGGGACGATGCCCTCGATGGTCACGTTCGATTGCTGCGGGTGTTGCATCTGTTTCTCCTTGCTTCAGTGAATGCGGGGCGCATACCGCGTGCTCAGGCCGGCAACGGCCCGGGCGCCGCGTTCGCGGCCTGCTCGGGAATCGGCTTGCGCACCAGCAGCAGGTACGCCATCGCGCCCGCGAACGCGATCGCCGCGGCCGCCAGCAGCGCCGGCACGAACGACCACTTCTGCGCAATGATGCCCGTCAGGATCGGCGCAAGCGCGCCGCCGACGAAACCGCCGAAATTCTGGATCGCGCCGAGCGACGCGATGCGGCTCGGCGGCGCGGCCGCCGTCGCGAGCGCCCACGAGCAGGCCGACGCCGCGTTGGCGAGAAAGATCACGACCGAAATGCACGCGAGCGCGACCGTGTTGCTCTGCACGAGCGCGGCGGGAATCGTGAACGCGACCATCCCGAGCATCGCGACCACCACCGCATTGCGCCGGCTCACGACCGGCGAACGGCTGCGGCGCGTGACCAGGTCCGACAACCAGCCGGCCAGCAGCGAGCCGACGAATCCGCACAGGAACGGCACCGACGCGGCAAAGCCGGTGCGGATCAGGCTCATGTGCCGCTCCATCGTCAGGTAGCCCGGCAGCCAGGTCAGGTACACCCAGTTCAGGTACACGGAACCGAAATAGCCGATCAGCATCCCCCAGGTCGTGCCGTGCGAGAACAGGCCGCGCCATTCGGCGAACGTCAGCTTCGGCGCCGCGACCGCGCTTTGCGCATCGGCGTCGAGATAATTGCGCTCGGTGGCAGTCAGTTGCGCGCGCACCGGATCGCGGTACAGCGCGAACCAGGCGACGGCAACGACGAGACCGGCCGCGCCCGTCGCGATGAACGCCCAGCGCCAGTCGAACGACGCGACGAGGATCGACAGCAGCAACGGCGCGAGCGCGGTGCCGAGCGGCGACGCGGCGTTGAAGATCCCGGTCGGCGTGCCGCGCGCGCGCAGCGGAAACCAGTTGCTCACCACCCGCGCGGCCGACGGGAACTGCGGCGCCTCGCCGATGCCGAGCACGATGCGCGCGACGATGAACCAGCCGAACGTCGACACGATGCCGCCCGCCGCCTGCGCGAACGACCACACGATCAAGCCGATCCCGAGCAGCCGGCGCGGCCCGATGCGGTCGACCAGCCCGCCGACCGGGAACTGGCACAGCGCATAGCTCCACGAGAAGGCCGACAGCAGCAGCCCCATCTGTGCGAGCGACAGGCCGAGATCGCCGCGGATCGCCGAGCTTGCGACGGCCAGCGTGCCGCGATCGAGGTAGTTGACGATCCCGCTCACCATCAACAGCGCGAGCGCGATGCGTTGTCCGCGCCGGATACGTGGCGGTGCGGGCGGAACGGTCGGGGTTTCGTTCATTGCGGTTGTCTCCATGTCACTGGTATCGGCCGGTTCCGGCCTGTCCGTCTCATGCGGAATTCAGGTTTCCAGGCGCGCCACTTCGTCACGCGTCGGGATCGAGGTCTGTGCGCCGTAGCGCGTCACGCTGATCGCGGCGGCGCGCTGGCCGAAGCCGATCGCGTCGATCATCGATGCGCCACCCGCGCGGGCGGCCGCGAACCCGCCGACGAAGGTGTCGCCGGCCGCGGTCGTATCGACGGCGACCACCGACATCGCCCGCAGGCGACCGTTGCCCGCACCGCCGCGCCAGCACACGCCGCGCGCGCCAAGCGTGACCAGCACGTTGCCCACGCCCTTCGCGCACAGCGCGTCGGCGGCACGCACGGCGGACGCGTCGTCGCCGACGGCGACGCCGGTCAGCGACTCGGCTTCGGTTTCGTTGACGACGAGGTAGTCGACCCGTGCCAGCAGCGCGTCGAACAGCGGCTGGGCAGGCGCGGGATTGAGCAGCACCGGCGTGTGGTGCGCGGAGGCACAGGCAATGGCGCGCGCGACCGTCGTCACCGGCACTTCGAGCTGGCACACCAGCATCGCGGCCCCGGCGATCGCTTCGCGCGCCGCGTCGATCCGGCCGGCATCGAGACGCGCATTCGCACCGGGCACGACAACGATGCTGTTCGCGCCGCCCTCGTCGACCGTGATCGTGGCCACCCCGGTCGCCGTACCGCCGATCCGGTCGAGATGCGTCACGTCGATGCCCTCTGCCGCCAGCGCGTCGTGCAGGCGCGCACCGAACGCGTCGTCGCCGACGCAGCCGATCATCGCGACCGACGCGCCCAGGCGCGCGGCCGCGACCGCCTGGTTCGCCCCCTTGCCGCCGTGAACGGTCTGGAAATCCGTGCCGAGCAGCGTCTCGCCCGGCACCGGCAGGCGCGGCGCGCGCGTGACGAGGTCGATGTTCACGCTGCCGACAACGGCGATGCGAGGGGGATAGGTGTAGCTCATTTCCGAATGTAACCGCTTACATTTCCGACGGACAAAATGGCCGGAACAGTCGTCGTCGATGAAAATTTCACGATGTGGATAGAATCCAGGTCTGACATAATAGGAAAGCACGTCAAGATAGCGCTTACATTCTCACAGGGTCGAGCGAGAATGCAAGCGGCGCCACCGTGAATCGAGGGTAAACAATGACGCATTTGACAACACGTGGCGCCGCCACCGCCACGCCGGGAGCCGGCCGATGAGCGCGCCACCGTCCCGCGGCGGCGCGACCCGCGCGCGCCGCGGCAGCGGCCGCTCGGTGCTCGGCGACGTCGCGAAACTGGCCGGCGTGTCGACCGCCACCGTCTCGCGCGTGTACAACGATCCCGGCAAGGTGTCGGCCGATGTGCAGCAGCGCGTGCTCGACGCGGCGCGCACGCTGAACTGGATTCCGAATGCGGCGGGGCGTGCGCTCGCGTCCACCCGCACCCACATCACCGGCGCGATCATTCCGACGCTCGACGACCAGGTGTTCGCATCGCAGGTCGCGGGCATGCAGACGGTCATGGCCGAGCACGGCATCACGCTGTTCCTCGGCTGCTCGAACTACGATCCCGCGCAGGCGCTGGCCCAGGTGCGCGCGATGCTGTCGCGCGGCGTGGAAGCCGTGTCGCTGGTCGGCGAGGCGTATCCGCCGGAACTGTTCGAACTGCTTGCGATGCACCGCGTGCCGTACGTCGTCACTTATGCGTATCGCGACGACAGCCCGCACTGCTGTATCGGCTTCGACAACCGCGCGGCGTTCGCGCGGCTCACCACCCACCTGCTCGACCTCGGCCACCGCGATTTCGCGATCATCATGCAGCCGTCGGCGGACAACGACCGCGTGCAGGCCCGCCTGCGCGGCATTCACGACACGCTGGCCGCGCGCGGGCTCGCGGTACGCCCGGTCCATCAGCACGAAGGCGCGGCCACGATCGCGTTCGGGCGGGCGAGCCTGCGCGCGATCGCCGGCAGCGACGCGGCAACGCGGCCGACGGCCGTGATCTGCGGCAACGATGCGCTCGCGCTGGGCGCGTTGCTCGAGGCTCAGGCGCTCGGCATCGACGTGCCCGCGCAATTGTCGATCACCGGGTTCGACGATATCGCGCTCGCGCGCGAGATCCAGCCGCCGCTGACGACGATGTGGGTCGACACCGACGCGATCGGGCGCCAGGCCGCTCAAGCCTTGCTCGACGCGCTCGAGAACGGCGCAACGGGGCCCGGCCACGCGGTGCAGCCGGAGTTGCGCGCGCGGGAATCGGCTGCGGCGCCGGCGCACGTGCGCGCAGCGCGAAGGAAATGAAGATGCGCCGGGCGGCTTCGGCCGCCCGGCCCGCCCGTCACTGCATCACGTCGACCGGCAGCGTCTTGTCGAGATTGTCATGCCACGCCAGGATGGTCTTCGGCACGCGCTTCTTCCACGCCGGCACGTTCGTGTAATAGCGCATCCGGACGTTGTTCTGCGCGTCGAACACGAGCACCCCGATCCACAGATCGTTACCGCGGCGCATCACGATCGCCGCGTTCGTCGTCGCGATGCCGCGCACCCAGTACGACGCCACGTGCGCGTTCAGCCCGTCGAGATCCTTCTCGTCGGTGCCGCAATTGACGATGTCGACGAGCGTCTGGTAATCGGCGCCGAGCAGTGTGTGCGCGGCCGCGTTCTGTGTTGCGTCGTCAACGACCTTGAGGCTCAGCAGGTCGGCCGCCGGCTTCGCCTGGAACTGCGCCGCGGTCACATACTCGCCGCCGTAGAACACGCCCAGGCCGGCGCCGCAATCGACATCCGCGCCGTGTTGCGTGACGCCGATGCGCGCGCCCTTCCGTTCGAAATCGAGCCGGCACCTGTCCTTGCGGTAGGTGCCGCTGTCACCGTGCAGCACGATGTCGCCGTCGAGCTCGCCCGTATTCGCACCGTTGTTGCCGCCCAGCTCGAAATGCAGGCGCGGCGGCGTGCCGGTGAACGTCAGCACGCCGCCGAACGACGGGTTGTCGCTCGTCATGTACCACGTCTGCTGCCAGCGGTCGGCGGCCAGCGGCTTGCCGTTCAGGCTCGCGAGGCGTTCGCGGTAGCGATCGCCCAGGCACGATGCGTCGGCGTCGCACCGGTCGCGCTGCTTGAGCCACTTCAACTGCGCGGCCTTCAGCGCGGCCGTATCGCCGCCTTTTGCGAGCGCCTGCTTCCACGCCGCCGTGAGGTCGCCGTCGAGCTTCGACAGCGCGGCATCCGCGCAAATGGCCTTCTCGGTTGGCGAAGCGGCCTTCGCGCAGTCGAAGCCGGCCGCATGCGCGGCGAGCGGCAACAGTGCCAGCCACGCGGCGGACGCGATGGATCGCAGATGCGTGTGGGATGCATCACGTGCGGGAGGCGCGGCTTGCCCGCGCGCATTCGATCGGTTCAGGATGGTCATCGGCTTGGATCGTTGCTGGATCGCGCGCCTGCAGAAGCTACCTGCACGCGGCATTCGAGATAAAAACGCCCGGCCCGGCACGTGGCGCATGCCGTTGCTCGCCGAAGCCTAACCCGAATGCGCGGCGCCGATCAATCGACGTTCGATGCCGGCGCAACCGTCGAGGCTGGCACGCTGCGTCGCATGATGCCGTCATGCAATGCGGCTTCCACGGCGGCATCGATGAACCCGATGAACACCATCACGTCGCATCCTTCGTGCGCGGCCAGCCCTTCGTCTTCCATCGACGAGAACTGATTGCGCCGCGCGGCGACCTGACAAACGCGCGCAGCGACCGTGCCGTGCGCATCGGCCACGCGCACGACGCCCTTCGCACGCAGGACCATGCGCGGCAACGCCTTCAGCCACGCCTTGTCGAGCACGTCCGGCGTGGCAACGGTGACACGCGCGAACGCCGGCATCGCGTCGTGTCCGATCGCCCGCGGTACGAACGCGCAACCTCGGCCGGCATCAGCCGTCGATCGCCATCAGCTCGTAACTCGTACTCCGGCCGCCGGACGACGAGCGACGCAGCACGCCGTGCTCGACGAGTTCGGTGATGTCCCGCAGCGCGGTGTCTTGCGAGCACTTCGCAAGCGCTGCCCACTTGGTGGTCGTCAGCTTCCCCTCGAAGCCGTCGAGCAGGCGATTCATGACCTTGACCTGGCGTTCGTTTATCGCGAAGCCCGCGCAGCGCTGCCAGAAGCGCGCCTTGACCAGCACCGCGTCGAGTGTCGCGTGCGCGTGATCGATGGCCCTGCCGAGCGCGGTCAGGAACCAGGCGAGCCATTCCGTGACGTCGAGCGAACCGCGCTGCGTCCGCTCCAGCACGTCGTAGTACGCGTTGCGCTCGCGCTGGATTTGCGCCGACAGGCTGTAGAAGCGCTGCGGGCTGCGGTCGGCGCGCGCGAGGACCAGATCCCCGAGCGCGCGCGCAATCCGGCCGTTGCCGTCGTCGAACGGATGGAGCGTGACGAACCACAGGTGCGCCAGGCCGGCGCGGATCAGCAAGGGCTCGGCCGGCGCGGCATTGAGCCATGCGAGAAAACGCGCGACTTCGCCGGCGACGCGCGCGGCGGGCGGCGCCTCGAAATGCACGCGCTGCCGGCCGATCGGACCGGACACGACCTGCATCGGCCCGGTGGCATCCGTGCGCCAGCCGCCGACCGTGATCCGCGACATCCCCGAGTAGCCGGTCGGGAACAGTGCTGCATGCCATCCGAACAGACGGGCGTCCGTAACCGGCGCCGCCGCATGGGCCGTCGCGTCCAGCACCATGTCGACCACGCCCTCGACGTGACGATCGACCGGCGCCAGTGCGCCGATATCGACCCCGAGCCGGCGAGCAATCGACGACCGGACCGATGCCACGTTCAGGCTTTCGCCCTCGATCGCGCTGGTCTTGACGACGTCCTCCGTCAGCGCGGCCAGGCTGGCCTCGTCGCGCAACGCCAGGCCGACATCCGTCAGCCGCCCGGCCAGCATGCCTTGCGCACGGCTGACGTCGGCAAGCGGCGTCGCCAGTGCGGGGAGGTCGAAGCGCCATGCAGGCCAGTCGGCCGACTCCCAGATGTAGGTGTAATCTCCGCTCATGATGCGGAGATTATCCCACCGATTCCCCGCATGACCCAATATTCTCCGCAAATTATGCGGAGAATAGCACCCTCATTCCCCGCAACCCCGTCCGTTACCGCGCCCGCCCGGCCCCGCCCTTCGCCGCCGACGCAGCCTCGCCGAGCCGTTCCGCGAGAAACCCGATGAACGTGCGCAGCGTGACGAACCCTTCCCGATGCTGCGGAAACACCGCATTGAGCGTGATCGGCGACGGTGCATACGCGTCGAGCACCGGCACGAGCGCGCCGCTGTCGAGCGCCCCGCCGACGATGAAATCCGGCAGCATCGCGATGCCGAGCCCCGCGATCGCCGCGTCGCGCACCACTTCGCCGTTGTTCGCGACGAGCGGCCCCTGCACGTCGAACGTGCGCGCCACGCCGTCGATACGAAATTCCCAGCCGATGCGCCGCTCGCGCCCGTACAGCACGCATGTATGGCCGGCGAGATCGGCCGGCGTCTGCGGCGTGCCGTGCCGCTTCAGGTAGGCGGGGCTCGCGCACGCGACCATCCGCCACGCGCCGAGCGGGCGCGCGATCAACGTCGAATCCTCGAGCGAGCCGATCCGCAGCACGAGATCGAAGCCCTCGCCGATCAGGTCGACGCGCCGGTCGGTCAGGTCGAGATTCAGCCGCACGGCCGGATGCGCGGACAGGAATTCGGCGATCAGCGGCGACACGTGCGTGATCCCGAACGATAGCGGCGCGCTGATTTTCAGCGACCCGTGCAGTTCGGTGCTGCGCACCGACATCGCCTGCTCGGCGTCGGCGATCTCCGCGAGGATCCGCTGCGCGCGCACATAAAACTCCTGCCCCGATTCGGTCACCGCGAGGTTGCGCGTGTTCCGGTGCAACAACCGCACGCCGAGCGACGCCTCCAGCGCCATCGTGCGCCGGCTGACGAACTGCTTGGACAGCATCAGCTGGTCGGCCGCCGCCGTGAAGCTGCCCGCATCGACCGTCGCGACGAAGATCCTCAGATCGTTGAGTTCCATATTGTCCACTCCATAGCGACAGTCATTATCTATACAGCGATTTATTTGTCAAATCGATTGACCTAAGATGCATCTCAACGAACGGCCGGGCCCACTTCCGAGGTCCGGCGTCTTGAGGAACAAAAATCATGATCGAAATCCGTGCAGCAAACCAACGTGGCCGTGCGGAGCATGGCTGGCTCAGCTCCCGTCATTCGTTTTCGTTCGCGAATTACTACGATCCGAAGCAGGTCGGCTTCTCCGACCTGCTGGTGATCAACGACGACCGCGTCGCCCCGGGCCGCGGCTTCGGCACGCACCCGCACCGCGACATGGAGATCCTGTCGTACGTGCTCGACGGCGCGCTGGAACACAAGGACTCGATGGGCACCGGCTCGGTGATCGTGCCGGGCGACGTGCAGCTGATGAGCGCCGGCACCGGCGTGCGCCACAGCGAGTTCAACCACTCGCCGGAACTGCCGGTCCACTTCCTGCAGATCTGGGTCGGGCCGTCCGAAAAGGGTGCCGAGCCGCGCTATCAGCAGACGAACGTAACGGCCGACGACAAGCGCGGCAAGCTCGCGCTCGTCGTATCGCCGACCGGCGACGCCGGTTCGCTGAAGATCCGGCAGGACACGCGGATCTACGCGGGCCTGTTCGACGGTGATGAACGCGCGACGCTGGAACTGGCACCGAACCGCTTTGCTTACGTGCACGTGGCACGCGGCAGCGTGACGGTCAACGGCGTGACGCTCGGCGAAGGCGACGGCGTGCGCATCCGCGACGAACAGGCGCTGACGTTCGCCGACGGGAAGGATGCCGAAGTGCTGGTGTTCGACCTGCGTCCGGTCGAAGTCACGGCCGAGTGGGCATGAAGCCCGTTCGGGAAACCGGGCCCCGCTGAACGCGGGGCCCTTTTAATCGGAGATTCGCAACATGGCCAAGGTACTCGTTCTTTACTACTCGTCCTACGGACACGTCGAAACGATGGCGCAGCACATCGCGGAAGGCGCACGATCGGTGGCGGGCGTCGAGGTCGCGCTCAAGCGCGTGCCGGAAACGATTCCCGTCGACCAGGCCCGCGCGATCGGCGTGAAGGTCGACCAGGCTGCACCGGTCGCGACGGTGGACGAACTCGCCGACTACGATGCGATCATCTTCGGCACGCCGACCCGCTTCGGCAACATGGCCGGCCAGATGCGCACCTTCCTCGACCAGACCGGCGGCCTGTGGATGAAGGGCGCGCTCGTCGGCAAGATCGGCAGCGTGTTCGCGTCGACCGGCACGCAGCACGGCGGCCAGGAAACGACGATCACGTCGTTCCACACGACGCTGCTGCACCACGGGATGGTGATCGTGGGCGTGCCGTATGCATGCAGCGGCCTCGTCAACATGAACGAAATCACCGGCGGCACGCCGTACGGCGCGACCACGCTCGCCGGCGCGGACGGCAGCCGCCAGCCGAGCGCGAACGAGCTCGACATCGCGCGCTACCAGGGCAAGCACGTCGCGGAACTCGCGAGCAAGCTCGCGTCGTAACACGGCGGCCTCGCGGCCCCGCACCCGCACGAACGGCGCCGGTCGATCCGGCGCCGTTCGTGCCGGGTACCGGGTCCGGCCGTTACTGGCCCGACGCCGGGGCGGCCGGCGCCGCCTTCGTCGCGGGCGCCTTCGAGACGGCGTTCTGCGGATAGTTGCTCTGGTCGTTGGTCAGCCGGTAGCCGCTGCCCGTGCCGATCGCCTTCAGGTCCGACGCATGCTTCGCCCGGGCGGCCTTGCGGGCCGCCTTCTTCTGCGCCTTGTCGATCTGCTTCTGCGTCGGCGCGGACGCCGGATCCTGCGCGTATGCCGCCGGCGCGGCGGTCAACAGCAGACCGAACGACGCCGTTACTGCCACTGCCACCGAAACCACGCGAGCCTTCTTCATGGCCGGATCTCCTTGTCGATTGTCGATTGTTGGTTGTGGGTCGGACACCGGCGCACTCGACCGCGTGCGGCAACGGCGCCGATGCAACGTTAGCCGAACAGTATGCACTTGTCCCCGTGCGTTCCTGAATTCTCCCGATAACGGCCACGATACATGCGCATCGCATGCGCCGCCGTTCCGGCGCCCCGCGCGCGCCATCAGGGAAACCGATAACCCGCCGTGGCCCGGCCGGCGCTCAGACCCAGCGCGACAGCACCGGCAGCAGGATCGGCACGACGAAGGCCGTCAGCACGCCGTTCAACCCCATCCCGAGCCCGGCGAACGCGCCGGCCTCCTCGCTGACCTGGAACGCGCGCGCAGTGCCGATCCCGTGCGACGCGACGCCGAGCGCGAACCCGCGCACGGCCGGTTCGTCGACGCGCAGGACGTTGAGGATCCCGCGCGCGCACACGGCCCCGAAGATCCCGGTCGAGATCACCAGCACCGCGGTGAGCGACGGAATCCCGCCGATTTCGGCAGCGACGGCCATCGCGATCGGCGTCGTCGCCGACTTCGGCGCAAGCGACGCGATGGTCTGGTGCGACGCGCCGAACAGCGCCGCGATGCCGACCGCCGACACGATCGCGGTCAGCGAGCCCGCGAGCAGGCCGACCAGCAGCGGCACCGCGGCGCGGCGCAGCTTCGACCACTGGCGGTACAGCGGCAGCGCGAGCGCGACGGTCGCGGGGCCGAGCAGGAAGTGGACGAACTGCGCGCCTTCGAAATACGTCGGATACGGCGTCTGGGTGATCGTCAGCAGCACGACGATCAGCGCGACCGCGATCAGCACCGGGTTCGCGAGCGGGTTGAAGCGCGCCCGCGCATAGACGGCCTGCGCGAGCAGGTAGGCGATCAGCGTGATGGTCAGGCCCAGCAACGGGGTCGCGGCGAGATAGACCCAGATCGCGCCGAGTTTCGGGAAGGCCGTCACGGCGTGCCCTCCGCCGCACCGCCCGCGCGCCGCTGGCGGCGCAGCAGCGCGCGCGTGACGAGCGCGGTCACGGCGATCGCGAGTGTGGTGCTGACCGCCAGCGCGACGACGACCGCGACCGCATCGCCGCGCACGCGGTCGGCCGACACCATGATGCCGACACCGGCCGGCACGAACAGCAGCGACAGGTGGCGCAGCAGCTCGAGCGCGGTCGGCTCGATCGCGTCGGCCACCTGAGGGCGCAGCATCACGAAGCCGAACAGCAGCAGCATGCCGATCACGGGGCCCGGCACCGGCAGGCCGAACAGGTAGGACACGCCTTCCCCGAGACACTGGAAGGTCAGCAAGACCGCGAACGCCTGCAGCATGAGCCGCTTCTCCCGAACGGGGCCGCGCTGCCGGGCGGCCGCGCGACCGATGGCCGGCGGCTTGCAGCGCCGGCGTGAACGATACGCGCGATCGTACCAACTTCATGCGCGATCGAACATCGCCGCGTGCGGGCGCGGGAAGACGCTACCGGCTGACCGGGTGATTCCGTGCGTCGCGAGTGCGGTGCGGCCCGCGTTCCCGATGATCGTCGGCGGCGCCGTCAGCTGGCGCCGGCAACGCACTGACCTCGCGCGACAGTCGCCCCAGGCAACCGGCCTGCAACGGGATCGAATCGATGCGACACTGGCCGCCGAGCGACGCGACAACGACGCGATCGTCGGCCACGCGGACGTTCCGGCCGATCCGCGCCGCCGCCCCGACATCGAGCCGCGCCGCTTCGGCTTCATCGCGCGCAAGTGGAAGAAGCGGCTGTCCACGACGCTCGGGCGACATGCGTAGGCACCGGGCGCGCTCGGCCCGACCGACGCATGGATCCGGGCGCAGTGGACATGTGTGAAACACGGCGTCGCCGTCGAAGGCGTCGCGCATGAAACGGGCAATACGGGCCGCGCCGGCCGGCGTGGACGCATCAAGGAGAGGTTTCAATGTTTTCGTGGTTTGAACGACGCCTGCCGACTTTCCCGCTCGACGATCCCGCCACGCCGCCGCGGGGCTTCTTCTCGTTCGTCTGGGCGTGCACGAAGGGCGCGCGCGGCTGGATCCTGCTGATCGCGCTGACGTCGGCCGCGCTGGCCGCATACGAAGCCGCGCTGTTCGCGATGATGGGCCGCGTGGTCGACTGGCTCGCGTCCGCGACGCCTGCCGATTTCGGCGGCCGGCACTTCGGCACGCTCGCCGGGTTCGCGGCGATCCTCGCCGGCAGTGCGCTGCTGATCGCGCTGCATACGATGGTCAAGCACCAGGTGCTCGCGATCAACTTCCCGATGCGGCTGCGCTGGCTGTTTCACCGGCTGATGCTCGACCAGAGCCTGTCGTTCTACGCGAACGAGTTCGCGGGCCGCGTGACCACCAAGATCATGCAGACCGCGCTCGCGGTGCGCGATGCGCTGTTCATGTCGGTCGACGTCGTGATCGGCGTCGCCGCGTACCTGATCGGCATCCTCGCGCTCGCGGCGAGCTTCGACTGGCGGCTGATGATCCCGCTCGTGCTGTGGGCGCTCGGCTACGGCCTGGCGTGCGCGTATTTCGTGCCGCGCCTCGGCGCCGTCGGCAGCCGCCAGGCCGATGCGCGCGCGCTGATGACGGGCCGCATCACCGACGCGTATTCGAACATCACGACCGTGAAGCTGTTCTCGCACACGCGGCGCGAAGCCGACCACGCGCGCCGCGCGATGGAAGCGTTCAAGGCGACCGGCGACGCGCAGATGCGGCTCGTCAGCGCGTTCGAGGTCGTCAATCACCTGCTGTCGACGCTGCTGCTGGTGGGCTCGACCGGCCTCGCGCTATCCCTGTGGATGCACGGCGAGGCAAGCGCGGGCGTCGTCGCGGCGGTGATCGCGACGGCGCTGCGCCTGTCGAGCTATTCGCACTGGATCATGTGGGAGATGACCGAGCTGTTCGAGAACGTCGGCACGATCCAGGACGGCATCAACACGCTGACGAAGGTGCACAGCGTGGTCGACGCGCCCGATGCGAAGCCGCTCGCGGTGCGGCGCGGCGAAATCGTGTTCGACAACGTGCAGTTCGCGCACGAGGACAACGACCGCGCCGTATTCGACGGGTTGAACCTGACGATCCGGCCCGGCGAGCGGATCGGCCTGATCGGCCGCTCGGGCGCCGGCAAGTCGACGCTCGTGAACCTGCTGCTGCGCTTCTACGACGTGGGCGGCGGCATGATCCGGATCGACGGGCAGGACATCGCGCACGTGACGCAGGACAGCCTGCGCGGCGCGATCGGGATGGTCACGCAGGATACGTCGCTGCTGCACCGGACGATGCGCGAAAACCTGCTGTACGGGCGCCCCGACGCGACCGAGCGCGAGATGCGCGACGCGGCCGTGCGCGCGGAAGCGTCCGAGTTCATCGACCGGCTGCGCGACCGCCACGGCCGCAGCGGCTACGACGTCGAGGTCGGCGAGCGCGGCGTGAAGCTGTCGGGCGGCCAGCGGCAGCGCGTCGCGATCGCGCGCGTGATGCTCAAGGACGCGCCGATCCTCGTGCTCGACGAGGCGACCAGCGCGCTCGATTCCGAAGTCGAAGTCGCGATCCAGCGCAGCCTCGACGGCCTGATGAGCGGCAAGACGGTGATCGCGATCGCGCACCGGCTGTCGACGATCGCGGCGATGGACCGGCTGATCGTGCTCGACGAAGGGCGCATCGTCGAGGAAGGCACGCATCAGCAGTTGCTGCAGGCGGGCGGCATCTATGCGGCGCTGTGGGCGCACCAGAGCGGCGGGTTCCTCGGCGAAACGGCGGACGCGGAAGGCGCGGAGCAGTAAGCGGTACCGCCGTGGCATCGAGAAAACCCACTATGAAGCCCATCTCGGCTGGAATCGCTGGTTCTACGGCAACGACGACTTCCCGTGCGTCCAGCTGCTGTGGCCGGACCGCAACGGGATCTTTCCGTGGCAGCCGGAAGCCGACGACGCGTTGAATGCGGCGCAGCCGCGGCTGTACGTATCGGGCGACGGTCGACAACGATCCCCGCGCCGGATCGCGCGACACGCGAAGCTCGGCGTCGACTCGCGCCGGCAGCGGATGACGCTCGTGCCGGGAAGCGTGTCGCGTCGGCACGACGCATAGCGCCCTTGATCACCGGCTGCCATCTAGTTGCGCGCGCACCCATCCCCGCACCGCCTCATAACGATCCGACTATTTATTGGTTCCCTCGACGATGCGCTGTCCGTATCGTTCACCGACTCGTCAGACCAATCGACCAACGGGGGAATCCAACAATGAAACAGATCCGTTCATTCGCGCTGCTCGCACTGCCGGCCGCGCTCCATGCCGCCGGCGCGCACGCGCAAAGCAGCGTCACGCTGTACGGTATCGCCGACGCGGGCATCGCCTACGTACACAACGCGCAAAACGCGAACGGCAGCAACGCGTCGAGTCTCGTCAAGTTCAGCAGCGGCAACCTGTCGGGTAGCCGCTGGGGGCTGCGCGGCACCGAGGATCTCGGCGGCGGCCTGGCCGCGCTGTTCCAGCTCGAGAACGGCTTCAACATCGGCACGGGTGCGCTCGGCCAGGGCTCGCGCGAGTTCGGCCGCAAGGCCGTCGTCGGCCTCGCGAGCAGCACGTACGGCACCGTGACGCTCGGCCGCCAGTACGATCCGGTCGTCGATCTCGTGCAGGGCCTCACGCAGGACAACTACTTCGGCGGCGTGTTCGCGACGCCGGGCGACCTCGACAACTACGACAACAGCCTGCGCGTCAGCAACTCGGTGAAGTACACGAGCCCGCTGATCTCGGGCTTCCAGTTCGAAGGCCTGTACGGTTTCGGCGGCGTCGCGGGCGCCACCGGCAGCGGCCGCACGTACAGCTTCGGCGCAAGCTACGCGAACGGCCCGCTGTCGCTCGGCGCCGGCTTCTTCTACGCGAACGGCGGCTCCACCGTCGCGAACGGCGTGCGCACGTGGTCGAGCAGCTCGGACACGCTGTTCAACACCGTGATCAACCAGGGCTTCTCGAGCGCGAAGTCGATCCAGATCGTGCGCGTGGCCGGTCAGTACGTCGCCGGGCCCGCCACCTTCGGCCTTGCGTATTCGAATACGCAGTACGGCGCGGACACGCTGTCGGCGTTCAGCCAGAACGCGAAGTTCAACAACGGCTCGGCGTTCTTCAACTGGCAGTTCTCGCCAGCGCTGCGCGCGGGCGTCGGCTACAACTACACGTCGCTGACGGGGCCGAGTTCCGCGCACTACAACCAGGTCAACCTCGGCGCGGACTACGCGCTGTCGAAACGCACCGACCTGTATGCGCTGTTCGGCTACCAGAAGGCGAGCGGCAACACGCTCAACGCGAACGGCGCGGTCGTGAAGGCCGCCGCGTCGGTCGGCTCGTACGGCGTGAACTCCGGCACCGATACGCAGGAGCTCGCGATCGTCGGGATTCGCCACAAGTTCTGATCGCGCCGCCGCACGGCGGCAACGACGACGGCCGGCAGGCGCGTACCGCGGTGCGCGCCTGCCGGCGTTTACACTGTCGCGATCCCGTTCCGCACGACACAAGGAGGCCGGCATGCTGACCGTATGGGGGCGCCGCAATGCATTCAACGTCCAGAAGGTGATGTGGCTCGTCGACGAGCTCGCGCTCCCGCATCGGCACGTGCCGGCCGGCGGCCGGTTCGGCGTGCTCGACACGCCCGCCTTTCTCGCGATGAACCCGCACGGGCGCGTGCCCGTGATCGACGACGGTGGCACGGTCGTGTGGGAATCGCACAGCATCCTGCGCTACCTCGCCGCACGTTACGGACGCCCCGGCTTCTGGCGCGACGACCCGGCCGAACAATCGCGCGCCGACCGCTGGATGGACTGGTCGCAATCCACGCTGCAGCCGACGTTCCTGAACGGCGTGTTCCGGGGCTACTTCCGGACGCCGCCCGAGCAGCGCGACACGGCGCGCGTCGAGCAAAGCATCGCGGCGTGCGCGCAGCACTTCCAGGCGCTCGATGCGGCGCTGGCCGGGCAAGCGTTTCTCGCGGGCGACACGCTTACGCTCGCCGACATTGCGGCCGGCACGCACCTGTATCGCTACTTCGAACTCGACATCGCACGGCCGGACCTGCCGCACGTACAAGCCTGGTACGAACGGCTGAAAGCGCGGCCCGCCTATCGCACGCACGTGATGATTCCGTTCGACGACTTGCGCGGGCGGCTCGATTAGCAGATGCGCTGGCCGTGGATTTGCGCGGAAACACCGCCTGACGTCGGCGCATTCCACCGAATCCGCTCACGCCGCCGAACGGATGCATGCCGTCGAATCCGTGGCCGGCGGTGCCAGGAAACGCGCCATGGCGAAAGCCGCCGCCGATCGGTACGCCGAAGCGGCAATGCTCCATCCCGTTGAAGCGGGCGACGCGATCGAAGTGGTGGAAATGGTGCAAATGGTCGACACGGGCAACCGCGACTATCGTTGCCGCGGCTGGCGTCGGGCCTGGCGCCTGGCGAGGCGGTAAACGACTGCTCCGGTGATCCCGAATACCAGATGGGCCACGAGCGTGATCGCGCCACGAACCGGGATGAACCACGGGAAGATCGCGGTGAAGGCGTACAGGTTGACGCCGTACAGGATGAGGCCGAACGCGCCGCCCGCGAATAGCGCGGCCGCAAGCGACAGGTTGCGAATCACCTTCGCCAGCACGGCCGCGTAGGCCAGCGACAACACGATATGCACGAGGGTCGCGGCCGCCATGACCCGTGGATCGAAGCCGGCCGATGCACCGAGCACGCCGCGCCCCATCACGATCGCCGCCGTGAGGCGTGTGTCGCGCAACAGGTTCGCGATGGCGTCGTCGCCGACGATCGGCCAGAGCAGCAGTTCGACGACCGTCGAGCCGAACGCCGCACCGAACGCTGCCCAGAGAACCGGGACGAAACCGGCTCGTTTCAATTGGCGCTCCCGTCGCAACCGGCCGATGCCTCGAAGCGGCCTGCGCGCCGCCGGCTACGGCGCCGGTCGCGCAGCGTGTGCCCGCGATACCGAACCGGGCCACCACGCAAAATTACGACGCCCCTTCGCAATCCGTCCAGTACGCGAAGGGATCGCGATGATTCGGATAGTTCTCGTCCAGCCATTTCACCAACGTCGCCCGCGCGTTGTCCATGTCGGCTTTCAGCGACGAGGTGGTCAATTCGTGCACTTCGATGGCTTTTTCGCGATCGATCACGAAGCAGTTCCAGTCGGGGCCGTCGAGATCCGGATCGTCGGACGCCTTCGACGACTTGCCCCAGCCCAGCCCCTTGCGTGCGTCGATGTAATAGCGCGGATGCACTTTCAGATACGACATCTCGCCGCCCTGCAGGCTGCTCTCCGCGCGCAGCACGTCGTGCCCGTCGACGATCTGCGTGACTTCCGGAAGCCGGCGTGCTCGCCATCCGGCGGGCAGCGTCGCGATGGCCTTGACGCTGTCGTACATCCCCCACTCCAGCCCCCAGGCCTCGGCCATGCGCTTCATGAATGCGTTCGCATTCGGATAGCCGCGCAACTGGATCCGGGTCGACAGCGTGACTTCGATCCCGCCGCGGCCGCCGGTGCCGGCGGATGCGTCGTCTGCGCTCGCTTCGAACGGATTGCCCGGACGCGACGCGCGCGTCGCATCCGCGGGCGCCATGCCCGAAAACAGCTGGTCGAGCGCGGCACGCGCTTTCGACGACTTGTCTGGCTTGTTCATTGTTGACCTCGCTTGCATCCGCACGGATGCATGTATTTTCGAATTTCGTTCATCGCTCCACCTCATCGTTATTCGCGGTCGCATTGTCGTCGATCCGGCGGCCCGAGCCTAGTGCCCCATATCGCACAACGCTTTCTTCGCCCCCGCCGGCGCACCGTGGCAGGTCTCGCGGCGGCAGGCCGGCTAACCTTCTGCCCCCACCGCCGATCGCATCCGCTCCATCAACGCCAGCACCTCAGGCCGATTTTCCCCCTTCGCGTGCACGAAGTAATACCTGAGCACCGAATCGACCTCGTGCCGGCTCACGCGCACGAGGCCGCTGCGCTTGAGATAGGCGTCGGCGAGCGGTACACGCGCCAGCGCCACGCCGAGTCCGGCCTCGGCCGCGGCCAGCACGAGGTTGTAGTCCTCGAAACGGCGATCCTGCGCGCGCGGCTTGAACGGCACGCCCAATGCATCGAACCAAGTGCGCCAGCCGGTCACATCGGAATCGTGCAGCAACGGCAGGTCGAGCAACGCGGCATCGCCGCGCCGGCGGCGCGCCTTGGCCAGTTGTGCGGCGAGCCGCGGATGCGCGACCGGATAGAGCCGCTCCGGCATGAACGCGCGGGTCTCGAGCTGACGCCAGTTGCCGCGCCCGTACCGGACCGACAGGTCCGCCTCGCCGCCGGCGATATCCACGTTGCGAAGATCGATGCCGAGTTCGATCCGCAATGCGGGCGCCTCGCTCTCGAGCGCATGCTGGCGCTCGAACAGCCAGAGCTGCGCGAAGGCCGGCACCACGCTCATCCTGACCAGTCGCGGCGTACGCGGCGAGCGCCACTGATCGGCCGCACTGTCGATGATCGCGAATGCCTGTTCGATCCGGCCGACGAAGCGCTGGCCGTCCGGCGTCAGGCGCACGCCGCGCGCATGACGTTCGAACAACTTCAGCCCGAGCCAGTTTTCGACAGCGGCCACCCGCCGGCTGATCGCGCCGTGCGTCACGCCGGAAACATCGGCCGCAGCCAGGAACGAACCCTCGCGCGCGACCGTGCACACCGTCTCCAGGCTCGCGAGCGGCGGCCGCGAACCCGGCGCCGGCGCAGCGGCGGGCGACGCTGCCGGCGCGCGCTTCGCGCGGGTTGAAGCGCTGGCCGTCCGCCGGTTCGAGCTGTGAATCATGTTCATATCTGCGTGCTGATCTGTGCGCTAGCTTAGCATCTTGCCACATCGCATCATTGGCGCATGAACACACTCTCCACACCGTCGTCGCGCCCTGCGCGACAGCCGCTGATCGCGGCCGGCGCGGTCGCCTTCACGATCGTTTCGTGGGCGTCCGCTTTCCCGTTCATCCGGATCGGCCTGCATGGCCTGACTCCGCTGCAGCTCGCGGCGGCGCGCTTCGCCACCGCGGCCGTGCTGATCGTCGCGTGGCTGATCGCGCGGCGGCCACGCGTGCCGACACGGAGCGACGCACTGCGCTTCCTGCTGTGCGGCTTGCTCGGCATCGCGCTCTACAACGCGCTGCTCAATACCGGCGAACAGACCGTCTCGGCCGGCGCGGCGAGCTTCATCGTGAACACGCTGCCGATCTTCACGGCGCTGCTGGCCGCCGTGTTTCTCGGCGAGCGCTTCAATCGCTGGGGCTGGCTCGGCTCGCTGGTCAGCCTCGCCGGCATCGCGGTGATCGCGCGCGGGCAACCGGGCGGCCTCGTGCTCGGCGCGGGCAGCACGCTGATTCTCGGCGCGGCCCTGTGCTCGGCCAGCTATTTCGTGCTGCAGCGGCGGCTGATTCCGGTATACGGCGCGCTGGCCTGCACCGCGTACACGCTGCTGGCCGGCGCGCTGCTGCTCGCACCGTGGCTGCCGGGCGCACTCGCGGCGCTGGGCAGCGGGGCGCGCGACACGACGCTGGCCGTGCTGACGCTCGGCATCTTCCCCGCCGCGCTGGGTTACGCGACGTGGACGTTCGCACTCGGCTACTTCGGCGCGGCGCGCGCCGCCAACTTCCTCTATCTGACGCCTGCGGTCGCGACGCTCATGTCGATGGCACTGACAGGCGAGCGGCCCGGCATCGAGACGGTGTGCGGCGGCCTGCTGGCGATTGCCGGCGTGATCTTCGTGGCGTTGCGCGGACGTTCGTAGCCTCGACGCCGCATCGAGCCGGCCCGATCGCCCCGGTGATCCGCAAGCGGGCCGGCCAGGACGAACCCCGGCATCTGCGAAGCCGAATGCGTTGCGTGGGCGGTCGATCGGCGCCAGTTCGCCGATGCCTCCGGACTTGACCGTTAGTTGCATCAAAGCGCACGTCGATGCCGAGGAAGCATGGCCCCGCAACCGGATACGCAATCGAAATCGCCCAAACTGTGCAGACAAATCGACCGAACAGTTCCGGATTGACCGCACATCAGTGTCCATGGCTTCCCCCCGGCCACCGGCCGAATAATGGATGCGGTCGTAAGGCCGTCGACAGTGAATCGCAGGCCGTAGCCTGCCGCGATGCACGATTTCCGGCATCCGGCGCCTTCGAATGCCGGGCGCCGGCCGTGCTGCACACGCCCCCGCAACGCGATTCGCTGCAGCGCGCAAAATCGGCTTCATATATATTCATACGAATTGCACCGTATCCGGCCCCGATTCACCCGCTCACCTGGGCGGCACGTCGAGCGGCCGGACGCGATGCAAGTGAAGCCCATGATGGCTATGGAGACTCGTCCGATCGCCCCGACCTCGCCGTCGGCTGGTCGAGACGTCAATAGAAAGACATTCAAATCGGAGAAGGCAGATGGAACGAAGCACTGTCGGCATGCGCTGCAAACCCCTGGTCACCGTCGCACTGGCTGCCGCCGCGTTCGCGGCCGCGTCGACCGCGATGGCCGACCAGGTCGTCAAGATCGGCAGCGTCGAACCGACGACGGGCGGCATTTCGCACCTCGGCAAGGACAACGAGAACGGTGCGCGCCTCGCAGTCGAGGAAATCAATGCGAAGGGGCTCACGATCGGCGGCAAGAAGATCACGCTGCAACTCGATGCGCAGGATGATGCGGCCGACCCGCGCCAGGCCACGCAGGTCGCGCAGAAGCTGGTCGACGACAAGGTCGTCGCCGTCATCGGCCACCTGAACTCGGGCACGTCGATCCCGGCGTCGAAGATCTACAGCGACGCGGGCATCGTGCAGATCTCGCCGTCGGCCACGAACCCGACCTACACGCAGCAAGGCTTCAAGACGACCTACCGCGTCGTCGCGACCGACGCGCAGCAAGGCCCGGCGCTCGCGAGCTACGCTCAGTCGAAGGGCGTGAAGAGCGTGGCGGTGATCGACGATTCGACCGCGTACGGCCAGGGCCTCGCGAACGAGTTCGAGAAGAAGGCGAAAGCGCTCGGCCTGAAGGTCCTGTCGCACGACGCGACCAACGACAAGGCGGTCGACTTCCGCGCGATTCTGACGAAGGTCAAGGGCGAGAACCCGGACGCGATCATGTACGGCGGCATGGACGCCACCGGCGGCCCGCTCGCGAAGCAGGCGAAGCAGCTCGGCCTGCGCGCGAAGATCCTGTCCGGCGACGGCGTGTGCACCGACTCGCTCGCCGAACTGGCCGGCCCGGCGGCCGACAACGTGCTGTGCTCGCAGGCCGGCGCTGCGCTCGAGAAGATGCCGGGCGGCGCGGCCTTCCTCGCGAAGTACCAGAAGCGCTTCAACCAGGGCATCAAGTTCGACGCGCCGTTCGCGTATGACGCGGTCTACATCGCGGTCGACGCGATGAAGCGCGCGAACTCGACCGATCCGGCGAAGATCCTCGCGGCGATGCCGGCGACGAAGTACGAAGGCGTGATCGGCACGACGACGTTCGATGCGAAGGGCGATCTGACGCACGGGATCATCTCGATCTACGGCTACAAGAGCGGCAAGAAGACCTTCCTCGACCAGGTGAAGATGTAACCCGCCGCCGCGCCGGCACGACGGGAACGCCACCCGTCGTCGTCGGCGCCGGCGCCGCGCGGGCCGATTTCTGATTCACGGAGACAAAGCATCATGTGTGCAATGGCGTACGCGGAATTCCAACAGGAGTTGAAGAAAGCACAGCTGACGGCGCGCGAGTTCGCCCGCCTGATCCGGATGAACGAAAGCTCGATCACGAACTACTCGAGCAAGGGCACGGTCCCGTCCCACCTCGCGGTCATCGCGACACTGATCGGCACGATGGCGGCGCACGAGATCGATTTCCGGCGCGTGATCCGGCAGATGCGGATCGATCCGAAACGGCCGCGCGGCGGCGGCACGTTTCCCGCGGCAGACAAGCCGCATTCCAGCAAGACGGCCAAAGCCGACGCCTGAGCACCGGCGTGCGTCGACAGCGGCACGGTGCCTACCGCTCGACGCTGAAACGAACGTCATCTCGCGGGCAACGCGAAACGCCACGCCCGATCGTCACCCCGCCGCCCGCACGTGATCGAGCAACGCCTGCAACGGATGGCGCACCTGCTTCGACGACATCCGCTTCACCTGGCTGCGGCATGAATACCCGGTCGCCAGCGCCTCGCCTTCGTCCTCCGGCCCGTCCACGTGCGCCGCCCACGACTGCGAATAGATCGTCTTCGACGTCGCGAGATTGCGCGCCTCGTGCCCGTAGGTGCCCGACATCCCGCAGCACCCGGCCGCCTGGACCTGCAAACGCAGCCCGCGTCGCGCGAACACCTGCGCCCATTGCTTGCCGCTGTCGGGCGCATTGGTCTTCTCGGTGCAGTGCGGCAGCAACCGGTACGCCGTGGGCACGCTGCCGGCACTCGCTCCCGTACCGTCTTCCGGCAGTGCCTGCAGCAGCCATTCCTGCGGCAGCGCGACCTTCGGCACATCGGTGAGCCCGGTCACCTTCAGGTATTCCTGCCGATACGTGAGCGTCATCGCCGGATCGAGGCCGACCAGCGCGACGCCCGAGCGCGCCAGCGCGGCCAGCTGCGTCGCATTGCGGATCGCCGCGCGCTCAAAGGCGCGCAGAAAGCCCTGCACGTGCAGCGCCTTGCCGTTCGGCGCGAGCGGCGCGAGCCACACCTGAAAGCCCATGCGCGCCGTCAGCTCGATCAGCGTCGCCAGTTGCTCGGTATCGAAATAGCGCGTGAACGTGTCCTGCACGATGACGACGCTGCGTGCGCGCTGCGCGTCGCCCAGCGCGGCGAGCGCCTGCGGGTCGGCCGGTTTCGCGCGCCATCGACGGATCACGGCCGCGAGATCGAAGCGGCTCAGCAGCGGGCTGTCGACCATGCCGACGTGCCGCTCCAGCACCGTGCGCACCCATCCCGCCCGCATCAGCCCGTTGTACAGCGCGGGCACCCGCGCCATCCACGGCATCGTGAATTCGAGCGAACCGATCAGGTAGTCGCGCAGCGGCCGCAGGTAGCGCTGGTGATACAGCTCGAGAAAGCGCGAGCGAAACTCCGGCACGTTCACCTTCACCGGGCACTGCCCCGCGCACGACTTGCACGCGAGGCACCCGGCCATTGCGTCGTACACCTCGTGCGAGAAATCGGCTTCGCCGTTGCGCGCCGCGCGGCTGTTGCGCCAGCGCGCGGCAAGGCCGCTCAGGAACGGCTGCCGCGCACGCGCCGCCGCGACGACGTCGACGCCGGCCTGCCCTTGCAGGCGCAACCATTCGCGCATCAGCGACGCACGCCCCTTCGGCGATTGCACGCGCTCGCGCGTCGCCTTCCACGACGGGCACATCGCATCGTCCGGGTCGAAGTTGTAGCACGCGCCGTTGCCGTTGCAGTGCATCGCGGTGCCGTAGCGCTGCCACACGCGCTCGTCGATCTGCCGGTCGTGGTCGCCGCGCGTCGGCACTTCGTCGATCTTCAGCAGCCGCATCGTGGGGTCCGGCGGTGTCGCGATCTTGCCCGGGTTGAACTGGTTGTGCGGATCGAACGCGGCCTTCAGTTGCTGCAGCGACGGATACAGCTCGCCGAAAAACGCCGGCGCATATTCGGAGCGCACGCCCTTGCCGTGCTCGCCCCACAACAGGCCGCCGTGGCGCTGTGTGAGCGCCGCCACCGCATCCGACACGGGCCGCACCAGCGCCGCCTGCTTCGGGTCCTTCATGTCGAGCGCCGGCCGCACGTGCAGCACGCCCGCGTCGACGTGCCCGAACATCCCGTATTGCAGCCCGTGGCCGTCGAGCAGTGCGCGGAATTCGGCGATATACGCGGGAAGGTTCTCCGGCGGCACCGCGGTGTCCTCGACGAACGGCTGCGGGCGCGCCTCCCCCTGCACGTTGCCGAGCAGGCCGACCGCGCGCTTGCGCATCGCATACACGCGCTTCACCGCGTCGTCGCCGGCCGCGAGCGTGTGGCCCAGGCGCTCGACGCTCGTATCGGTGCGCAGATGGTCGACGAACGCGCGCACGCGCGCATCGACGTCATCCGCGTCGTCGCCGCTGAATTCGATCAGGTTGATGCCGAGCGTCGGCCGGGCGTCGTCCTGCGGGAAATACTCGGCCACGCTGCTCCACACGAAGTCCTTCATCGCCAGCAGCAGCACCTTCGAGTCGACCGTCTCGATCGACAGCGGCTGGTGCGCGAGCAGCGCGCGCGCGTCGCGCAGCGCATCCATGAAGCCCGCGTAGCGCACGTTGACCAGCACCGAATACTTCGGGATCGGCAGCACGTTGAGCTTCGCCTCGACGACGAAGCCGAGCGAGCCTTCGGCGCCGCACAGCACGCTGTTCAGGTTGAAGCGGCCATCGGGTTCGCGCAGGTGCGCGAGGTCATAGCCGGTCAGGCAGCGATTGAGCTTCGGAAACTTCGCTTCGATCAGCGCCGCCTTGTCGTCGCTGATGCGCCGCGCGGTGCGGTAGACCTTGCCGATGCGGTCCTGCCGCGCGCAGCGACGCTCCAGCTCGTCGTGCGCGAGCGCGTCGCTGTGCAACTGTTCGCCGCCCATCAGCACGAAATCGAGCTCGAGCACGTGGTCACGCGTCTTGCCGTACGTGCAGCTGCCCTGCCCGCTCGCGTCGGTGTTGATCATCCCGCCGACGGTCGCGCGGTTCGACGTCGACAGTTCCGGCGCGAAAAACAGCCCGTGCGGCTTCAGCGCCGCATTGAGCTGATCCTTGACGACGCCGGCCTGCACGCGCACCCAGCGCTGCTCGACGTCGATTTCGAGGATCCGGTTCATGTTGCGCGACAGGTCGACGACCACGCCGTCGGTCAGCGATTGCCCGTTGGTGCCCGTACCGCCGCCGCGCGCGGCCACCGCGACGTCGCGATGCGCGGGCTCGGCGAGCAGCCGCGCCAGCAGCCGGACGTCGTCCGTATGCGCGGGGCAGACCACCGCTTGCGGCAGGCGCTGGTAGATCGAGTTGTCGGTGGCCTGCACCGTCCGGTTCGCGTGATCCGCGCGGATTTCCCCGGCGAATCCGGCGGCCTGCAGCGCGGCGAGAAAGTCACGGTATGCCTGCGCGGGCGGGCGGGCGGGACGGGGCAACGAGACGATCGACATGGGGTAGAAGCGGCAGTGTGTGGGTGGAACCGGCCGGCTCGCGCGGCCGAAACATGATTTTTTAGCAAGTTTCCACGCGACCGGGATTTCCAGTATCTTTGGATACTTCGCGAGAAACAAACGAATTCTGCTCCGGCGAATATTGCATAAAACTCATGAATTACCGTCGCCTCACCCCGTCGATGTCGCTGCTGCTCGTGTTCGAGGCCGCCGCGCGGCATGAAAGCTATACGCGCGCGGCCGAGGAGCTGTCGCTGAGCCAGAGCGCGATCAGCCGGCAGGTTCAGACCCTCGAGGATCAGCTCGGCGTGCCGCTGTTCCGACGCGAGGGCCGCTCGGTCAAGCTGACCGAGGTGGGGCGCCGCTACTTCACCGAGCTGAGCGGTGCACTCGGGCGCATCCGCGGCGCGACGCTGCAGGCGATGTCGCACCAGGTGGGCGCCGGTACGCTACGGCTCGCGACGCTGCCCACTTTCGGCTCGAAATGGCTGCTACCGCACCTGCACGATTTCTATGCCGCGCATCCGGGCGTGACCGTGCACCTTCATTCGCGGATCGGCGGCGTCGATTTTCTCAACGACGACCTCGATGCGGCCATTACCGTCGGCGCGGGCGACTGGCCGGGCCTGCACGCGCACCGGCTGTACAACGAGTTCCTGATCGCGATCGCGCCGCCGGACGCGGGCAGCGCAAGCCGCCGCAAGGCCGGCGCACGCACGCCGGCATGGGCCGCGAAGCAGACGCTGCTCGGCGTGACGAGCAACCAGCAGGCGTGGGCGGAATGGTTTTCCCACTATCGGCTCGACCATCGGCAGATGCGCATCGGCCCGAGCTTCGAGCTCACGTCGCACCTGATCCAGGCCGTGCGGGCCGGGATGGGGATCGGGCTGGTGCCGAAGGTGCTGGTGGAAGACGAGCTGAGCCGCAACGAACTCGTGTCGATCGGTGACGCGATCACCAGCCAGCGCAGCTACTACCTCATCTACCCGCCGGGGAACGAGACGCTGCCGTCGCTCGTCGCGTTCCGCGAATGGCTGCTGAAGTCGTGCTGAAGCGCGACCGCCGGCGGGCCGCTCAGGTGCGCCATTCGCCGAGAATCTGCTCGGCCAGGTAGTCGCACGGCGGGCGCGCGGACTGCGCGCTGCGCGCGAGCACGACCTCGAGTTCGCCGAGCGACGGCAGCCCGTGGCTTTCCGACAGCTGCACGAGATGATCGGGAATGCAGCAGCGCGCGAGCGGCGCGACCGCCAGCCCGGCCTCCACCATGCTGAGCAGGCCGAGGTGGCTCGGGCTTTCGTACGACATCCGGTACGGGATCTTCCGCCGGTTCAGCGCCTTGACTGCCTGATCGCGCGCCATGCTGCCGCCGTGCGTGAAGAAGGCCACCGGCAGCGGCCGCTCCTCCCACACGTTGCGCTTCGGCGACCCGACCCAGACGAGCGGTTCGAGCCGGATCAGCTCGCCGGTCACGCCCTTGATCCGCGTGAGGCATGCGAGATCGACCGTGTTGTCCTTCAGCATCGGCACGAGCGCGCTGCTCGGCTGGCCGATCACGCGCACTTCCACGCGCGGATGCATCGCGGCGAACTTGCCGAGCACCTGCGGCAGCAGCGACGAAATGTAGTCGTCGGGCACGCCGATCGTCACGCGGCCGCGGATCTCCGGGCGCACGACCGACGCCCATGCCTCGTCGCGCATCGCCAGCATCCGGCGACCGTATTCGGCGAGCATCGTGCCGTCGTCGGTCGGCGTCACGTTGCGCGTGTCGCGGATGAAGAGCGGCTTGCCGAGCGCGTCTTCCAGCGCCTTGATCTGCATGCTCACCGCCGACGGCGACCGGTGCACGGCCTGCGCGCCCTGCGCGAACGATCCGGATTCGGCGACGGCCACCACCATCGCGAGCACATCAAGGTCGAGCTTTTTCATGGAATTCAGAAAAACTGATTAATCGATTCAGTTTATCCCGTTTTACTGTTCTCCTCCACGGCCGGACAATGCATCTCGTCAGCCCTCACTCGTTGCAGGAATCATCAGACATGCATACGTCCGGATCGCTCTACGGATTTCTCGTCATCGGCGGCATGCTCGCGGTCACGCCCGGGCCGAACATGGTCTACGTGATGTCGCGCTCGATCGCGCAAGGTCGCACGGCGGGGCTCATTTCGCTCGGCGGCGTGATGATCGGCTACCTGTTCTACATGTTCGGCGCGGCGTTCGGCATCACGACGCTGTTCATGAACGTGCCCTACGCGGGCAGCGGGCTGGCCGTGATCGGTGCCGCATACCTGCTGTATCTCGCGTGGCAGGCGGTCAGGCCCGGTGGCCGCTCGCCGTTCGAGGTGCAGGCGTTGCCCAGCGAGCGGCCGCTCCGGTTGCTCGCGATGGGGGCGACGACCAGCGTGCTGAACCCGAAGCTCGCGATGCTGTTCATCTCGTTGCTGCCGCAGTTCATCGACTACCGGAACGGCAGCGTGCTCGGGCAATCGCTGTTTCTCGGTTCGCTGCTGATCACCGCATTCGCTTGCGCGAACGGGCTGGTGGCGATCGGTTCGAGCCGCATCGCGAAATTCCTGCACGGACGCCCGACGCTGCTGCTCGCGCAGCGCTGGGCGATGGGGCTCATTCTCGGCGGGCTCGGCGTGCAGATGCTGGTCGATGCGTCGAAGATGGCCGGGGTGGCGTAACGGCCGCGAGTGAGCCGCTGAAGCGGAATCGGCCGGCCGTCACGCAAGAACGCCTGCGTCGGCGCGGCTCGGTCACTTCGTCAGCAACTCTGCCTCAAGCTCGCGCAAGCGCTCCGGAAACCGGACGCGCAGCACCAGAAACCACCCGAGCCCGATCGCCAGCAGCACGACGAACACATAAGGCAGCCACGCGTAGACGCCCGCCGGCACCGGATACACGCTGCCGGCCAGCGGAATCGCGAGCAGCACGACCGCGACGACACTGATCGCCACGTGCCGCGCGCGCAGCCGGTGCTGACGGCGCAGATAAAGCGGCGCGCCGATCGCCACCAGCACGTACGCAAGCAGCCAGCCGTACGTCGCGATCGAGCTGAGATAGCCATATGAATCGAGCAGTGCGGTGCCGCGCGCGGTGAACACCAGCGCAGTGGCCAGCGCCAGCACCGTAATCAGCGCCACTGCGACGTGCGGCGTCGCATTCCGCTCGTGCGCTTGCCCGGTCGACGCATGCAGCACGCCCTGCCGCCCGAACGAATAGACGATTCGCGCCGCCGCATTGATCGACGAGAAGAACGCCGCGAAGAAGCTCAGCGCCACGCCCGCGTCGATCAGCACACCGACCCAGCCGGCCCCGAGCCGATGCGCGAGCACCGCGAGCGGACCGTCGACCTGATCGAGCGGCGGCGTCTGCCCGTGAAACGCGCTCACCATCCCGTAGGCGCCGATCACGAACAGGATCGCCGGCCCGACGACACTGATCAGCACCGCGCGCGGAATCGCGCGGAACGGGTCACGCGCTTCCGCACCGAGCACGGTCGCACTCTCGAATCCCGTGAAGCTGAAGAACGCGAGCACCATCCCGAGCTGAAGCTGCGTCGGCTTCACGCCTTCGAGCGTGAGTTGCGCGCGATCGACCGGATGCCCGCCGAACGCGATCGTCCCGATCACGACGACGGCGATCAGCAGCAGCGTCGCGAGTTCGACGAACAGCGTGAAGCGCGTGGACAGCCGGATGTCGCGAAACGCGATGTACCACGCGGCGAACGCGGTGACGACCGTCAGCCCGAGCACCGCGCCGAGCGGCGTCGCACTGCCGAGCAGCCCGGTCTCGCGGCCCAGCACCAGAAACGTGTTGATCGTCCCCTGCAGGATGCCCGCGGCGGCCACCGCATAGGCAATCAGCAGCGACCAGCCGCAGATCGCGCCCCAGACCGGCCCGATGCCGGCCGACACGTACGCATACAGCGCGCCCGGCGACGCCGAATCGCGCGCGAACACCGAGATGCTCCACGACGCAAACAGCAGCGCGACGATCGCGAACAGGTAGGCCAGCCACGTGCCGTTGCCGGCCGTCGCGAATACGGCGGGGATCAGCACGCCGATCCCGCCCGACACGCCGACGAGGCCGATCGACTGCGCGATCAGTTCGGGCAGGCTCAGGTAGTTGCGCCGCAGGCCGCCTGCCTGGGGTACGGCATTCCGCACGGGCAGTGCCTGCGCGGAGCTTGCTGGATGACTCATGGGTTAGCCTCGTCAGGAGCCGGTCAGTTCCAGGAATGGCGCGCGGGCTTCACGCCGTTGAGGTAGTAGTTGCCGATCGCGTGATACTTCCAGCGCACCGGGTCGTGCAGCGTATGCACGCGCGCGTTGCGCCAGTGGCGGTCGAAGTTGTATTTCGCGAGGGTCGACTTGCTGCCGCCGAGCTCGAACAGCTTGCTCGCCGCGAGCAGCGACACCTCGGTCGTCGCGATCTTCGCCTCGCCGACCGCGATCGCGGCCTGCGCGACCGTCTCCTCGCTCGGCTCGCGCTTCGCCGCGTCGACGAAGCGCCCCGAGCGCGCAAGCAGCGCTTCGGCCGCGTGCACGCGGTACGCGATGTCGCCGATCTGCGCGACCGTCAGCGGATCCTCGCTCGCGCGTTCGACGCCGCTGTCGATCCACGGGCGCGCATGCTGCTGCACGAACGCGATCGTGTCCTGCAGCGCCGCGCGTGCAATCCCCAGGTCGATCGCGGCGGTCGTGATTTGCGCGAACGGGCCCGCGAAGGTCGGGCGGTCGTACGAACGCTGCGTGTGGAAGATTTCGAACGGGCTGACGCGGACGTTGTCGACGATCACCGTGCCGCTCGCGGTCGTGCGCTGCCCGAAGCCGCTCCAGTCATCCACGACGGTCAGCCCCGGCGCACCCTGCCGCACGAATGCGAGCACGGCCTGATCCGACTCGTCGAGCGCGAGTACCGGAATCCAGTGCGCGAACAGTGTGCCGGTCGAATAGAACTTGCGGCCGTTCAGCACGAACGCGTCGCCGTCTCGGCGCACACGCGTCCGGATGTCGAGCACGTTCTTGCCGCCTGCTTCGGAAAACGCATTCCCATAGCGTGCGCCCTTCAGCACGAGATCGAAGAAGAAGCGCTTCTGCGCATCGCTGCCCTCGAGGCGGATATCCTCGATCAGGCAGTAATGGTTCTGCGGGATCTGGCCTAGCGACGGGTCCGCCTGAGAAACGATCGCGATCACTTCCGCGAGCGTCACGTTCGACACCTCCGCGCCGCCATATTCGCGCGGCACGGTGATGCCCCACAGGCCGCTCGACGAGAACAGCTCGACCTCGTCGAACGGCAGCTTCCGCTCGCGGTCGCGCAACGCGGCGTGCTCGGCCAGTCGTGCCGCGACCTGGTGTGCGACATCGAGTGCCTCGGCATCCGAGCCGATGACGGGAACGGGCGTGATGCCCGCTTGCGGTTGCACGTTTTCTTCGATGATTTCCGTGGACATGTCATTTCCGGCAAAGCTCATGAACCGGCCCGCGGTGCCGTGAAGCATCCGCCGACCTCCTGTTTCGATATCCGAAACGTCAAACCCGGATGACCCGCCAGCGCAGTCGGCGTCACCCGTTCGGTCAACCCGCGCGCGGCACGCGCGAATGCCCGCCGCGCACCGGCCTGCGCATTACGCAGCAACCGCCTGCCGCTGCGCCTCGAGTTCGCGCACGAGCGGCAGCACGCGCTTGCCGAAGTACTCGACTTCCTCGATGAAATGCAGGAACCCCGCGAGCACGAGATCGACACCGATCGCCTTCAGGGCGACGATGCGTTCGGCGATCTGCTGCGGCGTGCCGATCAGGTTCGTGCGGAAGCCGTCGTTGTATTGCACGAGATCCTCGAACGTCGACTTCGCCCAGTTGCCTTCGCCCTCCGGCGACGCGCTGCCGGCCTGCTTGACCGCATCGCCGAACGCATGCACGGCCTCGACGTGCGCGTGCCGGATGATGTCGTCGAGCACGGCCTTCGCCTCTTCCTCGGTATCGCGCGCGATCACGAACGCGTTGACGCCGATGCGCACGCGATGGTTGTTCGCCGCCGCCTTCGCGCGGATGTCGTCGATCTGCGCCTTCAGGTTCTCCGGCGTATTGCCGTTCGTGAAGTACCAGTCCGACACGCTCGCCGCGTTGTCGCGCGCCGCCCGCGAGCTGCCGCCCTGGAAGATCTCCGGATGCGGCTTCTGCACCGGCTTCGGGCTCAGCGTGTAGTCGTTGAAGCGGTAGAAGTCGCCCTTGAACGTGAAGTTGTCCTGCGTCCAGATGCCCTTCAGCGCCTGGATGAATTCCTTCGAGCGCCGATAGCGTTCGTCATGCTCGAGCCACGGCTCGCCGATCGCGGTGAATTCGCCCTTGAACCAGCCGCTCACGACGTTGATCGCGATGCGGCCGTTCGAGATGTGGTCGATCGTCGCGAGCTGCTTCGCGACCACGGCCGGATGCCACGGCCCCGGCAGGATCGCGGCGAGCACCTTGAGCTTCGTCGTCGCATGCAGCAGCGCCTGGCTGAACGACACCGACTCGTGCTGGTATTCGGCGCCGTAGCCGGCGGTGAAGCGGATCTGGCTCAGCGCGTACTCGAAGCCGGCCGCTTCGGCCGTGCGCGCGAGCTGCTGGTTGTATTCGAGGCTCCAGTCGGTGCGCTGCTCGATCGTGCTGACGACGAGGCCACCGCTGACGTTCGGCACCCAGTAGGCGAACTTGACGCCGTCGGCGGAAAAATCGGTATGGCTCATGAGTGTGTCCTGGTCGGGAGAGAAAACGCAGGCCGCCTACGCGGCCGCGACGGAAAGCGCATGCGGGCGCAGTTGCGGCACCGCGCGATCGACGGCGAGCGCGATACGCGCGCGCAGCGCCGGGTTCGCGATCTGGTACTGGTCGAAATCGCTTTCGGACGCATACACGCCGATCGGCAGCGTGCGGGCCTGGAAGAAGCTGAACAGCGGACGGAGTTGATGGTCGATCACGAGCGCATGACGCTCGCTGCCGCCGGTGGCCGCGAGCAGCACGGGCACGTCGATCAGCGCTTCGTGATGCACGAGGTCGAACAGGTGCTTGAAGAGTCCCGTGTACGACGCGCGATACACAGGGCTCGCGACGACAAGCGCATCGGCCGTCTCGATCGCGCGGATCTGCGCATCGAGATCGGCCGGTACCTGCGCGCGCGTCAGCGCGCCGGCCAGCCGGCCGCCGATCTCGCCGAGTTCGATCAGCCGTGTTTCGATCGGCAGCGCGGTGCCGAGCGCCGCGACGATCGCGTCGGTCAGCGCCAGTGTGCGGGACGGCCGTTGCAGGCCGCCCGATATCGCGACGACGTTGATTGCATTACTCATCGGTTGCATTCCCATTGTCGAGTCGGGTGCCGACGCACCCGTCGCGTCCTGGATCAGCAAGGAGCGTGCCATTTCATCGATCGCGACGACGGGCAATCGTCTGCATGACGAAATGCATCGCGATCGACGGCCTGTCATGGCGTCCCCGACAAACGCCGCACGTTGATAAGCGTGCCAGCAGTGGCATCACAACCATATTCCGCAGCGCGATGAACTCGGGGAAACAACGCTGCTGATACGCTGCTGCGTGATCAGCAGTGTCGTGTTCAGCAGGCGTATTTCTCTGCTTCGACACGGATTCCGTCAGGCACGGCGCGTCCCATCCTTGCTGTCGCGCCGATACGCGTGCCGCATCGTCACCTTTCGCACCGCCGATCGCTGCGCCGCGCGACCTTGCCGTACACGACTGCGTCCAGCGCAGCAATTCCGCATTGGTTATCAGAAATCGATGTTTCCCGCGTTGCGCAAAACGTTGAACACTCTGCTGATCACGCAGCACCCAGTCGGCAACGCCCGCCGCGGCCCGACCGTTTTCGTGCGGCAACCCGACGCATTCATCGCCATGACATTCATTTCCGTATCGCCCCGCGCGGAAGGCCTGCGCGTCGCCGCGCCGCCCCGCGGCGAACCGGCGCCCCCTGACGCCCTGCAAACTGCCGAGCGCCTGGCGGCCGGCTTTGCCAGCACGGCGGCCGAACGCGACCAGCGGGGCGGCACGCCGAAGGCCGAGCGCGACCAGTTGCGCGACAGCGGCCTGCTCGCGCTGAGCATCCCGGCCGCCTATGGCGGCCTCGGCGCGAGCTGGCGCACGACGCTCGACGTCGTGCGCGTGCTCGCTGCAGCGGACAGTTCGCTCGCGCACGTGTTCGGTTTCCACCACCTGATGCTCGCGACCGTGCGATTGTTCGGCGCGCCCGCGCAGTGGGAATCGTGGTTCGAACGCACCGCGCGCCAGCAATGGTTCTGGGGCAACGCGCTGAATCCGCTCGACGAGCGCACGCTCAGCCGCTCGCGCGGCGCATGGCATGAATTCAGCGGCCAGAAGAGTTTCTGCTCGGGGGCGCTCGATTCGCAGATGCTGATCGCGTCCGCGCACGATGCCGACACACGTGCGTTCCTGATCGCCGCCGTGCCGACCCAGCGCAGCGGCATCTCGATCGCGGACGACTGGAACAACATCGGCCAGCGCCAGACCGACAGCGGCACGGTCACGTTCGAGCAAGTACGCGTCGAGGATCACGAACTGCTGACGGACCCCGGCCCGCTGTCGACGCCATTCGCGTGCCTGCGCCCGCTCGTCGCGCAGCTCGTGCTGACGAACGTGTATCTCGGCATCGCCGAAGCCGCGTTCAACGACGCGCGGCACTACACGCTGCACGAGGCGCGGCCGTGGCCCGGCGCGCAGGTCGCGAGCACCGGCGACGATCCGTACATCCTCGGCCAGTACGGCGAATTCTGGGTCGGGCTCGAAGCCGCACGCGTGCTCGCCGATCGCGCGGCGGACCAGCTCGACGCCGCATGGTCGCGCGGTGCGGCGCTCGCGCATGTGGAGCGCGGCCAGGTCGCGCTCGCCACGGCCGCGGCCAAGGTGTCGGCCGCGCGCACCGGGCTCGATCTCTGCACGCGGATGTTCGACGTCGCCGGCGCGCGCGCAACGCACGGCGCGCTGCGGCTCGACCGGCACTGGCGCAACCTGCGCACCCACACGCTCCACGACCCGCTCGCGTACAAGATTCGCGAGATCGGCGAATGGGCACTCAAGCGAACCCCTCCGACGCCGGGCTTCTACTCGTGAACCACTCCCCTTCCGATACGTGGCCCGACGCCGCGCCCGTCCTCACGCTGCCCGACCGGCCCGCGCTTGCGACGTCCATTCGTGCCCGCGCGCAGGTGTTCGTCGATCCGCGCTCGGTCGCGCTGCTCGAACGGATTCGCCTGGTCGCGCCGAGCGATGCGAACGTGCTGATCGTCGGCGAGACCGGCACCGGCAAGGAACTGATCGCGCGCCACGTACACGGCCTCAGCCGCCGCAATGGCGGTCCGTTCATCGCGGTGAACTGCGGCGCCTTCTCCGAAACGCTCGTCGAGAGCGAACTGTTCGGCCACGAGAAAGGCGCGTTTACCGGCGCGTTCAGCGCGAAGCCCGGCTGGTTCGAAGCCGCGAACGGCGGCACGCTGTTTCTCGACGAGATCGGCGACCTGCCGCTGTCGATGCAGGTCAAGCTCCTGCGCGTGCTGCAGGAGCGCGAGGTCGTGCGGCTCGGTTCGCGCACGGGCGTGCCGATCGACGTGCGCGTGGTCGCCGCGACCAACGTGGATCTGCAGCAGGCCGTCGCGAACGGGCAGTTTCGCGGCGACCTGTTCTACCGGCTCAACGTCGTGCAGCTCGCGGTGCCGACGTTGCGCGAGCGCCCGGGCGACATCCTGCCGCTCGCGCGCCACTTCTTCGACGACTACCGGAGCCGCCTCGGCTACGGGCCGCGCAGCATCGATCCGCGCGCGGAGCGCCGGCTCGAGGCACATGGCTGGCCCGGCAATATCCGCGAACTCGAGAACGTGATCCATCACGCGCTGCTCGTGAGTCGCCACGACGCGCTGCAGGAGGCCGACCTGCACATCGCGCCGCCGGGCGTACCGACTGTCGCCGTGCGCACGCCAGAGCAGGAACCCGGCCCGGCCGCCGGCGCACAGGCCGCGCTCGAACGCGCGCTGCGCGACCTGTTCGACGAGGATCACGGCAACCTGTTCGAACGCATCGAGGACACCGTGATGCGCGTCGCGTTCGAATTCAGCCACCGCAACCAGATCCAGGCCGCGCGGCTGCTCGGCATCAGCCGCAACGTGCTGCGCGCGCGGCTGATTCGCGCGAAGGAAATTGCGGCGGTGAAGTAGCCGCGTATGGGAGCGCGCCGCTGCGTTGCTCCGGCACGATCGCACCGCGATCCTTACAGCAACGTCCGAACCTGATGTATCGTGGCGCGAAGCGTGCGCCTCGTCTCCCTACCGCATCCGGTCGTCCGTTACGCGACCGCCCGCACCCGGCGACAGCGCGCCCGCACGATCCTCCGCAACACGAAAGGCCGTCCGACGCCCGTGCGGGCTCGGCCGTGCCGTTCTCCCCCGTCCGGAATCCGTCGCCATGAAAAAGCTAGTCAACCGCCCGTCCGATGTCGTGAGAGAAATGCTCGAAGGCATCGCGCGGCAGTCGCCGCATGTCGCGATCCTCGGCGACGAGCACGTGCTCGTCCGCCAGCCGCTGCCCGAGCCGGCGCTACGCGCCGTCGCCATACTCTCCGGCGGCGGCAGCGGCCACGAGCCCGCACACGGCGGCTATGTCGGCGAAGGGATGTTGAGCGCGGCCGTCTGCGGCGAAGTGTTCACGTCGCCGTCCACCGACGCCGTGCTCGCCGCGATCCGCGCGAGCGCCGGCCCCAACGGCGCGCTGCTGATCGTGAAGAACTACACGGGCGACCGGCTCAATTTCGGGCTCGCCGCCGAGCTCGCGCGCGCCGAAGGCATTCCGGTCGAGACCGTCATCGTCGCCGACGACGTGGCGCTGCGCGGCCGCGTCGAGCGCGGCCAGCGGCGCGGCATCGCCGGCACCGTGCTGATCCACAAGCTCGCCGGCGCGGCCGCCGCGCGCGGGCTGCCGCTCGCCCGCGTCGCGGCCATCGCGCGCGACGCGGCGGCCGAACTCGGCACGATGGGCGTCGCACTCGACGGCTGCACGATCCCGGGCGCCGACAAGTCGGGCTTCAGCCTCGGCGATCACGAGATCGAACTCGGTCTCGGCATTCATGGCGAGAAAGGCGTCGAACGCCGCGCACCGCTGCCGGTCGATGCGCTGGTCGACACGCTGCTGTCGAGCATCGTCGCCGATCTCGTGCTCGACCGCGGCGAACGCGTTGCGCTGTTCGTCAACGGCCTCGGCGCGACGCCGGACATGGAACTCGCGATCGTGCTGCGCGCCGCGCACGACAACCTGCACCGGCGCGGCATCGTCGTCGCGCGCGCGTGGGCCGGCACGTTCCTGTCGGCGCTGAACATGCCCGGCTGCTCGATCTCGGTGCTGCGGCTGAACGACGAGCGCGCGGTGCTGCTCGACGCGCCGACGCAAGCGCGCGCATGGCCGGGCGGCGGCGCGGTGAACATGCAGATCCGCGTGGCCGCGGCCAGTGCGCCGGAAGCGCCATTGCCGCCGCTCGACACGAACGGCCGCGCGTGGGCGGCGCGCCTGCGACCGGCGCTGCACGCGGTCGCGCAGACGCTGACCGATCACGAGCAGACGCTGACGGATCTCGATGCGGCGGCCGGCGACGGCGATCTCGGCGCAAGCATGCTGCGCGCCGCGCAGGCGATCCTCGCACTGCCGGAAACCGCGTACGGCACGCCGGCCGGTGCACTTGCGGCGCTCGGCGCCGCGTTGCGCCGCGCGATCGCCGGCAGCTCGGGGCCGTTCTATGCGACGGCGCTGCTGCGCGCGTCGCGCCGGCTGGCCGATATCGCCGAGCCGTCGGCACGCGACTGGGCCGCGGCGTTCCGCGGCGCGGTGGATGCGATCAGCGAACTGGGCGGCGCGCACGCCGGCGACCGCACGATGCTCGACGCGCTGATACCGGCCGTCGCGGCATTCGAGCGTGCGCTCGACGACGACCGCGATCCCGCCGACGCATGGGCGGCCGCGGTCGAAGCCGCCGAACGCGGCGCGCAGGAAACCGCACGCATGACGCCGCGCGCCGGGCGCGCGAGCTATCTCGGCGAACGTGCGATCGGCACGCCGGACGGCGGCGCGGTGGCGGTGTCGTATTGGCTGCGTGCGTTGCAGGCACACATCGGGTGAAGGTCGAAGGCGCGCCATCGGCATCGCGCCTTCCATGCATCGGCACGCAAGACGCCCTTTCGCGTCAGGCGCCGATGCAGCGGATCGTTGCGATGCCGCGCGGCTTCGCCGTCGACATCCGCATCGAGCGTCCGCCATCCATCAGCGCGCCTTCGTCCGCCCGGGCAACAACGTCGCGCCGACCGACGCCACGCCGAAACTCGCAAGCCAGCACCAGTAGCCGATCGCGTCGAGATGCACGGGTTCGACGTCCCCCGCTTCGTTGACGGCGATCTGGCGCTGCGACAGGAAGCTCATCCCGAACAGCAAGGCCAGTACGGCCAGCACGACCGCCTGCGCGCGGTAGCGCTTCACCGTCAGCAGCCAAGCGGCAAACACAAGTGGATTCGCGAGCCACGCATAGATGCCGCCGAGCACGCCCATCCAGCCCGTCAGCAGCACCTGCCAGCCGTCGGCCCACGGATGCGGGTCGGGCGCACCGGTGCGGAACGGCGCGGTGAACATGGCGACCAGATAGAGCGCCACGCTGATCGCGAGCAGCGCGGTGGCGGCGCGCCCCATCGGCGGGCGAACGGGCGCAGGGGCGGAGATCGATGGTTTCATCGGCGGGCCGGGCGTCCGATGCGGGTCGTTCAGACGCCTTCGACCAGCACCGCGCGATAGCGCGCGCCCTTGAACCGGTGCTGGGCAACGGCCTGGTATTCGGGGCCGTGATACCACGCGTGCGCGGCTTCCTTCGACGGGAACTCGACGATCACGACGCCTTCCGGGCCTTCGCCCTCGAGCGTTTCCTGCGGCCCGTAGGCGGCGAGCACCTTTACCGGATGCCCGGCGAGCGTCGCGCCGACCTTGCTCTGGTAGAGGTCGAATTCGTGCGGGTCCTGCATGCTTTCACGTGTAAACACAATATAGGTGGCCAAGATACGTGCTCCTGATGCGATGCGTGGAAGGGGGAAGGGCCGGCCGCGCGCCGCGCCGTTCGGCGGGACGTCATGCGACCTGCTCGCAGCTTACCGGGAATTGCCGACGAACGTCGGGGCCCGCCCGAGTGGCCGCCCGGGCAGTTGCGGCGTGCGGTACCGGTCACCCGCGTGCGGATCTCGCCGCATCGCGGATGAACGGCACGGCGCCCGTTACACCAGGGTCGCGGTGGCCTGCATCGTCAGCCAGCCGTCGCGATCCTGCGCCCACAGTTCGATCGTCTTGCCGTCCTCCGACGGCTTGCCGCATAGCGTGAACGGCTCCCCGTCGAAAGTCGGGCGCACCGCGCGAAACGCGAAGCTCGCGAGCGTCGCGTCGGGCCGTTCGCGGTGCACGAGATCGACGAGCAGCGTCGCGATCAGCGGGCCGTGCACGACGAGCCCCCGATAGCCTTCCTCCTGCGTCGCGTAGCTGCGGTCGTAGTGGATGCGGTGACCGTTGAAGGTCAGCGCCGAATAGCGGAACAGCATCACCGCGTCAGCCGTGACCGTGCGCGACCACGTCTCGCCTGCCGGCGCCGCGACCGGCTTCGGCGCCGGCGAGCCCGGTTGCGGCGCATCGCGATAGACGATGTCGTGCTCTTCCTCGACGCACAACGCGCCGTCGCACTCGATCCGGTGCTGCACCGTCACGAATACGAGCCGGCCGCTGCGGCCCGTCTTGTCCTCGATGTTCGCGATCGTCGATTCGCGCGTCGCGCGCCGCCCCGTGCGCAGCGGCGCGTGGAACGCCAGGCGGCCGCCGGCCCACATCCGGTGCGGCAACGGCACGGGCGGCAGGAAACCGCCGCGCTTCGGGTGGCCATCGGGGCCGACTTCGGCCAGCGGCGCGACGGGCAGGAAATAGAGCCAGTGCCACAGCGGCGGCACGACGTCGCCGGGCGACGGGCGGTCGAGCGTGGCGGCCAGCGCGTTCAGCGGGAACGCGGCGATGTCGTCGCCGAGCGTTTCGGTCTTGCCAAGCCACGCGTCGAGCGACGCCTGGGCGGGGGGCTGCGAGGATGAGGTGGACACGCGCGGATTCTCCGGGAGGCTTGCAACGGTCTCAATATGCACGCCGCGCGCCGTTTCGCGAAGCCGGATGTCCAGAACCCCGGCTTCGAACCTGCCTGACCTGCCGAGCGGCCCTGCCGGACGACTTTCGTCTGATCATTCGATCGCGGCCGCCGCGCGCAGGCGGGGCGCCGTGCCGACAACCTTACCGCTTGACCATCCCCGGCACGCCGCCTAAATTGCATCAGACGGGCCGGCCGCGCGGCGAGCGATGTGTCATTCGGGTGACAAAACGATAGTTTGCTATCGAATTATTTTGCCCCTATCATCTCGCCCATGACCAATCTGCACGACCTCCGTCTCGCCGTCAGCAGCCTGCTGGTGCTGTCCGCGCGCAAGTGGCGCCGCACCAGCGACGGCGTGCTGACCGCGTACAACGTGTCCGAAGCCTGCGCGGCGCCGCTGCTGATCGCCGGGCGCCTCGGCGAAGGCGTGCGTCAAGGCACGCTCGCCGAACACGTCGGCATCGAAGGGCCATCGCTCGTACGCCTGCTCGACCAGCTGTGCGCGGCCGGCCTCGCGCGCCGCGACGAGGATCCGCACGATCGCCGCGCGAAAACGATCTCGCTGACGGCCGCCGGCCGCGCGGTCACCGCGAAGATGGAGGAAGACCTGCGCGTGCTGCGTGCACAGGTGCTCAAGGGTGTCACGCGCGCCGATCTCGAAGCGACGCTGCGCGTGCTCGACGCCTTCAATGCATCCGAGTCGCACCCGCCCGCCGCACGTGCCTCCCACACCGGCAACGCCACGTCATGACCTTTCCGAGCCTTCGCGACTGGCTGTTCTCGGGCAAGACGTTCGCCGCGTCGATGCTGGCGCTGTACCTCGGCCTGTATTTCCAGCTGCCGCGCCCGTACTGGGCGATGGCGAGCGTCTACATCGTGTCGAATCCGTTCGTCGGCGCGACGCGCTCGAAGGCGCTGTATCGCGCGCTCGGCACCGCGCTCGGCGCGGCCGCCGCGATCTTCTTCGTGCCGCCGTTCGTCGAGACGCCGCTGCTGTTTGCGATCATCGTCGCCGCCTGGTGCGGCACGCTGCTCTACCTCGCGATCTCCGACCGCACCGCGCGCAGCTACGTATTCATGCTCGCCGGCTATACGATGCCGCTGATCGCGCTGCCGACCGTGACCGATCCGTCGACCGTGTTCGACGTCGCGATCGCACGTACCGAGGAGATCGTGCTCGGCATCGTGTGCGCAAGCGTGGTCGGCAGCGCGATCTTCCCGAACCGGCTCGCGCCGACGCTGATCGAACGCACCGACGCGTGGTTCAAGGATGCCGCGTTCTACGGCCGCGAGACGCTGTCCGGGCACATCGCCGGCAAGGCGCTGTCCGCGTGCCGGCAACGCCTCGCGTCGACCATCACGGGCCTCGAGTTCCTGTTGAGCCAGCTGAGCTACGACCATGCCCACCCGCGCATCCTCGCGCGCGCGCAGGCGCTCGCGGGCCGGATGCAGCTGTTCCTGCCGCTGATGTCGTCGCTCGCCGATCCGTTGATCGCGCTGATGCGCGACCTGCGCGTCCGGCCGGCCGGGCTCGACGAGTTGCTGGCCGATGCCGCGAAATGGTTCGACGCGCCGCTGCCGGCCGTCAAGGCCGGCACCGACGGCGACATGCCCGACGACCCGGTCGCGCAACGCCTGCGCGAACGCATCGCGGCGCTGCAGCCGGGCGACGATGCGCTCGCGAGCTGGGACGGCGCGCTGCTGTCGAACGCGCTGTGGCGGCTGCGCCAGGTCATCGACATCTGGCAGGACTGCCGCTCGCTGCGCGCGTTGATCGGCAACGAAGCGGGCGTCTGGCAGCCGCGCTACCGGCACTGGCGGCTCGGCGGCACCGAACGTTTCTTCGATCGCGGGATGATGCTGTTCTCGACGCTGACCGTCGCCGCCGCAATCGTGTTCGCGAGCTGGCTGTGGATCGCGTCCGGCTGGCACGACGGCGCCGCGGCCGTCACGCTCGTGGCCGTGTCCTGCAGCTTCTTCGCCGCGCTCGACGAGCCGGCGCCGCTGGTGTTCAAGTTCTTCCTCGCGACGACCGCGAGCGTCGTGTTCGCGGGGCTGTACCTGTTCGTCGTGCTGCCGCACGTGCACGATTTCGCGATGCTCGTCGTGATGTTCGCAGGCCCGTTCATCCTGATCGGCACGCTGCTGCCGCGCCCGCAGTTCAACATGGTGACGATGCTCGTCGCCGTGAACACGGCCACCTTCATCAGCATCCAGGGTGCGTACGACGCCGATTTCTTCGTGTTCCTGAACAGCAACCTCGCGGGCGTCGCCGGGTTGCTGTTCGCGTATGTATGGACGCGCGCGACGCGGCCGTTCGGTGCGGAACTCGCGGTGCGGCGCCTGCTGCGCTCGGGCTGGGAAGACGTCGCACGCTCCGCGTCGACGCAACCGCTCGACGACCAGCGCAACCACGCGTCGCGCATGCTCGACCGTGTCACGCACTTGCTGCCGCGCCTCGGCGCGTCCGACGACCATCGCCACCCGTCGATCGAAAGCTTCCGCGACCTGCGCATCGCGCTGAATGCGCTCGACTTGCGCCGCTCACGCCGCCGGCTGTCGGGCGACGTGCCCGATGCGATCGACCGCGTGCTGGCCGGCGTCACGGACCACTACACGCGCTGCGCCGCCGCGAACGCGCGCCAGCCGGCGCCGCCGGCGCTGCTCGCGACGATCGACGACGCACTGCGCCGCGTCGCGGGCCGCAACCTGCCGGGCGCCGCGCCGGCGGACAGCGGCACGGCGCCCACTGCGCCGGCCACGCCCGCCATGCATCGCCGGCTGCGCGACACGCTGCACGCGCTCGTCGGCCTGCGCCTGTCGCTGTATCCGGCCGCGGCCGGGCAGCCGCCGCAGGCGGCGGACGGAGCACGCGCATGATCCCGCTTTCCCATTCGTCTTTCCGACCGCGACCATGATCGGCGAAATCGACATCTTCGGCGTATTCGTGCCGGCCCCGCTCGTGCTGATGCTGATCGCGTACCTGATCAACATCGTCGTGCGTGCCGTGCTCGAGCGCGTCGGCTTCTACCGCCTCGTCTGGCACCGTTCGATCTTCGACCTCGGCATCTACGTATTCGTGTTTGCCGCCGTCGTGATCGTTTCCCACCATCTCGTGGCTACCTAACGTGAAAAAAACCTGGCTCTCGGCAGGGCAAATCCTGCTCACCCTGATCGTCGTCGTCGTGGCCGCCATCGTGCTGTGGCGCATCGTCAACTACTACATGTTCTCGCCGTGGACCCGCGACGGTCACGTGCGCGCCGACGTGATCCAGGTTGCACCGGACGTGGCGGGCCTCATCACGTCGGTGCAAGTCGCCGACAACCAGGAGGTCAAGCGCGGCCAGGTGCTGTTCGTGATCGACCAGGCCCGTTACACGCTCGCGGAGCGGCTCGCCGAAGCCACGCTCGCGCAGCGCCGCGCGACGCTCGCCCAGGCCAAGCGCGAATACGCGCGCAACCTGCAGCTCGGCAACCTGGTCGCGAGCGAACAGGTCGAGGAAAGCCGCACGCGCGTCGAACAGGGCGAAGCCGCCGTCGCGGACGCGCAGGTGTCGCTCGACACGGCGAAGCTGAACCTGCAGCGCACGACGATCGTCAGTCCCGTGGACGGCTACCTGAACGACCGCGCGCCGCGCGTCGGCGAATACGTGCCGGCCGGCCGCGCGGTGCTGTCGGTCGTCGATCGCAATTCGTTCCGCGTCGACGGCTACTTCGAGGAAACCAAGCTGCGCGGCATCCACATCGGCCAGCCGGTCGACATCATCGTGATGGGCGAGCCGCGTGCGCTGCGCGGCCACGTGCAGAGCATCGTCGCCGCGATCGAGGATCGCGACCGCACGCAGGGCGCGAACCTGCTGCCGAACGTGAACCCGGCATTCAGCTGGGTGCGGCTCGCGCAGCGCGTACCGGTGCGCGTGGTGCTCGACGAAGTGCCCGACGATTTCCGGATGATCGCGGGCCGCACCGCGACCGTCTCGATGCGCGAAGCCGACACGCGCCGCAACGACAAGGCGAAACCTGCAGCCGACGCATCGGCGGCAGCCGCCGGCGCTTCGTCGGCCGTCACGCCGGTATCGACGGCTTCCGGCATGGCCGCCGGCGCAGCAGGAGCATCGCAATGAAGCGGCACGGTCTGCGTCTCGCCGCGACGCTCGCGCCGCTTGCGCTCGCACTCGGCGCGTGCAAGTCCGTTGGCCCCGATTACACGCTGCCGCAACAGGCGTACGTGAATGCGCCGCTCGCGAACCATGCGCTCGACGATGCGAACGGCACGCTCGTGTCGCGCGACGCCGTGCCCGGCAACTGGTGGCAGCTCTACGACGACCCCGTGCTCGACGGGCTCGTGCGCGATGCGCTGAAGTCGAACACCGACCTGCGCGTCGCCGCGGCCAACCTCGCGCGCTCGCGCGCGGCGCTGGAAGTCGCGAGCCAGCAGGGCGGTTTTTCGGGCGGCGCGGAAGCCGCCGTGCAACGCGCACAGGAATCGGCCGAGCAATACCTGCTCGAGAACAAGCTGCCGGTCGTCAACGAAGGCCTGGTCGGCATCAACGTGTCGTACGAGATCGACCTGTTCGGCAAGCTGCGGCGCGGCGTCGAAGCCGCACGCGCGGACAGCGAAGCCGTTCGGGCCGCCGGCGACCTGGCGCGCATCACGGTCGTCGCCGACGTCGTGCGCGCGTACGTCGAATCGTGCTCGGCCGGTGACGAGCTGGCCGTGGCGAAGCAGTCGCTCGCGCTGCAAAAGCAGCGCGTCGCGCTGTCACAGCGGCTGCGCGATGCCGGCCGCGGCAACCAGACCGACGTGACGCGCGGCGTGACGCAAGTACGCACCCTTGCCGCCGATATCCCGCGCTTCGAAGGCCGCCGCAAGGTCGCGCAATACCAGCTCGCCGCCTTGCTCGCGCGCTCGCCGGCCGACCTGCCGAAGGCCGTCGCCGAATGCGAGCGCCTGCCGAAGCTGCGCCAGCCGATTCCGATCGGCGACGGCGCCGCGCTGCTGCGCCGTCGCCCCGACGTGCGCGCCGCCGAACGGCAACTCGCCGCGGCGACCGCGCGGATCGGCGTGGCAACCGCCGCGCTGTACCCGTCGATCAGCATCGGCGCGTCGGCCGGCTCGGTCGGTGTCGCCGCCGACCTGTTCTCGTCCACGACGAATCGCTGGTCGTTCGGCCCGCTGATCAGCTGGTCGTTCCCCGTCAACGGCCAGCGTGCGCGCGTGCGCGAGGCCGAAGCCGCGACGGGCGGCGCGCTCGCGCACTTCGACGGCGTCGTGCTGAACGCGCTGCGCGAAACGCAGTCGAGCCTCGCGACCTATGCGGCCGACGTGCAGCGCACGGAAGCGCTGCGCACGGCCTACGAATCGGCACGCAATTCCGCCGACGAAACGCATCGTCTCTATCTGGCCGGCCGCGAGTCGTTCATCTCCGATCTCGACGCGACGCGCACGCTGACGAGCGTGCAGGCGCAAGTGGCGGCAGCCGAAGGCCAGGTCGCCGCCGACCAGGTGCGGCTTTTCCTCGCGCTTGGCGGCGGGTGGGAATCCGAGGGTGCGGCGGCCGCAACGAATGCCCGTCCCGATGCCGCACGGGCCGCCGCGACACCCGCGACCGGCAAGTAATCACGATAGCGTTATCACCATCGATACGTCGCGCATGTCTGGCGAAACGCCCGGTGGTGGCGGGTTTTGCTGATTCGCGCCATAAAGTCGGACGGGCGACGGACACCCGCGTTGACGGTAAACTGGCCGATGCATTTCCATTCATCTTTCGCCGCGGAACCCGCGGCGGCATCCACTCGGAGATCGATCATGCGAACCAGCGCCCGCAACCACTTCGCCGGTCAGGTCAGCGCCGTCAAGACCGGCGCCGTCAACGACGAAGTCATGCTCCGCACGCAGGACGGTCTCGACATCGTCGCCGTGATCACTCACGGCAGCGCGGCGTCACTGGGCCTCGCTGCCGGCTCGAAGGCGTTTGCACTCGTGAAGGCGTCGTCGGTCATCGTGATGGTCGACATCGACAGCAGCAAGGTGTCGGCCCGCAACTGCGTCGCGGGCACCGTCTCGTCGGTCACGAAAGGCGCGGTCAATTCGGAAGTCGTGATCAAGTCCGCGGGCGGCGCCGAGATCGTCGCGATCGTCACCAACGACAGCGTCGATCGCCTCGGCCTCGCGAGCGGCACGGCCGCGTCCGCGATCTTCAAGGCATCGAGCGTGATCGTCGGCGTCGAGTGAACGCGTGACGATCGCGATTGCGATCCGTTTGTCACGGTGCATTCACGCGAAGCGCGCCGTGCGGCGGTCGGTCGGATACACGCGATGACAGCCGCGTTCGATCACGCTCGGCAACGAGCGCTGCAGTCGCTGCAGTCCGCAGCGGCCAACGCCGCCACGCCCGAGGCACGCCTGTTCGGCGCCCTCATTGCGACGCGCGCGCGCCGCAACGAACTCGGGCTGCTCGGCCTGTCTCATCCGCAACTGGCCGGCCTGCTGGCACGGCAGTTTCCGCGCCTGCCCGCGGCCGATGTCGCGGCACTCGTGCCGACGGCCGCGACGGTACTGCTGCCATCCACCCACGCGACGTTCGTCGCGACGCTGCACACACGGCTGATGGACGACGCGAATCCCGCCGCCGACCGCGACGACGCCGGCTGTCTCGCGTCGATCATCGCGCACGCCTGCCTGCGCCCGGATCATCTGTGGCGCGATCTCGGGCTCGACGGACGTGACGCGGTATCCGCGATGCTCGATCGCTATTTCCCTGCGCTCGCCGCGCGCAACGTCGCTCACCTGCGCTGGAAGCAATTCCTCGCACAGGAAGTGGCCGCGTCGCTCGGTGTGCCGCCGGGCCCGGCCCCCGGGTGCCCGGGCTGCGAGGATTTCGGCGTCTGCTTTCCTCACGCGCGATAACCACGCACGGCGGCCCGGGCGACTCATTCGATTCGTCGCATCGCTATTCGGAGAAACCGCCTTGACCGACATTGCGAGCCCCAACCTGCCGTCGCGCGATTTCGAAGTCACGTCCCGCTTCGACGAAAAACCGGGGTTCGCTGAAACCTGACGCGACGACGGCTGGACGATCCTCAAGCGCGGCAACCTGTTGCTGGAATGCTTCCCGCATCCCGAACTCGATCCGGCGACCTGCGGGTTCAATTGCTGTTCCGGCTCGAGGACATCCGCACGTTCTTCGACGACGTGCTCCCCGCCGGCATTCCGGAGCAGGCGACCGGCTGGCCACGCACGCACCGGCCAACGCACGACGCATGAGTTGGCACGGTCGCCGCACTGATCGATCCGGACGGTTCACTGATCCGGCTGATCCAGGCCGAAGACGAGGTCCGCACCCGCTGTTGCGGCCGCGAACGGACGGCGCGGCATACAGATGTGCGCGACGCGGCGAACGCCCCATAAACGGTCACCTTGTGATCCGTCTCGTCCGCCTTTCACGACGTGGTCAATGCCGGTGCCGATGGTGAATGTCCGGAAAATGCGCATGGCTGTGCGTGATCGGCGGATGCACGTGCGGATGAGCATGCGGTTCGTTTCCGTCGTACGCAAAATCGTGCACATGCTGGTGATGTTCATCGTGCCGATGCCGATGCGTGTGCTCGAGCTGCTCGTGCGTGTGCATGTGTTCATGCCGTTCGCGGACGTGCAGCCAGATACCGAGCGCCATCAGCGCGGCGGCGATCCAGAACGTCGCGGGCGGCAGCGCGGGCCAGATCAGCAGCGACAGCACGACGCCGAACAGCGGCGCGATCGAGAAGTACGCGCCCGTGCGCGCGCTGCCGAGATGACGCAGGGCGACGACGAACAGCACGAGGCTGATCCCGTAGCCGCCGAGCCCCGTCAGCATCGCGGCAGCCGTGACCGGGACCGCCGGCAGCGTCGCGCCGGTCGCCAGCGCGATGGCGATGTTCACGGGTCCGGCGATCAGTCCTTTCGCGCACGCGATGACCATCGCGTCGTTTGCGGCCACCTTGCGGGTCAGGTTGTTGTCGACCGCCCAGCACAGGCATGCGCCGACGATCAGCAACGCGCCGACCGGCACGCCGGCCCGCCCCGGCGTCCACGACAGCAGCATGCCGCCGGCGACGATCGCGACCATCCCGAGGAACACCTGCGAATCCACGTTCTCGCGAAACACGACCCACGCGATGACAGCCGTCAGCACGCCCTCGAGATTGAGCAGCAATGCGCTCGTCGCTGCTGGCGTGCTCGATAGCCCGAGCATCAGCAAAGCCGGGCCGGCCACCCCGCCCGCCGCAATCGCTCCAGCCAGCCACGGCAGGTCTGCACGCTGCAGTGTCGCGGCGTCTGCGATCGGCGCATGACGGTTGTGCAGGCGGCGAAGCAGGATCCCGATACCGAGCCCGACGCCGCTGCCGAGATAGAACAGGCCGGCGACCATGAACGGCGACATCGCGCCAATCAGTGCCTTGGCGAGCGGTGTCGCGGCGCCGAACAGCGCGGCAGCGGTGAGCGCGACGAGAATCGCGGAATGTCTCGAGTCCATGATCCGGTTTGAATTGACGTTGACAGGCGCCGGCCGTGGCAGCGGACCGTGCCGCAGTGGGCTTTTCGTATCTTTCGAAATGCAAGCTGCATCGCATCGGCCGGCTTGCGCGCGCGAACCGACGGCCCAGCCGGGATTATCGCGCGTCGTCATGTCACGATGACCTGGCGCGAACGCTCTCAGGCCAATCGATGGCCCAGTATCATTTTATTTTAGGAAAACGAAATAATTGGCAGAACTATTTCCGCATTCAGGACATATGAACCGTCCATGCGCAAACGGCAAAGTCGAAACATCGCGCATGCAGCGCCGATCGACGCACTTTCTTCGTCCGGTCGGGTGATCTGTTCGAGGCGGGACAGGTGCGGACCCGGCACGTCGAGGGCCGGTGAGAGCAGTCCCGACCTGCCTCTGTCGAGGCAGGTCGGTCTGCCGTGTCATTCACCGCAGGCGAGGTGCATGCGGATCGCGCCGTGCGGCGTGCAGCGGCGCGGTGCGGGTTACTCGTTTCCGGCCGTTTGCTGCTCGACCTGCGGCGCTGCGTCGGCTTGCGCTTCCACGTCTGCCGGTTGCGGCTCGGCGGCGGCCTCGGCCTGCTGCCCGGCCTTTGGCTGCTGCTGCGGGCCCTTGGCCGCTTGCGCCGCACCCTTGCCAGGGCGGCGCGCCTTCAGCCGGCGCGCCCGTGCCGCGTCGTCATGCGTAACGCGCCCTGCTTCGTTGCCCTGCAGGTCGACCCGCACAGCGTCTTCGACAAGGCACGACCAGTAACGGTTGCCACGGCACCACGTCGACATCGCTTCGCGCAGTTCGGCTTCGTTGAGCCCGACGGCCTGTGCTTCACGTGCGAGATCGTCCCAGATACCGACCTTGAGCGGCACTTTGGGGGCCGGATTCTTCGGGAACGCGCGCGGAAACTTACGCTGCAGTTTGCCGATCGCAACGATGACCGGATCGACCGGCGCCGACGGCTTCGCCGATGCGGGCTTCGCGCGATGCGGTGCTTTGCCGCCGGCCGCAGCCGGCTTGGCACCACGCTGCGGCTGGTCGCCGGACTTCGGCTTCGCGCCGGTGTCCGCCGGCGCAGCCGGCCGCTTCGCGTTGCGCTCCTGCTTGGCCTTCGCTGCGAGCTGCGCCCGCAATTCGGCAAGTTGTTCAAAACCCATAAATTCAATCCACCAGGAATATAAGGTGTGGTTCGTGCGGTCATGCCGCGCGGCGCAAAAGCTTCGCCGCCATGCGGGCGCCCCGTCTGCCGCCGTTGCGGAACACAACGGGGCCGCATCGCGCACGCCACTCTGTTTTCAGGCACCCGGCCACGATGCCGGACAAGGCAGGAGTAGAAGTATACCGGTACGCGTGACGGCTGGTTGACTCGCTGGTCTGCATTGGCCGATTCGGGGTACCGGAAATGCGTCCATGCGGTCGTGTTGCGCATTATAGGGATACGTTGCCGGAAGTCACGCCGTTCACCCTCTACAGCGGAAATCGGGGCCATGCGCGCCGCGACTGCGCCCGGCGGCACTGATCGACGCCCGACACTTGATATTCCGCGTCGGGACGTCGAACGCGGATCCCGCCGCATCGGTACGTCGCGGGCCCCGGCTGCGATTCCGCATCCCGGACAGCGGCGTCGCCTGCGTGCGAAGCAAGGATCACGGCGATGGATCGGCGCAAGTGCCGTGCCCATTCGATCACATCGGCGCCCGCGCATGACTCGTTGCGTTCGCATCGATCCCGTAGCGCACGAACAGGCCGGAAAGTGCGTACTATGGCCGGATCGATGTCGTCGGCAGCGTACCTCGGCCCGTTTCGCCGCGCCCCCGGCGAGCCGTCGGCATCCCCCTTGCCTGCCCAAAGAGCAAACCGGTTGTACGAAACGGAGCGGATACATGGTTCCCCCACACGACATCCCGCACGACGGCATTACACGCGAGGAGATTCACCATCGACAGATCGACATGCGCGGCTATCGGCGCAGCGACGGCCAGTTCGAAGTCACAGCCTGCCTCGCGGACCGCAAGACCTTTGATTTCACGCCGCCGGGCGGCACGCGGACGGTCGCTGCGCTGTCGCCGATCCACGACCTCGGCGTGACGCTGGTCTTCGACACCGACATGGTCGTCCGGGCCGTGTCCACGTTCCTCCGGTCGCATCCGTATGCGCAGTGCCCGGGCGGCGGAGACTCGCTGCAGGCGCTCGTCGGATTGAGCATCGGTGCGGGCTGGAACAGCGAGATTCGCAAGCGCCTGCCGTCCTGCGATACGTGCACACATCTGAAGGAATTGCTCGGGCCGATCGCCACCACCGCCTATCAGACGATGGTCGGCATGCGTAAGTCGTCGCTCGAAGAGCGCGACAGCGACGGAAAACCGCGCAAGATCGACAGCTGCCACGCCTATGGCGCATCGCGCGATCTCGTGAAACGTCTTTGGCCCGAATATCACCGGCCTTCGGAAACCGCAAAGGACAGCTAAGGGCCGGGCGTTCGGCCAGCCCCGTGCCACAGGATCGGTACCGCTCGAGAACGCGCGCGTCGCGTGCACAAACGTGCGTCGACCGGTCGTCGCAGTCTCGGTGCTGCCGATCAAAAAACGCCCAGTGCAAGGCCCGCTGCAAGACCGGCGCCCAGTTCGGCGCAGCGCGCGAGATCGTCGGCGTCGATCGTCTTCGCCGCGAGGATGCGTTCCGGTGTCTGCGCGTGCGTACAGACGATCAGGCCCGGTGCCACGTTCTTCAACCGCCATCCGGTCGCGATCCGGTCGATCTGGCGCAACGCGTTCTGCCCATCGCTTCCCGCGCAAATCATCACCGCATAAGGGCGGCCATTCACGCGATCGAGCGCCGCGTAGTAGCAGCGGTCGAAGAAGTCCTTCATCAGCCCGGACATGGCCGCGAGATTCTCCGGCGTGGCGAACAGATAGGCGGCGGCCAGCACGTCGTCCGCGCTCGTCGCATCCGCGCGCTGCAGCCTGACGTCGACGCCGGGCTGCTCGCGCGCAGCGCCGGCAGCCGCTTCAGCCATCTGTTGCGTGCCTCCGGTCATCGTGTGATAGACGATCAACAGCGTCTTCATTCGTCGTTACTCACGTTCGGTTTCAGGTGCGCTGACGGCATCGCCGATTTCCGCTGAATGGCCAGACCAGATGGGGCTTTTCCGCGTTCGCTTGCGCGGATCTGCCGGTTTGCCGGCTCGTCGTGGCAAGGCACGCATCAATCATGCGCGTTGCGCCAGGTTCGATTCGCGCAAGTGCGATAGGATGCACGATCAGTCCGTTACGGCACGTGGTGCATCGGTGTGCTCCGGTCGCGCGTAGTACGCGAGAAACATGTCGGCAGCGGATTGCGCGACTGTCTGTTGCTCCGGCTCCGCGAGCGGCGGCTGGCCCATCGTGATCTGCGGCCAGAACGCGAATGCCTTCACGACACCGTGCAACTGATGCGCGGCAAACACCGGATCGGTCACGGACAGGCGCCCGGCCGCCGCGGCCGTCCGCACCCAGACGGTCATGTCTTCCTCGCGCTCGCCGAGGCGCTCGACCATGTCACGCGCACGTTCCGGCGAATGGATGGCCGCCCCGATCGCGACGCGTGCGAGCGAGAGAAATGCCTCGTCGCTGAGCAGGCGCATTTTGCGATTCAGCAACGCGAGCAGTTGCTCGCGCAGCGGCACATCGGCACGATAGGTTGGCGAGCTGCCGGTACGGGTCGCATCCCACAATTTTTGCAGAATCGCGGCGAACAACGTTTCCTTGCTCGGGAAGTGGTTATAGACCGTGCGCTTCGACACGTCCGCACGCGCGGCGATGCGGTCCATGCTGGTCGCGTCGTAACCCGATGCGAGAAATTCCTCAATGGCCGCGTCGACGATGGCCGCGCGCTTTCGATCGGTCAGGCGCAGAGGGGGAGTACGGGTATCCATTCAGAAATTTTACACCGGGGAGTTTACTTATCCCAGAAATAAACTACACTGTTTAGTGTACTTTTTACTCCGGACGAACCGACATGGCATCGCCTCTCGTTTTGATTCATCGCATTCTGGGTTTTGCGGCCGCCCGACGCGGCCGCACGCTGTCTGGCGGCTCGCCGCAGCACAATGGCGAGCGCTTCAGCAATGTCGCGCCCCGTCCGGCCGAGGGGTTGGGCAAGACGCTCGGGATCGCCTGGAACATGCTGTTCAACAAGCCGCGCAATACCGTGCCAGCCGGGCTGCTACCCGTCGATTCGCTGACGCGCGCGGCACTCGACGCGGCCCCCGATCGCAGCCTGTACCGGCTCGGTCATTCGACGCTGCTGCTCAAGCTGCGCGGAGAATTCTGGCTGACCGATCCGGTGTTTGCCGAGCGCGCGTCGCCGTTTCGGCGCGTCGGTCCGAAGCGTTTCCATGCGCCGCCGATCGCGCTTGAAGATCTTCCGCCGCTGCGCGGCGTGATCCTGTCGCACGATCACTACGATCATCTCGACCGCGATACGGTGCTCGCGCTCGCGGCAACCACCGGTGTGTTCGTGACAACGCTGGGGGTCGGCGACCGCCTGATCGAATGGGGCATCGACGCGAAGAAAGTCCGTCAGCTCGACTGGTGGCAAAGCGTGGACGTGGCCGGCCTGACGCTGACCGCGACACCTGCCCAGCACTTTTCCGGGCGCAGCCTGTTCGACGGCAACAGCACGCTGTGGGCCTCCTGGGTCATCGTCGACGACGACTTGCGCGTGTTCTTCAGCGGCGACACGGGCTACTTCGACGGTTTCCGGACGATCGGCGAGCGCCTCGGGCCGTTCGACGTCACGCTGATCGAAACAGGCGCATACGACGCGCAATGGCCGTACGTGCACATGCAACCGGAAGAGACCGTGCAGGCGCACATCGATTTGCGCGGACGCTGGCTGGTCCCGATCCACAACGGCACGTTCGATCTCGCGATGCATCGTTGGCAGGAGCCGTTCGAACGCGTCACGGCGCTCGCGATCGTGCGCGGCGTCGAACTGTCGACGCCCAGGATGGGCGAGCGCCTCGCACTCGACGAGCCGCACCGCGGCGAGCGGTGGTGGCGCACGGTCGACGAACGCGTGACGTCCGTTGCCAAGACATCGCGCCGCTGGCCGCTTTGCGCATCGCAGGCGACGAAGTAGACCCAGCGGTCGTTGCACATTTTTCCCGGAGCGCGGCAATGCCGCGACTCCGGCAGGCGCGTTGCCGGCGTACCCGTACGTCGACGATCTGGCGGTGCAGGTACAAATGAGCAGTTCGACCTTCGACCACCACTTCCGCCCGCTCACTGGCAAAAGTCCGCGGCAGTACCAGAAATGGATACGGCTCAACGAAGCGCGTCGGCTGATGCGTCCCGAGCGGCTCGACGCCGCGTCGGCGTCGTTCAGGGTCGGATATGCGAGCCCGACTCGGTTCAATCGGGAATATAGCCGGCTGATCGGTAATTCTCCGAGGAGAGATATCGATAGCCTGCGAAGGGGAGCGGATGTTGTTCTGCCTGTGGTCGCAACTTATGCGTCACTGGGGCGGTACCGGAGATTCAGGATGCCGCGTTTGGTGGTATCCGCAGAATGGACGGATCGACCTTGCACGCGTGAAGTATCGACCCGGTCGATCTGGTTGAGCCAGACGAGCGCAGCGGGATACGTGCTGGTTGCCAGCTCCGAATGGATTACTCGGCGGGTCGCCTGCGAATTTCAATTTGAGTACAGAACGGTGCGTGGGCACCTCGCGACGTCGGATCTGTATCCGAACTCGCAAGCCTCCGTCGACTAGGGACAAGTCGCCTCATACCAACCTCGTTAGCTGATGAGGACTTTACCCGTTCGCAATTGAGTCTTCTGAATGTCTTCCTGACGCTCGCCGCTAGCTCTCGAGTGCTGGGAATCACGCGCCACGCCGCAATCCAACGATTTGTGCGACTAGAGTGTGCGTTGTCACGTGACAACTCGCGTGGATAGATCGTCACTGCACATCCAACTGATTCGCCGCAGTTCGATGTGTCTGCGGCATCAGATCAGCCAAAAACATATCAAATACTACATATTACGTGTATATTAATACGATTCACGGGGATTTGCGCCAGCGTCGGAGCGAAGCATGCGAAATGATCATGCGCCCCTATTTACACGGATGATCTCGTCGATTTTGCGTGAAACAACATGAAGAATATAGCGCAACTCATTGCCACATAAGGATTTCAACGAACACCGGATTTCTCGCAAATGTTTCACGATCCGGCCCGTTTGAGTTGACGTAGGGTCTTCAACATCGAAGTTTGTCGCAAATCGGGCCCCCTGATGGGTAGTTGAGCGCGGAAGCTCCCAGCTGCACTGGTCGCAACTCAGAGGTACGCGTGACAAAGCCTATACCCTCCCCCGCCAGCCAACACATGCGACGAACGTGATCTGAACACTTCACATAAATGGGGCCATATCAAGGATGACCGATGATATACATTCGCGTGCGTAGCCCAGCAACCATTCCGCTGACGCATGATTGCGACTAGTCAGCGATAAAGGCCCACGGTCTGGAGACCAACTGATAGCTCCGACTCTTCGACACAGATGCCCGCCGCCTGACATGGGCGTAACCCGGCACTTCGTCACGGAAGCCCCCCGATACAACACTTCAGTTGTCACGTGACAACACGCCAGCGAACTCGCCCAGAAAAGTGCATTTCGAGACGAGCCACCGGTAGCGCATCTCATCGTTCACGAGCCACTTATTCACGTTCAATGGAGTCCGATCACAAAGCATCCTGAGAGACGATTCCTCACTGACGCCGTCTTCAGTTCTGAATCGATTGTCACGTGACAACTCATCGCGCGCGAGTTAGTCGCACCGAGCTAAAGACAGAATTTCGGGCGTCGAAATGATTTCGCCGTAACCGGAAGCTCGATTGAATCAAAGATTTCCTGACGCCGGATTCCGTTGAGAAGGAGCAAATCCCTGCTGCTTGTCACGTGACAACTGAGTTTTCCAGCAATGCCCTAGGAATTGATTGATTGCAGCTCCGACGAGTTCTATCAAGAACAATACGAGATCAGCAGCCTCTCGCCACTCGCTAACGCCACCCTCAACATTGAAATGCGTCGAATTTTCTCTCGATCTTCGTACGTACTTTTCAATCGTGATCGCCAATTTTATTTTTACTCGACCACCAGTCGCGACGACTCGTTGGCCATTCGGCCCACTTGTCACGTGACAACCGCATCGATCACCAAAACATACATCTCAACGAAGGGTTTTCTGGACATTTTGATAATAATTGCATATATTACGCAAAACTCCGTGGAGGGATTTAATGGCTTTCAAGATCGCCGTCAGCAATCAAAAAGGTGGAACTGGAAAGACAACCATCTCCGTCAATATCGCCGCTGCGTTCGAAGCCGGCGGCAACAAAGTCGCCCTGATCGATGCCGACCCTCAAGGCACGTCCGTCCGGTGGGTGACGAGTGGCGAGAACACGTTGCCGATGACGGTTCTTTCTCTGGCCCCTGCCGGTCGCGGCATCGGCGGCGAGATCAAGAAACAGGACGCGAACTTCGACGTCATTGTTGTCGATTGTCCTGGCAACCTCGAAGACCCGCGAATTGCCTCCGTGCTCGAGGTCGCCGACTTCTGCCTCGTGCCGCTATCGCCGTCGCCGGCCGACCTCTACAGCACCGTCGCGATGATCCGCATGATCGAGTCGATGCGATCCGTCCGTAACCCGAATCTTTCTTCCGCATTAATGCTGAATAGTGTTAATGGAAAAACTAAAATGCGTGAAGAAATTTTAAAAATTTTAAGAGCTGAAGAAATAGGGGAGCATCTGCTCGACAGCCAGATCGCGCAACGCGAGGTCTACCGTCAGACATTTGCGCTCGGCACCACGATCCACCACCACAATCGATACCTGAAGGGCCTGAAGGAAGCCCGGGCGGAAATCGAAAAGCTGGTCACGGAAATGGCCCAATACATCGCGTCGACGCGCGCTACCGGAGCCGCCCATGGCTAAGGACACTTCGAAAGACAAGAAGCCGACCGGCAACCTGCATCTCGCAGCGGGCCTGTTGCGCGGGCTCGCACAGGAAAATGCGGCTCTCGAAACGCGACTGCCCGAACCGGCGATCGCACCGAACGTCGTCGGCGAGACAGCGCCCATCAGCGCCCCGGCTGCAGCGACGCCCCCCGGCACGCCGGATCTTGGCGCGCCTCAGAAAGTATTGGTCAAGGATTGCATTCCGAATCCGTTCAACCCGCGGGTGTTCTATTCCGAGTCGAGCCTGCACGAGCTCGCCCTGACGCTGAAACGGGAAGGGCAGATCGAGCCGATCAAGGTTACGCGACTCCCTGAGTTTCCCGGCAAGCTCGTGGTGATCGACGGGCAACGTCGGCTCCGCGCGACGAGCATCAACGGCGATGAAACCATCAACGCCACGTTCCGCACGGATCACACGCCCGAGCAGCTCTACACGATCGCGTATCGCGCGAACCACGACCACGAACGCCAGACGATCTTCGACGATGCGGTCGCGTGGAAGCGTCTCCTCGACGAGAAGGTCTTTTCCGACCAGAACACGCTGGCGGAAAAAATCGGCAAGGACAAGGCTTCGATCAGCAAGACGCTGTCGCTCAACGCGCTCCCGAACACCCTCCTGGAACGGATGGCGAGCGCGAACGACGTGGTCGGCCTGCAGGCGGCGTACTTCCTGAAGCTGATCTTCGAACGCCTGGGCGAGCCGACGGCCGACCGGCTGTTGACGGCCGTGATCGACCGGAAAAAATCGGTTCGAGATCTGGAGAATTTCCTGCGTGCACAGAGCGACAGCAGCAAGAAAGCGGGGCGCACGCGCTACAGCGTTCGCCACGATTTCGCGCTCGAATCGCGAGCGATCGGCCAGTTGAAGACCTATCCGGACGGACGCCTGGATCTGCAACTCAAGGGCGTCGACGCATCGCACCAGGAGGCGCTCGCCGACAAGCTCAAGACCGTCATCGACGCGTACGTTGCCGAGCTGGCAACGGCCGCGCAGCAGTAACGCGCGAAAAGCAGAAGGCCTCGCATCCGGGTGTGCACCGCGAAGCCGGACGACAATGTCCGGCTCGCGACGCACACCGGCCGCGAGGCCTTGTTCAGTTGCCTGCGAGACTGCTTTTCAGCAGGAATTCCAGCAAGTCGTCCGAGGTCGGTTCGCCCCACGTATCCAGCGCGAGCCATCGGAAGAAGCTGGTCTGCGCGAGCTTGCTCGCCTTCTTCTTCGGCGACAGCGTGAGGTCCTTCGAGCCTGCCACCGTCTCGTTGTAACGCTCGATCAGCTTGGTCTGGTCGTCGATCTCCAGTTCGCGGAAATACGCGCCGGCTTCCTCGACCTTTGCTGCCAGATATTTGTCGCGAATCTGTTCCTGCTTGCTCTGCGCGGATTCCTTCGCCGGCGCGGCCGCCTCCGTTCCCTGCCCGTCGGACAGCGTGTAGCCGTGCGTCAGCGCCTTGCGGAAATAGGCGGCCACGTTATCGACCGGGGCCGCATTCTTCTTCGTAGTCCGATTGAGCGTATAGGCAATCGCCGCCTTGATACGCTGCACACCGTATTGCGTAATCAGCCGGCGCGCTTCCGAACGCGGGATGCCGAACTTGGCGACCTCCTCGACCAGCGCTTCGTTCTTGACGTCGCCGTCCTCGACCGTATCGGTGCTCTGCTTGCGCGTCACCTTGAACTGGACCGCCTCCACGCTCCGGCCGGACTTGTGTTCGATCAACTCGAGCGTGTGATCCGAAACTTCGTTCACCTCCTGAATGCACGGCACCAGGACCTTGCTCTTGAACAGCTTGTATTCCTTGTACGACTGCGACGCCTTGTCCTGGCCGAGAATGAGGTCACGAAATTTCGGTAGCGGGATTTTCGCGGTGATGCCGATCCCCTCATAGCGCACCGTGTTTTCCCACAACGCGAGCGAGTGCGACCGCCGGAACTCGCGGGCGATCCGCATATCGATCAGTGCGTAGATCTCGGGGTTGAGCAACTCGCTGCGAATCTGGTCGGAGAAGCTGTACTTCAGCACCGATTGCTCGAGTTCCGCGCCGGCGAGCAGGCCCGATGCTTTCCAGACTGTCGACCGATCCGCGGCCAGATAGTCCCAGTTGACGACGGTACTGATCAGCGAGTTGACCGTGTCCTTCACGTACTTCGTGTTGTTGCTGTTCAACCCGCTCTCGTGCGAAAGCGACGCAATCGAGATCGAGAAGCTCGTCCGGCCTGGCTCGAACGCCTCCTGTCGAAGCGCGTTCTTGATCAGCGAGCTGAACATCTTGCGCTGCTGCAGACCGATCTTTCCGGACTTGGGCGCGATATGAATCGCCTGGACCGCCTTGCGCAGCAAGTCGGGAGGCTCGGGTGTCTGAAACAGCGAAACCTGTTTGTCTGAGCCTTTGCTTGCGGGCTTGCGCGGCATCGTAATGTCCGGATAAGGTGACCTTGGTGAGAGAGGACTTTATACCTTTTCACGTCGACGAGCAACGCCCTTGTTCCAGCTTTACTTGCACTATCGCTCATAACTTTATGATACAAAAAGAAAATTTACGATCAGACGATCTGTGCGGAACCCCATATCCAGCTACCTTTCGTCAAAAATGCTTCCCACAAGCCGCTACCTTTCATGCCTGGACACGGAAACCCGGCATGAGATTTGCCCCGGCCGAGGTAACCATCCATGGGAAGCAAACGTGCGGATTCGAGATCGGTTCGCGAATTCGTGATGCTCTGCAGCACAGACCTGTTTTGTTCCCATAACTTGCTACCTTTGCCGATTCCCACAGGAGGGTACCTATCGACCCGCTTCGGTAGCGTTGACTGCGGTGATTTTGGCCTTGAAGGCAGACATCGCTCCCATAAACGGCAACCCGTTGGTTTCCCCATAAAAGGTTACCTGTTGGTGCCATCGATCCTGTCCATGGGAACCAGCCATAGGGAATCGTGGTGGCACGCAACCGAGCTGACCCAAATGCTACCCATAACCAGCTACCTTTAAGGCGCCCCATAACCGGCTACCCGAGAAAAAACACTGTGTGACCCGGCATCCACGGATCAAAAAAAGCGCCCCATAAAAGGCTACCTACAGGCATTCCCATAGACGACTACCCAACGCGTTTCCGGGCCGATTTCCCATAACCGGGTACGCTTGCCCCATATCCACAACCCCGATTCCCCACAACGCGGTACCCCAAACCCCAAATCCACAGACCTTAACCCCCAGCCCCTTACACCTGTGCTCCCATAAATGGGTACCGAACACCCATCAAACCCTTGTCAGATAAGGCTGTGAGCCGTCTAAAAGTAGTTAAAGAAGTAAACGTGGTTAACAAAAGATGTAAACACACGTGCGCTTCCGCAGAAAGACGAACCCCATAAACCGCTACCAATGGGTAGCCGTCTGTGGTGTCCCAGACAACTCAAACCGTCGATTCAAGCCTGAAAACAATGACTTGGTTCCTCGATCGACACTGGCTCCAGGCCCGACAAGGCTTCCAGAAGAGGTGAGCACCCACTCACATCGGTTGAAACGTAGAAACCTATGGGAGAAAAACGGGAAGAAAGTGCCGTTTCCAGGCACAGGTTCCCATTTATGGGACCCAAAACCCGGCGCCGTAACCTCGCCAGCACCTGTTCCCAACCGGCAAAGCAGATCAGCGTTCCGAAAACACGAATCTCTGTGGTTTCGTTCACAGCAGCTTGAAATCATCCGGGACAGCAGGCGAAGGGATTTTTGCACTCACGCTTCCCTGTCCATGGACAAGTTTTTCCGATTGCCCGCCCACGCATCTCGTCAAATTTAGCCTGTGGCCTGTACACAGAGGAAATCGACGCCAGTCGATTTGCTGCCTCCGTGATCTTCCAACTTTCTACCTTTGGAGCGACCAACCCAAGTTCAATGCTGTGCGTCCGTCTCACGAGGAGAGGCCCGGGAACGGCTTCCCATAGATGGACCCGGTGGGTCACGCGTCGCCGGCTCTTGGGTCGATCTGGTGCATGCCGTGAACCAACGTGAAGATGCGGGCGACCGCGAAGCTCACCGCAATCGAATTCGAGCAATGATCCCGAACATTCTCACCTTCCGATAGTTCCGGATCCCGTAAAAGCTCACCAACCAGACGAGGCCGCAGGAATCGGCATGCTGTGCGGGCAGCGACTCCCGCCTGAATTCCCGGCGGCCAAAACCGCGGAATGAAAATCCTGTGATCCGCGCATGTTGCGCGATACGTTCCAGAGCGGAATCGGACGGGTCACAAGCATTGCCGCGACATCACGACCCAACGTGCCACGATCGCCAAACCAGCGTGGCGACCTCGGTGCTGTACCGTCGGCGTAGCCGTGAAGTGATTCCCGCCGATTTCTTCACCGCGCGCAACGTGTCCACACCTTTCGTCATACGGGCCACAGGACCGCGCGGCGACGAGTGATACGGGCTCGGGTAACGCTTGGCATCACAGCGCGGTGATTGGTTGCCGGAGCGATTGCTGGGCGCTGCGGCGATTCGATCGCGCATGCCCTGATTACCGTAAAACCGAATCGTGGTCGTTTATGGGAGGAACCGTCGCTTGAACCGCGGCGACTGGCAACGCGGCACACAGTTCGACTGCTGATGCTGTGATCGTGATTGATCTGATAACGGTCGCATCAAGCGTGAGCGTGCCGGCGGCACCGTATATGAAACAGTCATGGGTAACGCACATCACACTGCACCGCGCGGACATGGCCCATCCTCGGCACTGAAGCACGGGGCACCGACCGTTTCCCGTCTCCGCCACCGCGCGCTCAGCACGCGTGCCGACACGCACGACACAGTTCATCCTGCCTGTGACAGTCAAGCGGCCCCCCACGTTTTCTCCCATACGTGTATCCCAATTGCGCTTGCACGTTGACGCCACATTTTTCGCGGCGCGGTTATGATGCACTGGTCCCGAACGCGGCATGACAACCGACCGGGTCAGGGGCGGTATCTCGATGGTCTTTCAATCCGTGATAAACCAGATAAGAGAGTTCAGCGATGCGAATCCAGATCAGAAAACTCACGCTGGCTGCTACTGCAGCCGCGTTCCTGTTCGGCTCGGCAGTTCCCGCGTTTGCGCAGACCGACGCCAGCGCGCCCGCGGCACAGGACGCGAAGGCAGCGAAGAGCCAGGCACGCAAGGCGGCCAGGGCCCAACGCAGGGCGGAGCACAAGGCTGCACGTGCGAAGAACACCGCCGAGCTGAAGAAACTCGAAGATGCCGGTTACAAGCCGGCGGCCAACGATCCTAACTATCCGCAGAACCTGCAGAACGCGGAGAAGAAAGCTGCCGGCGCTGGTCAGTAAGCGTCGGCCGGCGGCAAGCCACGGTTCGATCCGCGGCTTGCCGCGTGCGTCGTGATCTCACGGCGCACATCGAAAACCACATTCCTGGTATCGACGAGGGAAAACGCAATCGATACGCTTGCGTTATTTGATTCGCATTCCTGCATGTCTTGGCGCACGCCCTCCCGCACACTGACCCAGTCAGTTCCGCCCGCCGGGCGCTGCCGCATTTCCCGTCATCTTCAGCCAGTCCTTGAACGCCCGCACCGCTTCGTCGTTCGCGCGTGCCGAAGCCACGTATGTGAAGTAGCGCCACGGCGGCAGCGCCGGTTCGCTGAACGGCTGCACGAGCCGACCTTCGGCGATGTCGTCCGCGACGAGCGCGATCGGCCCCATCGCGACGCCGAGCCCGTCGAGCGCCCCTTGCAGCGTCAGGTAGAAATGCTCGAGCGTGAGCGAGTGGCGCGGCACGAGATTCGGCTGTCCGGCCGCCGCGAGCCATTCGGGCCACATGCCGGGATAGGTGGCCGCGTGCAGCAACGTGAAGCCGGCGAGATCGGCCGGCGCATGCAACGGCCGCCCCTCCAGCAGCTTCGGCGCACACACCGGTAGCCGGACTTCGGACAGGAATTCCTCTGCAACGTATCCGTCGATGGCCTGCGGGCCGCCGCGAACGATCAGGTCGACCCTGTCGCGCAGCTTGTCGATCGGCTCGTTCGACGTCGACAGCCGCACCTCGATAGCCGGATGGGCGACCTGGAACGACGACAGCTTCGGCACCAGCCAGCGCAACGAAAACGTCGCGGGGGCGCTCACGCGCAGCACGCGTGGCTGCGCATGGCCGAAATGCTGCGCGGTGGCGAGCGCGATCCGGTCGAACGACGCCCCGACCTCGGCGAGATACGCACGGCCCGAATCGGTCAGCTCGACCCGTCGGTTGTGGCGTTCGAACAGCGGCCGCCCGAGCCACGTCTCCAGTTGCTGCACGTGCCGGCTGATCGCGCCGTGCGTCACGCATAGTTCGTCGGCGGCCAGCGTGAAGCTACCGAGGCGCGCGGCGGCTTCGAATGCACGCAGCGAATTCAGCGGAGGGAGTCGTCGGGCCATTGCATGGTTCGTGTGAGATTTACTGACACGATGGTTCAGGTTTTATCGTTTGATCGGGTGCTTAAGCTCCGCCAATATGGCATACAAACGGCCGGTTCGGCCGAACGATTGTCTGAATTTCTCACATGGAGTACGTAGCATGCCGAACGTGGTGGTCGTGGGGGCCCAATGGGGCGACGAAGGCAAGGGGCGCGTCGTGGACTGGCTGGCGGCACAGGCCGATCTCGTTGCACGCTACAACGGCGGCCACAACGCGGGTCATACGCTGGTCGTCGGCGGCAAGACGTACAAGCTCGCGCTGCTGCCGAGCGGCGTCGTGCGCGGCAAGCGCGGCGTGATCGGCAACGGCGTGGCGCTCGATCCGGAAGCGCTGCTCGCGGAAATCGGGCGGGTGGCCGAGCTCGGGCTGTCGGTGACGCCGGACAACCTGTCGATCGCCGAGAACGCGACGCTGGTGCTGCCGATACACCGCGCGATCGACCAGGCGCAGGAGCGTCTGCGTCGCGAGCCGATCGGCACCACGCTGCGCGGGATCGGGCCGGCCTACGAGGACAAGGTCGGGCGTCGCGGGCTGCGCGTCGGCGATCTCGCGGAACCGGGCCAGCTCGCCGCCAAACTGGATGTGCTCGTCGACCATCACAACGCGTGGTTCCGCGGCCTGGGGCTCGACGAGTATTCCCGCGACACGATGCTGGCGACGCTGGTCGATCTGGCGCCGCGGATCCTGCCGTTCGTGCGCCCCGTCTGGGCCGATCTCAACGATGCGACCGACCGCGGCGAGCGCATCCTGTTCGAAGGGTCTCAAGCCGTGATGCTGGACATCGACTGGGGCACGTACCCGTTCGTGACGTCGTCCGGTACCGTTGCATCGGCGGCGGCGGCCGGTACGGGGCTCGGTGCGTCGAGGCTCGGCCACGTGCTGGGCGTCACCAAGGCGTATGCGACGCGGGTCGGCGGCGGCCCGTTCCTCACCGAGCTGTCCGACGCGACCGGCGAAACGCTGCGTGCGCGCGGGCAGGAGTTCGGCGTGAATACCGGCCGGCCGCGCCGCTGCGGATGGCTCGATGCCGCGCAGTTGCGTCAGGCCGTCAGGATCTCGGGTATCGATTCGCTGGCGCTCACCAAGCTCGACGTGCTCGACGGTTTCGAGTCGATCGCGCTGTGTGTCGGCTACGAACTCGATGGCGTGCGGGTCGATCATCTGCCCGCGAGCCACGAGGCACAGTCGCGCGCGAGGCCGGTGTACGAGCGGTTCGACGGCTGGCGCGGCACCGTGAAAGGGGTACGTGAACGTGCGGCGCTGCCGCGCGTCGCACAGGATTTCATTGCGCGCATCGAAGCGGTCGCGGGCGCACCGGTATCGATGATCACGACCGGTGCGGAGCGCGACGACACGATCGTGTTGCGTAATCCGTTCGATGCCGCAGCCACGGCCTGAGGCGTCATGCATGCGGTGAATCGCGGGGCGGCACCGTGGTCGTCGGGCAGTTTTTGCCGATTCGGTGCAGTTCGTGTGCCGGCGCGACCGGTCGTGTATCCGCTCGGGCCATCCATCGCGCACGGCGGCACGGCGACACGCTTCGGCGTCCGGATCACGCCGCGTACGGCGAACTGGACACGTCTGCACCGCTGCTGTACTGTTCCGCACAATTCGCGCCAGACCGGCCTGCGCCGGAGCTGTCGGCACCATGGCCGCACGGTGGCGCGACGTGATCTCAATCCCGGGGACAGGTCGATGGACACGTTACAGATGATGCGCATTTTCGTCCGGGTTGCGGAGGAGGGCAGCTTCACGAGCGCGGCCCAGCGCCTGGACATCACGACGGCCTACGCATCGCGATCGGTCGCGCAGCTCGAAACGCATCTGCGCACGCGCCTGCTCAACCGCAGCACGCGCCGCATCGCGCTGACCGACGCCGGGCAGCGCTATCTCGACCGCTGCCAGCGTATCCTCGGTTATATCGAAGAAGCGGAATCCGAGGCGGCCGACGCACAGGCAAAGCCGTCCGGACGGCTGCATGTCCATGCGACGACGAGCTTCGGCCAGGCCTACGTGGTGCCCGCGGTCGTGCGATACCGGCAGCGCTATCCATCGGTCGCGGTCGAGCTGACGCTGTCGCAGCACGTGCCCGACATCATCGACGAAGGCTACGACGTGTCGCTGCAGTTGAGCGCGACGGAGTTGCCCGATTCAGGGCTCGTATCGCAGCGGCTCGGCGAGGTGCACAGCGTGCTGTGCGCGTCGCCCGCGTATCTGAAGGAGCGCGGTACGCCGCGCACGGTGCGCGAGCTCGACGGCCATGCGTGCCTGCAGATCGTCACGCCGGTATTTCCGCGCGATCGCTGGCATCTCCACGGCCCTGACGGTCCCGAGACGTTCGACCTGCCGTCGCCGGATTTCCAGGTGAACATCGCCGACGCGCTCGGCGCCGCATTGCGCGCCGGCCTCGGCATCGGTTCGCTGCCGATGTCGTCGGCGCTGCCCGCGCTGGCGAGCGGCGCACTGGTGCGTGTGCTGCCCGACTACCGGTTGCAGAAGCTGACGGTCTACACACTGTACGCATCGCGCCAGTATCTCGATGCGAAGATCCGCACATTCGTCGATTTCCTGCGCGAATGCGTGCCCGAAATGCTGGCCACCGACGAGGCTGCGCTGCACGCTTCCTGCAAGTCCTGAGGTTGTACCGTCGGCGTGTGAGCACGAGGCGGTGCGTCAATCAAACAAGTAATACGCAGTCCTCTATTTGGCGGAGATATCGGCCATCCTCGCGCCCGGCCCGGGCAATGACGCCCGGGTAACCGGCGTGCCCTTATGAAAGCGCTTGCTTTCGATATCGAACATCGTTGGTTCGGTGCGTGGTGCCGACGCCCTAGAATCGGTCCGACCGGCTTCATCGCATGCGTGCGCCAAGCTGCATCCTCTTCATCGAACCCGATACGACATGGCAGACCAACACTCCACAACCCGCCGCAGGTTCCTGCATGCCGGCCTGGCGATCGCGGCGGGCGCCGCCGCGCATCCGGGCTTCGCGCTGACGAGCACGGCCGGCGCGCGTACGTTGCGCATCGGCTATCAGAAAGGGCCGCTCAGCCTGTTGAAGGCGCGCGGTACGCTGCAAAGCAAGCTCGCGACACTCGGCGTGACCGTCACGTGGACCGAGTTTCCGTCAGGGCCGCCGCAGCTCGAGGCACTGAACGCGGGATCGATCGACTTCGGCGATGTCGGTGAGGCGCCGCCGATCTTCGCGCTCGCGGCCGGCGCGCCGCTCGTCTATTACGCGCAGACGCCGGCCGGCCCTTCAGCCGAGGCGTTGGTGGTCGCGAAGGATTCGCCGGTCAGGACCTTTGCGGACCTGCGTGGCAAGCGCATCGCGCTGGTGAAGGGATCGAACACGCACTTCCTGCTGGTTCGGTTGCTGCAGGCCGCGAAGCTCAACCATGCCGACATCTCGCCGGTCTGGCTGTCGCCGTCCGATGCGCGCGCCGCGTTCGAGAATCGATCGGTCGATGCGTGGATCATCTGGGATCCGTTTCTCGCGGTGGTACAGCAGGCGTTCGGCGCGCGCATCGTCGCGGACGGCACCGGTCTCGTCGAGAATCGCGGCTACTACTTTGCGTCGCGCACGTATGCACAACGCAATGCCGACGTGCTGGATGCGGCCGTGTCGGAATTGACGGCGGTCCAGCGATGGCTCGATGCGAACCGCGCGCAGGGCGCGGCCGAGTTCTCGAAGCTGTGGGGGATTCCGGAGCCGGCGGTTGCGCTCGCGTTTCGCCGCGCGCGCTTCGGTGTCGAGCCCGTCACGCGTGACACGCTCGCGTATCAGCAGCGTATCGCCGACGTGTTCTACCAGGCCGGCGTCCTGCCGAAGCGCGTCGACGTCAGCGTGGCTGCACCAGCCGCGCTCGCTTGACGGTGCCACCGGTCAACGGCGGAACGGCAGCGCGACATCGTCCGGAATCGGGCACGCATACGGCCGGCCGCCGCGCCGCTCGGGCAGTTCCGCCTTCGCCTGCGCGAGCGTATCCCGCGCTGCGAACAGGTCGATCGCGGTCGCGGCCATTGCCGTTCGAGAACTCGCTCGAAGGCTGACGGGTAAGCAAGGCCAAGGGCAGGGGCAAGCCACGACCCCTGTTCGCGGAGGCTGCCGTACGCGAAAACGAAAACGCCACGGATGAAAATCCGTGGCGTTTCTTTTTACGCAACCTGCGTAGCCGCTCGCGTTGGACGCGGCGTTACGTTACCCCTGCTTTTCCCAAAGCGTGCGGCCGAAGAACGTCAGCGTGCGATCCCACGCCATTTGCGACCACACCGGATCGTACTGCGTGCCGGCGATGCGGCCGGGGCCGACGGCTGTTTCATTCGCGAACGCGTGATGCGCGAGATAGCGATGGAATTCGATATCGACCTTCGCATCGGTCAGCTTCTTTTCGAGCGCATCGACCTGGTTGATCGCGAAGAACGCGTCCTGCGTGCTCCAGTGGCCCATCAGCGGCACCTTGAGCTTCGCCGGATCGAGGTAGTCGAGCGGCGGGAAGCCGTACCACGTGACGCCCGCGTCCGCATCGGCGAATTGCAGCGACAGCAGCGTGAGTGCGCCGCCCATGCAGTAACCCGTCACCGCGACACGCGAGGCAAGCGTCTTCAGATGCGTCACGGCGCCCGGAATGTCCTGTGAAGCCGCGTCGCCGAAATCGAGCCCGGTCATCAGATGGTGCGCTTCCTCTTCCTCGACCGTCGATTTGCCGCGATACAGGTCGGGCACGAGCGCGAAGTAGCCGCAGCGCGCAAGGCGATCCGCGACGCCGCGGATCTGATCGTTCAGCCCCCACCACTCCTGGATGACGACGACCGCGGGCGCGCCTTCGGTCTTTGCCGGCGTGGCGAGATAGCCCTGCAGTTCCTGGCCGTCCGGGCGTCGAAACGTGATCATGGAACCGGATGTTTGAGACATGAAACCGCTCCTTTTCGAAAAATGCGATGAGTGCGGCATCGGGGCCGGCCTGCGGGCGCGGCGACGATCGGACAGGCCGGGCGTCGTGGTTCTGCTCGCGTTCGTTTCGGCCGGCACCGACCACGCGGCCATTCTATGCGCAAACACCGGCTGCCGGCGTGAACGGAGCCGCGTCGCACGCGATCCGCAAGATCGCATCGATCGGGGCGCGCAATCCGTTCCGGAAGCGGACGACCGGAACGCAAACACCCCGCCCCGATGAACGGGAGCGGGGTGTTTCGTTTGCTGCGCGCGTATCGGAATACGCGGGCGCGTGTCCGGCTTACTGGCCGAAATACACGGAGTCGCGGCCGTCCTGCTTGACTGCGATCGCGCGGCCGGCGCGTACGCCGGCGGAGGCTTGCGCGCCGTAGCCGGTTTCATCGGCGTTCGTCACACGGGCCTGTGCGGTCTGCAGCGCGCGCGGGTAATACTGATCGGAGACCTCCGGCTTGTAGCCGGCCTGTTCCAGCTGGACGAGTTCCGCACGCACCTGGGCACGCGTCAACTGGCCCGACGGGTTCGATTGTGCCAATGCGCCGTACGAGGCGGACAGGGTAGTTGCGGCGACGACAGCGTAGATGAACGACTTCATGATGACCTCCGGTTTCATTGATTTCGCGCTTCGCTTGTTGCGTTCAGCGGTTGATTGCATCGTAGCGATCACGTTACCGGTCGGAAATACGCGTTCCAGCGAATCATTATTGCAACTGGGTAAACGATCCGGGGTGGCTGGCGTTTTGTCTGATGATGGCGAGGCTGTCCGGCGCGTGATAGGGACTGCGGAGGGAGCCGCGAGTGGGGCGATGTCGTCGATCGGCCGCGGCCACACGACGATCAGTTAAATTGCATTCCGAAATATTTGAACGAGGCCGTTGATATCGTTCATGCCGTATCGCAGACACACCGCCGCGTCACTCGACCAGGACCGCCTGCCGTTTCCGGTATTCGGCAGGCGTGATCCCGACGTGCCGGGTGAACGACCGCCTGAGCGTATCGACATTCGCGAAGCCGCATTTCGCTGCGACCTGTTTCGGCGTGTCGTGGCCGTTCTCGAGCAGGTGGCGGGCGGCCGAAATGCGGGTCGCCTCGACCCATGCGGCGGGCGTCATGCCGACTTCCGCGCGGAACAGCCGTGCGAAGTGGCGCGGGCTCATGCCCGCATGCTTCGCCATTTCAGCCACCGCGTCGCCGTTGCTGTTCCATCATTCCAGTCGAGTGTTCTATTTCGCGGCGCTCGCGGGCCAGCGGCGCGGGCTGAAATACGATCCCGAACTGCTCTACTGCGGCTGCATGTTCCACGACCTCGGGCTCACGCACAAACATAGCAGCGCGTGCGAGCGTTTCGAGGTGGACGGGCGCCAACGCCGCCCGCGATTTCCTGAAGGGCAAGGGCATCTCGCAGCAGGAGATCGACGTCGTGTGGGCCTCGATCGCGCTGCATACCACGCCGGGCATCCCGCAGCACATGCATCCGGTGATCGCACTCGTTACCGCCGGCGTCGAGATGGACGTGCTGGGCCTGACGTATCCGGAATACAGCGATGTCGAGCGTGAGGCTGTCGTCCGTGCGCATCCGCGTACGCCGCACTTCAAGGAAGACATCATTCAGGCGTTCTACGACGGGATCAAGCACAAGCCCGACACGACGTTCGGCAATGTGAAGGCCGACGTGCTCGCAGACAAGGATCCGCATTTCCACGCGGGAAATTTCTGCAGCGTGATCCGGTCGTCTGCGTGGGCCGGCTAATTGCTCGCGGGACGGTGCACGTCCGGGTGCTGAGCGGAGATCGTGCGTGTAGCGTGGCTCGTAGCATATTCAGGAGTGCGATCATGTATGGCAAATCGCACGATCGACCGCTTACCCACGCGAATGGCGCGACTGCGGGCGACAACGCCAATATTCATACGGCCGGCCCGGGCGACCTCGCGCGGTTGTGGGATATCTGGCTGATCGCGCAGTGATCCCGGAGCAGCGCATGCATGCGAAGGGTGTTGGCGTGTACGGCACGTTGGCCGTAGCGGACAAGATCGGCCGATAAACGAGGGCGGAAACCATCTCGGCAATCGGCAAGCAGACGCTGATGTTTGCGCGCTTTCCGACGGTCAGCGGCGAACGGGGTTCGGTCGACGTCGTTGGACAACAGCGCGCGTCGGATCGCCGGGGTGTCGAAGGGCATCCCTCACGTCAAGTCGGCAACTGTGCGAAGCCCAGGCCGACTTGTGGTGCGCGCGTCGCGGCGACACGGGTACGGCTGGCGGCGTCGTCGAGTCCAGCGGGGCGGGTTGGTGTAGTGGCATCCGCCGCGTCGCAGGCGAAAAGGTAGCCGTATATGGGGGCGCGATTCATTACACCGCCGGATTTTCTACCGATACGAGCGTTCCAATGGCTTCCATACTTCATAACGTGCCCGATATTCTCCGTGCCGGTGTGTGCTCGACCTTGTCCGGAAGGATGAAGCGGCGAAATGGGAGCAAATGAAGCCAGTTAAAAAGTTGTTACGTGACAACCGTACGATGTTTATCGGGACTTTATATACTGAATGACTGCATCACGTCTCCCGGGCGAATCTTCGATTCGCGGTCACGGAAGCCTGTCTCCCGGCAGGTGAGTCATGTCGCTCCCGCCTTCGCAGGCACCCTGGCGAGCGGCTCAGGCGCGCTCATCATCCGCCTTCCGCAAGTTTCTGGCAAAACGCCTATAATGGTTGGGCAAATTGCCGGGAGAGAATCATGAGCACCATCGCTTTCCATCCTTCGGGCGTCGCGCATCCGCGCCAGGCCGAATTCACGATTCTCGAACAGCTGCTGGCGATCCGTGTCCGATCGGGGGCCGATCTTGCCGAACTGGCGAGCGCACGCGTCGACGTCTCGGTGATCGACCGTCTGTCCGAGCGCGGGCTGAAATCGGACGAACTGGCCTTCATCATTCCGCGTCGCACGCTGAGCCATCGTCGCCAGGCGCACGAACGCCTGTCGCAGGAGGAATCCGACAAGGCGATTCGTCTCGCGCGCATCGTCGCGCAGGCGACGGCCACGTTCGGCGACCAGGACAAGGCGATGGCATGGCTGCGCAACGGGCTCCAGCGTTTCGGCGGCCGCACGTCGCTCGACATGGCGAGCACCGAGCATGGCGCGCGGCTCGTCGAGGAAGTCCTCACGCAGATCGACGAGGGGTACTTCGCTTGACGACGCTGTGGCGGATCAGCAATTTCGCCGACCTGAAAGGCATCGGCGGATTGCGTGCCGGCGGGCGCTGGCATTTTGCCGGGCAGCCCGTCGTGTATCTCGCCGAGCATCCGGCGCTCGCGCTGCTCGAGACGCTCGTTCATTTTGAAATCGCCACGGTCGCGCAATTACCGAGCGGATACCAGTTGCTTCGCATCGAGGTGGCCGATTCGGTCGATATCGCCGAAATCGCGGAGGGCGATGCGCCGGACGACTGGCGAACCAACGTCGACTGGACCCGCAGCGCCGGTACCGAGTGGCTGCACACGCAGCCGAGTGCGCTGCTGCGCGTGCCAAGCGTCGTCGTGCCGCACGCGCACAATTTCCTGCTGAATCCGCTGCATCCGGCCGCTTCCGAGGCCCGTATCGCGGAAGTCGTGCAATCGCCGTACGACACCCGGATTCTGCGGCTGATCCAGCCGCCGGCAGGCGAATAGGGAGCCCGACGGCACGCGCCGAGCACGAGCGCAATCAGCGCTCGCGTGCGGCACGGTCCGCGGCGGCATCGGGCGGCAGCGTCTGCCGGATGCGCGTGACTGTTCGCGTGCTGACGAGACCGAGCATCGAACTGACGTCGGCAAGTGCGTGGCCTGCAAGCAACTGGCGGCGCGCATACGTATTGCGCAGCACGCGCGGGCTCATGTCCGCCGCGCGGAAACCGATCGCGGTCAACGCGTCGCGCACCACGAGCAGCAGGAACATGTCGTTCATCGCGCCACCGCCGCGCGGCGCGGGGAACAGCAATGCCGACGCCGGTGCGTCTGCCGAGCGCACGTGCCATGCGGCGAGCGGCGCCAGCGCAAATTCGGCGAGCGCGATTCGGCGCGCCGGCCGTGCCCGATCGCGCGGCAAGGATAGTGCGGGCGGCCGCGCGTCGAGATCGGGCGCGTCATAGCTCGTCGCGCGGATCTCAGCCGACGTGATGCCGCTGGCAAGCAGCAGCGCGACGATCGCGTGATTCCTGCAGTCGGCCGGCGTGTCGCCCGCTCGAGGCTGCACATGGCGCTGCAGCGCCGCGTCGGCATCGGGCGGCAGATAGCACGGCTCGGGCTCGCCGTCCGGCCATGCGAGATCGCGCGTCGTCCGGCCGGCCGGATGGATCGTGCGCAAGCCGGCTTCGACCAGATGCCGGCCCAGCCGGTCGATCAGCTTCGCGTAGCGCACGCGGGTCGACGTGCCGGGCGCGCAGGTGCGTTCGAGTTCCGCCAGGAAGGCTGCGACGTGGTCGGGCCCGAACGTGGCCAGCGACACGCGCCGTGCGATCAGATAACGCAGGAACCGTTCGAACATCGCGACGTGCTGCACGACCGATCGCGGCGCGAACGGTCGGCGATCGGCGCCGGTCGCGGCGGTTTCCTGCCACGTGCGGAAGGCGCCAACGGGGTCGTGAATCCAGCGATTCGTGTCCATGCACGATTTATAGCCGGACGCGATGACGCCGGCAATCGTCCCGATGTCCTTCCGGCCGCCCGGCCCGCTGCAAGCGCCGCGTCAGTGCGCGGGACGCGTGTCGCGCTGCCGGCCGTCGCCGTCATGCGTCGCGCGAAGGCGCAGGTACCGCTCCCGTGCTCACTGGTCCGCGTACCCGTGCAAATGCAGCGAACGCCAGTTGCGTCGCGATGGCCGCGAGCGTGCCGGCCGCCATGCCGTTGCCGAGCACGATCTGCACCGGCGCGCCGAAATGGCGATACAGGTTCGGCACCAGGATCGGTGCAAGGCCGACGACGAGCGCGGCCGCGAGCGTGTACTGGCTGGCGCGCGCGTGCAGGTCGACGCCGGCGAGCAGCCGGATGCCCATGACGCCGATCATCGCGAACACGACCAGCGCGGTGCCGCCGACCACGGCGGCCGGAATCGCATACGCGAGCCGCGCGAGCGGCGCGAACAGCGCGATGACGATCAGGATCGCGCCGGCGGCAGCCGTCACGTAGCGCGAGCGTACGCCGGTCGTCTGCACGACACCGATATTCTCGGCGCTGGTCACGATCAGCGGCGTGCCGAACAGCGCGCCGGCCAGCGACGCCAGCGCATCGCCGCGTATCGTCTTCGGCACGTCGCGCGACAGCGAGATCGTCTTGCCGCACGTTTCGCCGACGGCGACCGTCTGCGCGGTGGCCTCGGCCATCGAGATCGCGGTGAAGATCAGCAGCGGCAGCGCGGCCAGCACGTCGAAGCGCGGCATCCCGAACGGCAGCCATACCGGATGGGTAAACAGCGGGCCGCGCCATACGTCGACGAGCGCGGGCATCGCATCGATCGCCCATCCGAGCGTCGCACCGGCCGTCAGGCCGATCAGCACCGCGAGCCGCCCGAGCGTGCCGCGGAACGCACCGGCCACGACGACGGTGGTGACGATCGTCGCCAGCGCGAGACCGAGCGCGCGCGGCTGAGCGAAATCGGCCGAACCCGGCTGGCCGACGACGATCGTCGCGTAGATCCGGATCAGGTTGACCGACACGAGCAGCAGCATCGCGCCGACGACGATGCGCGGAAAGAATCGCAGGCAGCGCGTGAAGACGGGCAGCAGCACCCAGTAGAACGCGCTGGCGAGCAGCGCCGCGCCGGCTGCCGTGGGCAGGCCCGATTGCGCGGCGATGCCGGCGAACAGCATCGTCGGTGCGCCGCCGGGCACCATCACGAACGGCATGCGTGCGCCGATCGGGCCGGCGCCGAGCGATTGGAGCAGCGTGCCGATCCCGCACGCGAAGAACGTCGCGCCGATCAGCTGGACCGTCAGCTCCGCCGGCAGCGCGAGCACTTTGGCGATCAGGAACACGGCCGTGATCGGGGACGCGGCCATCGACAACACGTGCTGCAGCCCGAACAGCACGAGCTGCCATGCGGGCAGCCGCGGGTCGACGGGTGTTGAGATCGGATCGTGCGACACGGCAGGCCCCTTCGAAGCGAACGGCGACGAGCGCCGGAAACCGGCGGTGAACGGAAGGTCAGCCCCGCAGCCAAGGCAGTTGCGCGGCGCTGTAGCGGAACGTCTGGAATACGCTGTTGAGCTGCCCGGGGCCGGTCTTGCGCGCGGCTTCGTCCGGGTATTCGGCGAACCACGGAATCACGTATTCCCAGACGACCTCGCCGGCGGGCGTCACTTCGAACAGCCGGCCCGTCGACGATTCGGTGACGTGCGTGTTGCCGTTCGGCAAGCGCTGCGCGTTGCCCATGAACGGCGTGTAGAACAGGTTCACGACGTCGTCCGCATACGACCACACGACACGCTGCGTCGCGGGATCGATCTCGACGACGCGCGAGAACACGACGTGCGCGCCGTGGCGGAAATTGCCGTTGTCGAACGCGAGGATGTTGCCGTTCGCGAGTGGTACCGGCGCATGCTGATGCGACACGACGCCGGGCCCGATCCGCAGGTCGACGCGGCCGGTTTCGCGATTCACGCCGATGATGCCCGACGTCGTGCGCAGGCTCATCAGCACGCGGCCGTTCGCATCGACCGCAAGGCCGTTGACGAGCGGCCAGTGATAGCGCCCGAAGCCGGCCGCGATCGGGAAATCCTCGGGCCGCAGATGTTCGCGCGCATGCCATTCCCAGACGATCTGCCCGGCCCGGTTGACCTCGCGGATCACGTCCGCATACATCACCTCGTCGTCGCCGTGCGGCGTGCCGCCCGGCACGCGCCGCGCGAACGCGGCGTCGACCGGCTCGCACGCGGCGTAGAGCAGGTTGCCGTTCGGCAGCCACTGTGCATCGTGGTGGTGCGCGGGATCCTCGTAGCGCCACACGGTTTCGCCTTGCGGCGTGACCTCGTAGAAGTCGCCGCCGTGCCACATCGACCACGGCGCATAACGTGATTCGGAGTGCGGATGGTTGCCGTTGTAGCCGAGGTTGCCGTTCGCGAGGATGACCGCATGGCGGCCCGGGCGCACGGGCATCTTCCACTGATGGGCGACTTCGCCGTCGATGCCGACGAGATAGACGTTGCCGTCGGCCGTCTGTGGCGCGATGAGCGTATAGCCGCCCGCGGACAGGGCGGGATCGTGGGCAATGAGGCCGACACCACGGCGGCGCTGGGTAATCTGGTCGACGGTTGTCACTGCGGTCTCCATTCGAATCGGACACGGGGATGCAGCGGAATCTAGACGATCCGGACGGTCAGTAAAATCGGATTATTCTTGACGCCCTGTTCGGAAAAATCTAACGGATCCTTCATGCGTTCGATATCGCAGGCATTCCGCTGTTTCGACGAAGTCGCGAGACGCGGCTCGATCCGCAAGGCGGCCGACGCGCTGCACCTGACCGCTGCGGCGGTGCACCAGCAGATCCGCAATCTCGAGGAGCAGGTCGGCGTACCGCTGTTCGACCGGCTGCCGCGCGGCATGCAGCTGACGCTGGCCGGCGAGATCGTGATCGCGGCCGTGCGACGCGGCCAGCGCGATTTCGACAATGCGCTCACGCAGGTCGAGGACCTGCGCGCGCTGCGACGCGGGCATGTGAATCTGGCGGTGCCCGCATCCACCGCGGAAAAGCTCGTGCCCGACGCTATCCTCGCCGCGATGCAGCGCTACCCGGGCGTCACGTACAGCGTGCGCTCGGGAAACGGCGAGAGCATCGTGCGCTGGGTCGAGACGGGCGAGGCCGACATCGGCTATGCGCTGCGCCGGCGCACGTCGGCGGGCGTCGTCGAGGTGCGCGCGTTCGCTCAGCCGCTGGGCGTCGTCACGGCACCGGGCCATCCGCTCGCGGCGTCCGCCGGCAAGGTGCGGATGCGCGACTGCTTCGCGCATCCGCTGATCCTGATGACACCCGACACGGAACTGCGCGCGATGTTCGACCAGATCGATGCGCGACAGCCGCGCAACGTGCGGCCGCTGGTCGAGACGGGTTCGGTGCCGATGGTGCGGCGCCTCGCGGCCGAAGGCGCGGGCGTCGGCTTCCTGATTGCCGAGAACGTCGCGGACGACGTGGCCGCCGGCCGGCTCGCGTGGACGCCGCTTGCCGATGCGGGGGCACGCTCGTTCAGCTGCATCTACCAGCGGGCGGACATGAGCGCGACCGTCGCGATGACGATGTTCCTCGAGTTCTTCTCCGAAGCAATCGAGGCGATGGAGCACGGTTTTGCGCGCGACGGCCGGGTAGCCGGCAAGCGCCGTCGGGCAGTAAGGTAACGACGCAACGACATCGGCCGCGCAAGCGCATCGCACTGCGATGCAGTGCTACACGCGAACCCGCCGGCGAGGTCGGTGACGTTGCGTACGCAACCCCCGGGCGAATGACGCCATTCCCTTGTTGCGGAAAAATTTTTGTTCATGGGACTATCGAACGCGTTGTCGGCGCACCGAGGGGGTCGCAGGCAGCGTGATGTCTATCGCAACGACGTAAAAGAACATCGGCAGACTATGAACAGAACAACGATTTTCCCGTATGCGTCCGCGTTGTTCGCGGCCGCCCTGTTGACGGCATGCGGCGGCGACGTCGAGAACGAAGCAGGCCGCACGCCGACACCTTCCACCGATGCGAGCTGCCTCGCGGTCGACAACAGCGGCGCGACGGTCGTGGTGGGCTCGAACCAGCCGGGCGACCCGTCACTGCCGGAAGCGTCGTCGGGCTATCGCACCGGAATGAAGCCGGTGTATGCGAAGACCTATCTGGTGGCCACGTCGAATGCGTACGCGAGCGCGGCCGGTTGCGCGGTGCTGAAAAAAGGCGGCACGGCCGCCGACGCGGCGGTCGCGGTGCAGGCCGTGCTCGGCCTGACCGTGCCCGAAGCGACGGGCCTCGGCTCTGGCGGCGTGCTGCTTTACTACGATGCGCGCGGCAAGACGCTGCAGGCGTACGACGGCCGGGAAACCGCGCCTGCGGCCGCGACGGAGAACTATCTGCGCTACGTCGACGACGCAACCGACCAGTCCGCGCCCCTGCCGAACGCGCGGGCGAGCGGCCGTTCGATCGGCACGATCGGCGTGCCGAGGCTGATCGAGGCGCTGCAGCAGGATCACGGCCGGCTGCCGTGGCAGACCCTGTTCGGCGATGCGATCACGCTCGCGACCAACGGCTTCCCGATCGGCGGCCGGCTCGCCGACGCGATCGCGGCGAACGCCGCGAACCTGAAGCGAGACCCCGAGGCCGCCGCGTATTTCCTGAACGGCGACGGTTCGCCGAAGACGCTCGGCACCGTGTTGAAGAATCCGGCGTATGCGCGCACGCTGACGCTGATGGCGCAGTCGGGTGCGAACGCGCTGTACACGGGGCAGATCGCGCAGGACATCGTTGCGAAGATCGCCACGACGAAGGGCGCGGACGGCTCGACGCTCACGCCAGGCAAGACGACCTTAGCCGACTTGGCCGCGTACCAGGCGAAGCGCCGCGAGCCCGTGTGCACGACCTATCGCAGCTATTGGGTATGCGGGATGCCGCCGCCGTCGTCAGGCGGCATCGCGGTCGCGTCGGCGCTCGGCATTCTCGAGAATTACGACCTGAAGTCGCTGAAGCCGACGGCGATCGATCTCGAAGGGGGCAAGCCGACCGTCGCCGGCGTGCACCTCGTCACCGAGGCTGAACGGCTTGCGTATGCCGATCGCGACAAGTACGTGGCCGATACGGATTTCGTGCCGCTGCCGGGCGGTACGTGGAATACGCTGCTGAACAAGCCGTACCTGAAATCGCGTGCGGCGCTGATCGACCCGACCAAGAGCATGGGCACCGCACAGCCCGGCAATCTCGGCGCGGTGCCGCTTGGTGTCGACACGACACTGATCGAGCACGGCACGAACCAGTTCACGATCGTCGATGGCGACGGCAACGTGCTGAGCGCGACGACGACGGTCGAGTCGAGCATGGGCTCGTTCCACATGACCAACGGCTTCCTGCTGAACAACCAGTTGACCGATTTTTCCGCGAACCCGGTCGATAGCGCGGGCAATCCGGTGGCCAACCGCCTGCAGCCGGGCAAGCGGCCGCGCAGCTCGATGGCGCCGACGATCGTGTTCGGGCAGGCCGCGGACGGATCGCGCGGCGATTTCGTGATGGCGACCGGTTCGCCGGGAGGCGGCACGATTCCGCAATACGTGGTCAAGACGCTGGTCGGCGCGCTCGACTGGGGCCTCGACGCGCAGCAGTCCGCGGGGCTCGTCGATTTCGGCGCGAGCAACAGCCCGACGACCACGATTGGCGGCGAGCACCCGAACGTCAACACGGCGAACAACGGGGCGAACGATCCGCTGATCACGGGGTTGCTCGCGCTCGGGCACAAGGTGTCGACGTCCGCGCAGGCGAGCGGCGTCAATACGGTGATGCGCGTAACGGTCGGCCAGTCGCCCGCGTTGCAGGGCGGCACCGACCCGCGGCGTGAAGGTGTCGTGCTCGGCGATACATTCCGGCCGTGATCGGGCGGTACGCGCGCGGCCTCGATCTGCCCATATTCACCAATGGGCGGCCGGGGCCGCGCATCATGAAGGAGTCGCAATGACGAACGCGCATCTGCTTGAAATGGACGCCATCCTGTCCGTGCCGGGCTTTTTCGATTTCCTCGGCGACCTGGATTGCGACCGCGCGCTGGACCGTCGCGATGCCGAGCCGTTCGATGCGCAGTGGATGGCGTCGTTCGACGAAATCGACGGTGATCCGGGTGCAGCGATCGACCGGGCCGCCGTGAGCGCGCTGAGGGAAAAGGCGTTCAAGCTCGCGTTCGGCGCATCGGGGAACGCCGGTGTGGCGGCATGCGTATCCGACGATATCGAGCTGATCGCGCGGAGCCGGTTGTCGGGCCGCGCCGACGGCTGGCCGACACACGTTCTTTGGAATGCTTATAGAAGCGGCCGGTTTCCCTGCTAGCCGTTTCGCCTGCCTGGTTTCCCGATCCGTGGCGATCGGCCGTGTCGCCGTCGCGGCATGCTCCGCGCGGCACGCCTCAAGATTTTCCTCGTCCAATCCCGCCGCAAGCCCTCGATTGTCAAACAGTGTGAGTCAATCGTCAGCATTTGCAACGGAAGTAACAGTCCCCGCAATTCAATCGCTTTGCTCGTCCGCGCCGCTACATTAGCGCCACCTGCCGCACGTCGCGGCAAGGCATGCGCCAGGCCGCACGAAGGCGGCCCGCAGCAACAACGTCTTTGGGGAGAATGACCATGAACAAGATTCGTACGATTCTGGTGGGTGCAGCACTGACGGCGATGGCGACTTCGGCTGCGTTCGCACAGACGGCCCAGACCGGTGCCCAGGGTTCCGCAGGTGTCGGCGCACAGGTTCAGACGCCGCTGCTCGGTGGCGGCGTGGGCGTGCAGGCTGGCGCCGGCGCGAATGCGGCAGGCTCGGGTTCGGGCGCGGGCAACGCCGTTGGCGGCGCGCTGAACGGCGTCGGCAAGACGGTCGGCGGCGTGGGCTCGGCAGCCGGCAACGCGGTTGGCGGTGCGACGCATGCGGTCGGTTCGGCAGCGGGCACCGCGAAGGATGCCGCCGCATCGGCCGCCCACTCGACGAAATCGCACGTGAAGCACGTCGCAGGCACGGCAAAGAGCCACGCGCAAGGCGCGGTGTCGACGGCAGGCGACGTCGCAGGCGGCGCGAAGGCGAAGGCCGGCGAGGCGCTCGAAGGCGCAACGAACTCGGTGCAGGGTGGTGCATCGGTCGGCGTGAAGGGAGCGGCATCGGCACAAGGCGGCGCGCTGTAAGCGTCACGCTTTCCGACACGGCCCGGCCCGCTTCGATGCGGGCCGGGCTTTTTTATTGGCGCGCGCGGCGCGCCGTTCATCCCGTCCTCGATACGGGAATGCGTCGGCGTTCGCTACCTATCCGGCGACGCGACACGCATCGGCGCCTTGGCGGATGCCCGCCGGCACGGACCGGCAACGGGCGGCGTACGCGCCCCCTGCCCATTGCCCGCCCGCCATGCTTAAATAGCGGGGCTCCCGGTTGCCGGGCCGCCGCAATCGCGGCGCCGGCCGATACGGGCCAGCATGTCCGATCGATATCGTGACGACAGACAACACCAATACGCCGTTCCGGCCAGCCCGATAACATTCCGAGGCCTCACGTCATGACCGTCCTGTTCCGTCTTCTCGCGCTCGCCTGCGCGCTCTGGCTGGCTGCCTGCGCGGCGCCGCCCCCGCCGTCCGCGAGTTCCAGCGCGTCCGCCGCTGCACCGGATGCCAGTGAACGCCGCGGGCTGGGCACGGCATGGGGTGAGTCGGTGCGGTCCGAAACTCGCCAGGTCGAATTCGAACGCGCGGATCCGGCGAAGCCGACGGATCTCGCGTCGGTCTACTACAACGATGCGTTGCCCGGACACCCGCCCGCGTCCCAGGTTCGCCGGTTGCCGACCCGCGTCGCGCTTGCCAACGGCGACATCGCGCTGTCGTTTACGGACGAAAAGGGCGCGCCGCTGCGTCTGGCGCGCAGCGGCGGCCGCTGGCACATGGCGGGCGTCGGAGGTTCGCGTTACATGATCGTGCTGCATAACCAGGGGCGTCGTACGTTCGAGGTCGTGTCGAGTGTCGACGGGCTCGACGTGCTGTCCGGGCGGCCGGGCAGCTATACGAACGGCGGTTACGTGCTGTATCCGGGGCGCACGCTGACGATCGAGGGCTTCCGCAAGAGCCGCGACGAAGTCGCCGCGTTCCGCTTCGCGGCGGTGCCTGACAGCTATGTCGCGAATTCGAAGTATGGCGATGCCGCGAACGTCGGCGTGATCGGCGTCGCGGTGTTCGCGCAGAAGGAGAACGACGAGGAAGCGCTGCGCCGCAACGCGAATCCGTTCCCCGGCAATGACAACGGCTATGCACCGCCGCCGGTGTCGCGCGGAGAGTGACGGCGCGTCGCGGGTCGGCCGCGTGTGTCGTGACGAACGACGTACGCCGGGCGATCCTGAAATGGCACCGCACGTATGGCATGCCGGCGCATACGGTGAATTTCACGACCATCCTGCGCGATTCATGTGGACACGGATCATCCCGACGAAATCGATTGCGTTGAAGCTCGCGGCACTGGCGTTGCTGGTCTCGAATGCCACCGTTGCCATCGCCGAAACGCCGGCACCCGATTCGGTGCGGCTCGCCAACGGTCACGAAATCGAGTGGGTGCGCCCGGTGTTGGTCGAGGTCGATGCAGGCCGCCACGAGAAATCGGCACTCATCGTGCCGACCGCGCTCCGCCACGCATTGCGCGATGCATCGAGTGTCGCGTTCCCGTCGGACCATACGAAGCGGATCGACGGTAAAGACTATCTGCTGGTCGTCGTCAACCGCTCGTCGAACAGCCGCCCGACCGGATATTGCGGCGCGGGCGAAGAAGGGGCGCTGTACGTGCTGGAACTGCGCGGCGCCCATGCGGTGCCGCGTTTCTCGCTGCCGGTTCAAAGCTGCGTCGATTCCATTTCGCTCGAAACCGATGATGGAGCGCAATCGCCCTACCTGGCGATCGCGTGGCGCGACGGCCCGGGCGGCATCGACATCCGGTGGGAATATCTCGCGCACGGCGGTGCAACGCATCGCGTCTATCGTTTCGTGAACGGCACATTCGTCGAGGCTGAGGTTCCGCAGTAACGCGGCCGGGTTGCGGCACAATGGCCGTTCGAATTCGCATCGCGTGCGTCCCCACCATCCGGATCGACGGAGCGCCTCATGTCGTTACCCGCTTTCAGGTACCATCCCGACCCGCCGGCAACGGGCAGCGTGATCTGCTCGGACGCGCGCTGCGCGTGTTGCGGCGATGCGCGCGGTTGTGTGTACGCCGGCCCCGTGTATGCAGCGGGCGAGTATGAGCAATGCATTTGCCCGTGGTACATCGCCGACGGCTCGGCGCACGCGCGGCTCGATGCCGTCTTTACCGACACGCGTGGCATGGGCCGCGGCGAATGGGACGAAGTGCCCGATGCGGTCGTCGGTGAAATCGCCTGCCGCACGCCGGGCTTTCAGGGCTGGCAGCAGGCGCGGTGGTGGACGCATTGCGGCGATGGCGCAACGTTCATCGGTCGTGCGGGCGCCGGCGAACCGACCGCGCTCGGCCCGCAGGCGGTTGCGTCGATTCGTGAATCGACCGGACTCGACGAGGGCGCCGAGTGGGCGCGGTTCTTCGCCGCACTCGACAAGGACGGCTCACCGACGGCGTATATGTTTCGCCGTATCCATTGCGGCGAATTCGGCGGCTACCAGGATTGCGACTGATGGCCCGGCTGGCGGCATCGCACGGCGATCGCAGGCCCCATCGTCATGAAACAGAGGAATCTTCGTGAAGTTCATCCACGCGGCAGACATACACCTTGACAGCCCGTTGCACGGCCTGAGCGCATACCCGGACGCGCCGGCCGCGCAGTTGCGCAACGCGTCGCGCGAGGCGCTGCGGCATCTCGTGGATCGCGCGATCGAAGAGGAAGTTGCGTTCCTCGTGATCGCCGGCGACCTGTACGACGGCGACTGGAAGGATCACAACACGGGCATCTTCTTTGGCCAGCAGATGGGGCGCCTGCGCAAGGCCGGTATCCGCGCGTTCGTCCTCGGCGGCAACCACGACGCCGAAAGCGAGATGACGAAGAAGCTGACGCTGCCCGACAACGTCACGGTGTTCAGCCACCGCAAGGCGGAAACCCACACGCTGCCGGAATTCGACGTTGCGCTGCACGGACAGAGCTTCAAGGACAAGGCTGTCGTCGACAATCTCGCGATCGGCTATCCGGACCCGGTGCCCGGCTACTACAACATCGGCGTGCTGCACACGGCGCTCGAAGGCTATGCGGCGCACGCGAACTATGCGCCGTGCACGCTGGCCGAACTGCACGCGAAAGGCTACGACTACTGGGCGCTTGGCCACGTGCACGAATTCCAGCAATGGTCGGGGCCGTCCACGGTGGTGTTTCCCGGCAACCTGCAGGGGCGTCATATCCGCGAGACGGGCCGCCGCGGCGCGGTGCTCGTGACGGTCGAGCAAGGCCGCACGCAGGTCGAGCGCCTGTATCTCGACGTGCTGCGCTGGGAAGCCGTGTCGGTCGACGCGTCCGATTGCCATACCGTTGCCGACCTGTCGAGAAAGATCGGCCAGTCGCTGGAAGCGCTGCTGACCGTCGACGGCCATGTGCCGCGCGCGGTGCGCGTGACCGTCACGGGACGCACACGTGCGCATGGCCTCTTTTTCGGCCGCGCGCCGCAGTTGCGCGCGGAGGTGCTGAACCAGATCGGCATCATCGGCAACGAGCGGCTGTGGCTCGAGAAGGTCCGTCTCGAGACGTCCGCGGCCGCTCACCCGCCGGGCGAAAGCGAGCAGCTTGAAGCGCTGGAGGACCTGAAGCAGATACTGGCCGACGCCGCGCGCGATCCGGATTTCCTCGAACTGCTTGAACGCGACCTGAAGCCGTTCGTCGGCAAGGTGCGCAGCGACGTGAAGGAAGAGGTGCCGCTGTTGACGATGGCACGTGCGGGCGAGCTTACCGCACTCGTCGAGCAGGTCGGGCCTGCGTTGCTTGCGCGGCTGGCGAGGGGGGAGTAAGCGATGCGGATCAATCGGCTCGATCTGATCAAGTACGGCAAGTTCACCGACGAGACCCTGCGGTTCCCGTCGGCCGGCGAGGATTTCCATGTGATCGTGGGGCCGAACGAGGCCGGCAAGTCGACGATCCGCACGGCCGTGTCGGAACTGCTGTTCGGGATGAAGCTGCAGACGCCGCTGGATTTCCTGCACAGTACGCCCGAACTGCGGATCGGCGGCGTGCTGGAGAGCGGCACGGGCGAACTCGCATTCCACCGTGCGCGCGGGCGCAGTCCGCTGCGCACGCCCGCTGACGACAAGTTGCCCGACGACTATCTGGCCGCCGTGCTCGACGGCGCGACGCGCGAATTTTTCGAACAGATGTTCGGGCTCGATCACGGGCGTCTGGTCGACGGCGGCCGGAGCATTCTCGACGCATCCGACAAGCTCGGCCAGGTGCTGTTCGAATCGGCTGCCGGTGTCGGCAGTCTCGGGCCGGTACGCGAGGAGCTCGATGCGCGTGCGGTCGAGCTCTGGGCGCCGCGCCGCAGCGGCAGCGCGTTTGCACTCGCGGAAGCGTCGTTCAACGAAGCCGTGACCGAACTGAAGACGGTTCAGGTGCGCACGCGCGACTGGGTCGAACGCAAGGACGCGCGTGAAGCGGTCGAACAGCAGATCGAGCAGGCGCGCGCGGAACAGCGTCGGCTCGAAGCGCTGCGTTCGAAGCTCGAACGCGTGCGACGGCTCGCGCCCTACCTGAAGGAACTGACGGTCAAGGACGCCGCGCTGGCGGAACTGGGCGCGGTCGTCGAGTTGCCACCCACCGCGTATGCGGATCTGCTGAAGGCGCAGGGCGATCTCGCGGCCGAACAGAAGGTGCTCGAGGAACGGCGTGCTGATCTGCTGGCAAAACGGCAGGCGCGCGATGCGATCGACGCCGACGCCGACACGCTGGCGCTCGAAACCGACATCGAAGCGCTCGATCGGTTGCGCGGCGCGTGCATGAATCACGCGCAGGATCTGCTGCTGCTCGGCGCGGATGTCGAGCGGCACCTGTCCGCCGCGTTCGCTGCGGCCGCCCAGCTCGGCTGGCCGACGGACGAAGCGTCGCTGCGTGCGTCGCTGCCGACGGCGTTGTCGCTAAAGACCGTCGCAAACCTGTTGCGCGAACACGGTGCGCTGCACCAGGCGCTTGCCGGCGCGCGCGAATCGCTCGACGAACGCACGCGCGAGCTTGCACAGGTAAAGGAACAGCAGGCGCGCCTGTCGACCGTCGATGTGCCGGAGGCGCTGCGTGCGGCGCTGGCCGATGCGCAGGGCTTTCGCAATAGCGGCCAGCGCGAGCAGGCACTCGAACATGAGATTGCCGCTGCTGACCGCACGCTGTCCGGCGCACTCGATGCGCTCGGCCAGTGGCGCATGCCGGTCGATACGCTGCGTGCGCTCGACGTGCCGTCGGCGGCGCGGCTCGGCACGCTGCTGAAGGAAGACGGCGAACGTGCGAGCGCGGTCGCTGCTGCACGCGACGCGCGGGACGGCGCGCTCGAAGAGCTCGAGCGGCTCGAACTGCAGGAGAAACACTTCGCGGAGAACCACAAGGTCGTCACGACCGCCGACGTGCTGGCGGCGCGTGCGCGGCGTGACGGCGCGTGGGGCGATATCCGCAGCGGCGCGGTCGATCTCGCATCGGGTGCACCTGCGGTCGACGACGCGATTCGCCTTGCCGACGAACTCGTCGATGCACAGCTCGGCACGACGCAGGCGGCGGCGACGTTGCAGTCGCTGCGTCAGCAGGTCGAATCCGCACGTGCCGGCGTGACGCGCAGGCAGGCCGCATTGGACGAGCGCGAGCGTGAGCTCACCGCGCATCGCGACGCATGGGCCGCGCTCGCGACGGCGGCCGCGGTGCCCGGCATGCCGCTGGCGACGATGGGCGACTGGCTGGCGAAGCGCGACATGGTGTTCGCCGCGCAGGCCGACCTCGACCGGCTGCGGCGCGAATTCGACACGATTCGCGCCGCACGGGCCGGTGCCGAAGCCGCGTTGCGCGCGGCGCTGCACACCGTGTCGCGAGGCGGCGAGTCGGACGGCCTGGCGGCGCTCGTCGCGATTGCCGAGACCTTCGTACAGTCGGCCGAGAAAGCGCTCGCGCAACAGGACAGCCTCGAAGATCGCGCGCGGGAAGCCGAACGTGGATGCGCGACGGCGCAGTCGCGCGTCGGCCACGCGCAGACGGCCTACGATGCGTGGCACGCGCAATGGCAAGGCGCGCTGGCCGACGCAAAGCTGTCCGCGAGTGCGGCGACGCTGGCTGCGGCGGAAGGTGCGCTCGGGCTCGCCAACGCGGTGATGGCCGAACTGGCCGATGCCGACGCGCCGCGCAACCGGATTGCCGCGATCCGCGCGGAGCTGGCCGCGCTCGAGGCTGGCGCAAGGCGGCTTGCCGAAGCGCTTGCGCCGGAATGGCTGACGAGCGGCGACTGGCCGGACGTCGCACGCCGGTTGACGATGCGCCTCGCCGCCGCCAGGGAAATCGCGCGTGCGATCGGTCGTGCCGACGAGGCCGTGCGGCAGGCCGACGGCAAGGTCGCGGATGCGGCTGCCGCGGTGGCCGGCGCCGACGCGCGCATCCAGCCGCTGCTGCAACTGGCCGGCGTAGCGTCGATCGACGCGGCGCTGCCGCTGGCGGAACGCTCGGATCGCCAGCGCCAGCTTCGGCAGGCGGTCGATGCCGCGCACGAGGCACTGGTGCGCGATGGTGATGGCCTGTCCCGGTCAGCCGTCGAAGCGGAAGTCGCGGAGCAGGACATCGCCGACGTACCGGCGCAGCTCGAAGCCGTGAAGCAGTCGCTCGGCGATATCGGCAAGCGGCTGAACGCGCTTTCACAGCAGCAGGTCGTGGCCGACCAGGCGTTCAGCGCGATCGACGGCCAGGCGAACGCGGCCGTTGCCGAGTCGAAACGGCAGGAAGCGCTGGCGGCGATGGGCGATGCAGCCGAACAGTATCTGGAGGCGGCCACGGCGAGCCGGTTGCTGAAGTGGGCGACGGATCGCTATCGCGACCAGAAGCAGGGGCCGATGCTCAGGCGCGCGGGCGAGATCTTCGCCGGGCTCACGCTGGGCGAATTCGCGCGGTTGACCGTCGATACCGAACGGACGCCGCCTGCACTGTATGCACGGCGGACGAAGGGCGCATCGGTCGAGGTCGCCGGGTTGAGCGAAGGAACGCGTGACCAGTTGTTCCTCGCGCTGCGGATCGCGGCGCTGGAGCTGCAGCTCGGCAGCCGGACCGCGCTGCCGTTCGTGGCCGACGACCTGTTCATCAACTTCGACGATGCGCGCGCGAAGGCCGGCCTCGATGCGCTGCGCGATCTGTCGACGCGAACCCAGGTGCTGTTCCTGACGCACCACGAGCACCTGCTGCCGCTCGTGAGGGACGTATTCGGCGCACGGGTCAACGTGGTCGAATTGCAGCGCACGCCGGTGGGCGCGTGATGCGGGGCGTGCGGGGATGCCGGCGCACGGGCAGGGTCATCGCGTACAGGTAGTATGGGCGGTTCCGAAATGCACGCGGCCGGTTCTGCCGGTCGCGGGTCTGGCCACACGAGGGGTGAATATGAAAAAGCTGGTAGCCGCCATCGCGTTCGCGGCGGACAAGCATCGCAATCAGCGGCGCAAGGACGAAGCAGCGTCGCCGTACATCAATCATCCGATCGCGCTTGCCGACGTGCTGGCCAACGAGGCCGGCGTCGAGGACGAGCGCGTGATCGTCGCGGCCGTGCTGCACGACACGGTCGAGGATACCGAGACGACCGAGCAGGAATTGCTGCGGCTGTTCGGCAAGGACGTGGCGGACATCGTGATGGAAGTCACCGACGACAAGTCGCTGCCGAAGGAGGAGCGCAAGCGCCTGCAGGTCGAGCATGCGGCGACCATCAGCCGGCGCGCGAAGCTCGTGAAGCTGGCCGACAAGATCTGCAACCTGCGCGACATCTCGCGGCATCCGCCCGCGGACTGGCCGCTCGAGCGCAAGCAGGCGTACTTCGACTGGGCGAAGTCGGTCGTTGATCCGATGCGCGGCGTGCATCCCGGTCTCGAGGCGATCTTCGACGCCGCCTACGATGCACGGCCGGTGGACTGAGGCGCTCGCATGCGATCGGCTCGATCCATCGAATCCGCCGCGCGTCGATTGCCGACCGTGGCGGGTGTCGACGTGGGCGGCGAAAAGAAGCAATGCGATCTCGTGATCCTGCGCGGCCCCACTGTCGTCTGCCGCGAGGAACGGATCGCACCCGAGGCGGTGCCTGCGCTGTGTCTCGCCCATGACGTCGTGGTCGTCGGTGTCGACGCACCGAGCCTGTGGTGGACGGGCAGCGGGCGCCGGGCGGCCGAACAGGTGCTCGCACGCGAACGGATCTCGTGCTTTCCGACGCCGTCGCGGGAGCAGGCGGTCGCGAGCACGTCAGGGTTCTTCGACTGGATGTTCATGGGAGAGCGTGTCTACCGCGCGCTCGCAGATGCGTATCCGCTGCTGACTGGCGCGCACTATGCGGGCGGACGCGCCAGCTTTGAAACCTATCCTTATGCGATCACCTGCGCGATGCTGGGCAAGCATGTTGCGTCGGCGAAGCAGAAACGCAACCAGCGCAGGCAATTGCTGGAGCGACTGGGGATCGACGTGTCGGCGCTGAAGTCCGTCGATGCGCGAGACGCGACCCTTTGCGCGGTGACGGCGCAATTCGTCATCGACGGGAATGCGCACGCGTATGGCGATACGGAGGGCGGATATATCCGCGTGCCGACCGTGAGCGAGGCGATCGTTCTCGATGCACCGTAGTAGCGTCGCGCGTCCTGGGCGAGAGGCGCAGAGAAAGGGTGAGCTTTTGCGGGAGGGGTGTGGCCTGTATGACGACCAAGGCGTGGCAAGCATCAGGATGGTTGGCGCACACGACATGACGCGGGTGCGCGACGCGATCCCGAGCGGCGCTCCTTAATCCTCGAGGATGGTTTTCGGTACGCTGGACAGGTCGCAGGCTTGCGCCTGTTCGAAGTAGCCTTCAGCATCGTCGATCATCACGACTGCGACGTCGATCAGCTCGTCGAGTCGTTGCAGCAGCGATTCACGCCACTCGATGTCTTCGTCGCGCTCGGGCGTCTTGTCCAGTTGCTCGATGATCGAATCGGCCGTCTGCAGGAAAGGAATTGCCTGCTGATAGTTTTCGATCGAGACCATCGCCGCGTTGCGCGCGCCGACGAGTCGCTCGCGGTGTTCGTCCGCCAGTTCGGATTCGCCGCTGATCCGCGGCAATACATCCGAGATGCGTTGCAGAAGCGGCGGAACCTGTTCTTCCAGGATGATGGCGCGCTCGCGCAGCGCTGCATATTCGTCGCGAAGGTCGGCGTCGCCGGGTTGAGTGGTGCTGTTCATCGTGGATAGGAGAGGAGTGCGTGGTTCGGTCGCGGCATGATACTCGACCGCACCCGATTCCTTGCCCGTTCCGCGCCCTCCTATATAGGCAGCGAGAGACATACTTCACATCAATAGGGGGTGCCGTGTTGCGATTGGCGGCCCGTCGAGCCCCGAGCCCCCGTGCGCGGCAGCGCACGGGGGCTTTTTCAAAATATTTTCACAAAGGGGCTTGCGTGGTTGAGGGCGGGTGCTTAGAATCACGCCTCTTTCGCGCTAACAGAAACACGGCGCGGGAGAGGGAAGCAGGGTTGGTGGTGTGCGGCAGTCTGGCGCGTACAACTGGCCTGGAAGTTGAGCCCCGCGGTCGCAACGCTGATGTTAAAAAGTTGTTGACGAGCTGCGAAACACGGTTCATAATCTCGCTTCTCTGCTGCTGAAAACGCAGCGCTGCCGGGAAACACGAAGTTCCTCGCAGAATGCTCTTTAAAAA
>NZ_JAIZRY010000021.1:0-108173 GCF_020420125.1 Burkholderia sp. AU30280
GCCCGCGGCCGGGCGCGACCGGCAGGCGCAGGCGCACCGGGGCGCGCGCGTGCTGGTGGTCGACGACGATGCCGAGGTGCGCGACACGGTGGTCAGCCAGTTCGCGGCGCTCGGTGCGCGGGCCGAGGCGGTGCCCGACGGCGACGCTGCGCTGCGCTGGCTGGCCGGGCATGGTCCGGTCGAACTGGTGCTGTCGGACATTTCGCTTGGCGCGAGCGGCAGCGGCATCGCGTTCGCCGCGCGGCTCGCCGAACGCTGGCCGGGCCAACGCGTGGCGCTGACTTCGGGCCTACCGCCCGAGATGCATCAGTCGCATCCCGACTGGCGGGCGGACCTGCCGTTCGTGCAGAAGCCGTTCGACCTGGCGGCGCTCGTCGCGCTGCTGGGCTGACGCCCGGCGCCGATTGTTTCGATTGTTAATGGCAACGCGTGTTTCCGAAATGTTCGATTAACGCGACGGGTGTTTCATAGCGGTACGGCACCGGCGACGCGGTCGCGACGCCACGGCGCAAAAATCGAAAAACGGACGGAGACACCCTATGACGAAGATCAAGTCGGTCTTGCTGGCGATGGCGCTTGCGACGACGGCCGCGACGGCCGGCGCGGCGACGCTGAGGATTGCGTGCGGCGCGGCAGGCGTCGACCAGGACATCTGCCAGGTCTCGGCGAAGCAATGGGCCGCGAAGACCGGCAACGAGGTCGAGTTCATCAGCATGCCAAACAACTCGAGCGAGACGCTCGCGCTCTACCAGCAGCTCCTTGGCAGCGGATCGGACAAGATCGACGTGATGCAGATCGATACGGTCTGGCCGGGGATCCTCGCCAACCATCTGGTCGACCTGAAGCCCTACAGCAAGGGCCAGGAAAGCCAGTCGTTTCCGAGTGTCGTCGCGAACGATACCGTGAACGGCAAACTGGTCGCGATGCCGTGGTTCATCGACACGGGCCTGCTCTACTACCGCAAGGACCTGCTCGACAAGTACCGGGCGAAGGTGCCCGCGACGTGGGACGAACTCGATGCGACCGCGCGCAGGATCCAGGCGAGCGAGCGCGCAGCCGGCAACGAGAAGGTGTGGGGCTACGTGTGGCAGGGGCGTGCGTACGAAGGGCTCACCTGCGATGCGCTCGAGTGGGTCGCCAGCCACAACGGCGGCACGGTGATCGACGACAAGGGGCGCGTCACGATCGACAACCCGGGCGCGATCAAGGCCCTCGACCAGGCGGCGAAATGGGTCGGCACGATCAGCCCGAAGGCGGTGCTGAACTACGGCGAGGAAGAGTCGCGCGGCGTTTTCCAGGCCGGCAACGCGGTGTTCATGCGCAACTGGCCGTACGCATGGGCGATCGCGAATCGCGCAGGCAGTCCGATGAAAGGCAAGGTCGGCATCGCACCGCTGCCGAAGGGCGGCGCCGACGGCCGCCAGGCCGCCGCACTCGGCGGCTGGCAGCTCGCGGTGTCGCGCTACTCGCCGAACCCGAAGCTCGCCGCCGATCTCGTGATGTACCTGTCGAGCGCGGAAGTGCAGAAAATGCGCGCGGTGCAGGCGTCGTTCAATCCGACGATGCCCGCGCTCTACCATGATAAGGACGTCCTCCAGGCCAACCCGTTCATGGCCGACCTGCTGCTGACCTTCAACAGCGCGGTCGCGCGGCCGTCGACGGTCACCGGCGCCCGGTACAACCAGGTCAGCAACCAGTTCTGGAATGCCGCGCACGACGTGCTCGCGGGCAGCGACACCGCGGCGAGCGCGCTCGCGAGGCTCGCCTCGTCGCTCAACCGGCTCGCACCGGCCGGCAACTGGCGCTGAGCGCGGCGCCTCACGACCGATCGACCCGGCCGGCCGCCCGACGGCGCCGGCCCTGACGGGAGACTTTCCATGAGAACTGCAAGCATCCAGATAGACAGGACTCCTTTGTTAGCCGGGAGCCCGGCGCGAACGGGAACCGGGCTGGCGAGGGCGCGCCGCCGCCAGGCGTGGCTGCTGGTCGCGCCGGCGATGCTGATGCTGGTGGCGATCGCCGGCTGGCCGCTGTTGCGCACCGCGTGGTTCAGCCTGACCGACGCGCAGCTGTCCGACCTGACGCAGCGGCGGTTCGTCGGCCTCGACAACTACATCGGCGCGGCGGGCGTCCTGCGCGATCCGTCGTGGTGGCAAGCGGTGGGCAACACGGTGCTGTTCGCGGTCGTCTCGGTGCTGCTCGAGACGGCCGCGGGGCTGGGCGTGGCGCTGCTGCTCGACGTGCCGTCGCGGTTGCGTACGCTGCTGCGCGCGGCCGTGCTGGTGCCGTGGGCGATCCCGACCGTCGTTTCCGCGAAGATCTGGAGCTGGATGCTCAACGACCAGTTCGGGATCGTCAATGCAATGCTGATGGCGATCGGCGCGATTCACGAACCGCTCGCGTTCACCGCCGATGCGCGCCTCGCGTTTCCGACCATCGTGTTCGTCGACGTGTGGAAGACCACGCCGTTCATGGCGCTGCTGATGCTCGCCGCGCTGCAGACGGTGCCGCGCGACTGCTACGAGGCCGCGCGTGTCGACGGCGTGCCGCGCTGGCGGGTGTTCCGGTCGGTGACGCTGCCGCTGATCCTGCCCGGCGTGCTGGTCGCGATGATCTTCCGCTCGCTCGACGCACTACGCGTGTTCGACCTGATCTACGTGATGACGTCGAACAGCCGCATCACGAAAAGCATGTCGGTGTATGTGCGTGAACAACTGATCGATTTCCAGCAGGTGGGCTTCGGGTCGGCGTCGGCGATGCTGCTGTTCGCGACGATCGTGCTGTTCACCGTCGGCTACATGGCCGTCAGCCGGCGCCGGATCCAGGAGGCCTGACATGAAGAAGCATCCGCTCGAGACGGCGGTATACGCGGTGCTGTCGGCGCTCGTGCTGACGGTCGCGCTGTTCCCGCTCGTCTACATGATCGGCACGTCCGTCAAGCATGGCGACGCGCTGTTCGACACGTCGCTGTTCCCGGCGAGCCCGTCGCTCGACAACTACCGGCAGTTGTTTCGCGACCAGCCGTTCGGCGCGTACCTGCTGAACTCGGCTTGGGTCGCCGGCGGCGCGGTGGCGCTGTCGCTCGCGGTGTCGGTACTGGCTGCGTACGCGCTCGGCCGCGTGTCGTTTCGCGGGCGCGGCGTGTTGATGATGTGCATCCTCGGCGTGTCGATGTTTCCGCAGGTCGCGATCCTGTCCGGGCTGTTCGAGCTGATCCGCGCACTCGGCCTGTACGACCGCCTCGGCGCGCTCGTGCTGTCGGACCTGATCTTCACGCTGCCGTTCACGATCTGGATCCTCGTCACGTTCATGCGCGAGTTGCCGCGCGAGCTGGAGGAGGCCGCGCTGGTCGACGGCGTGGGCGTGTTCACGCTGATCTTCAGGATCTTCATGCCGCTGCTGCGGCCCGCGCTTGCCGCGACGTCGCTGCTCGCGTTCGTGTCGGCCTGGAACGAGTTCCTGTTCGCGCTGACCTTCACGATCTCGTCCGGGCAGCGGACGGTCCCGGTCGCGATCACGATGATCTCCGGGGCGAGCAGTTTCGAGCTGCCGTGGGGAACGATCATGGCCGCGTCGGTGATCGTCACGGTGCCGCTCGTGCTGCTGGTGATGGTCTGCCAGCGTCAGATCGTATCCGGGCTGACGGCCGGCGCGGTCAAGGGGTGAGCGGGTAACCCCCGCCGTCGTCAAACAGGAGCGAAAGCATGAGCCAGATCAAATTGAGCGGTCTTCACAAACAGTTCGGTGCAACCCCGATCCTCCATGACGTGAACCTGACGGTCGAGCCCGGCGAGTTCTGCGTGTTCATCGGCCCGTCCGGCTGCGGAAAATCGACGTTGCTGCGGATCATTGCCGGACTCGACGAACAGAGCGCCGGCGACGTATGGATCGACGGGCACTGTGTCAATGCGTTGGCGCCTGCGCGCCGCGATATTGCGATGGTGTTCCAGAGCTACGCGCTGTATCCGCACATGTCGGTCTATGAAAACATGGCGTTCGGCCTGCGGCACCTCGGCTTGCCGAAACACGAGGTCGACCGGCGGGTGCGGCATGCGTCCGCGTCGCTGCGCCTCGACGAATTGCTGGGGCGCAAGCCCGGCGCGCTGTCCGGCGGCCAGCGGCAGCGTGTCGCGATCGGCCGTGCGATCGTGCGCAAGCCGAAGGTCTTCCTGTTCGACGAGCCGTTGTCGAACCTCGATGCCGCGCTGCGCGTGAAGACGCGTGTCGAGATCGCGAAGCTGCATCGCAGCCTCGACAACACCAGCATGATCTACGTGACGCACGACCAGGTCGAGGCGATGACGCTCGCGGACAAGATCGTTCTGCTGCGCCCGCTCGAAGGGCGGGCCGGCGTCGCGAGCGTCGCGCAGGTCGGCACGCCGCTCGACCTCTATCACCGCCCGGCGAGCCAGTTCGTCGCCGGCTTCATCGGTTCGCCGGCGATGAACTTCCTGCCGGCGACGGTCGTGTCGGCGGGCGCCCGCGACGTGCGCGTGCTGACCGGCGGGCACGCGCTCGGCGCGAGCGTGTCGGGCGACGGCCTCGCGCGAGGCGGCGAAGTGACGCTGGGCATTCGCCCCGAGCATGTGCGGGTCGGGGCCGGCGACGTCACGGGAGAAGTCGCGCACGTCGAGCAGATGGGCGAGCACACCTATCTCTACCTCGATACACCGCTTGCCGCGCAGCCGATCGTCGCGAAGACCGACGCCCCCGGCGCGCGGATCGGCGAGCGCATCCGCGTCGACCTGCCGGCCGGCGCGCTGCACCTGTTTCACCCGGATGGTCGCGCGGCCGTGCGCATGCCGAGCGAGGCCGCCACCGCGGCGCGCGCGACGGCCTGAGCACGACGCACGCAATCCGTTCACGGCTTTCAGACGGCCATGGCGCGCGGCCGCTGTCGAATCGGCGCCCACTCATGAAAAAAGGATAGTTATGCAAAACAAGAAACTTTCGGTGATCGTCTGGAACGAATTCGAGCACGAACGCGAAAACGCCGGCGTGCGCGCGATCTATCCCGACGGACTGCACCAGGTGATCGCCAGTGCGCTTGCGGAAACGCCGGCGCTCGGGCACGGCGCGCTGCCGCTCGAGATCGGCGTCGCGACGCTCGATCAGCCGGAGCACGGGCTCGACGAGGCGCGGCTTGCCGCATGCGACGTGCTGATCTGGTGGGGGCACAAGGCGCACGCGAAGGTGTCCGACGAAGTCGTCGAGCGCGTGCAGCGTCGCGTGCTCGAGGGGATGGGCCTGATCGTGCTGCATTCCGGGCACTTCTCGAAGATCTTCCGCCGCCTGCTCGGCACGCACTGTTCGCTGAAGTGGCGCGAGGCCGCCGAGAAGGAACGGCTGTGGGTCGTCGAACCGTCGCATCCGATCGCGGCCGGGCTCGGCGAGTATTTCGAGCTGCAGCACGAGGAGATGTACGGCGAGCGCTTTGATATCCCGCAGCCGGACAGCACCGTGTTCATCTCGTGGTTCGAAGGCGGCGAAGTATTTCGTTCGGGCTGCTGCTGGGAGCGCGGTCACGGCCGGATCTTCTATTTCCGCCCCGGGCACGAAGCGTACCCGACCTATCACGACCGCAACGTGCAACGCGTGATCGCGAACGCGGTGCAGTGGGCCGCGCCGCGCGTGAATCTCGCCGACCGATGCCCGAACTCGCCGCCGCTCGAAACGCTCAGCGAGAAGAGCGGGCAGTTCGCGCATGTCGGTATCCAACAAACCGCGGGAGACCTCGCATGAACGACGACTACAAGGTGGAACTGCCGGAAGCGGCGGCGATTGCCCGCGGCCGCCGCCTGCGCGTGGGCGTGATCGGGCTGGGGATCGGCCGCAAGCATATCGAAGGCTGGCGCGAGCATCCGGACGTCGACGTGGTCGCGATTGCCGACCCCGACGCGAAGCGGCTCGCGAAAGTCGGCGACGCGCTGGGCATCGACGCACGCTACGCATCGGCCGATGCGATGCTCGCAGCGGAGAAGTTGGATGTCGTCAGCGTCTGCACGCCGAACAAGTTCCATCGCGAGTTGACGCTCGCCGCGTTCGATGCGGGATGCCACGTGCTGTGCGAGAAGCCGATGGCGCTGAACGCGGACGAGGGGCGCGAGATGCTGATCGCCGCGCAGCGCGCAGGCAAGCGGCTGATGATCAATTTCTCGTACCGCTTCAGCGCGCAGTCGCGCGCGCTGAAGGCGCAGGTCGATAGCGGCCTGTTCGGCGATTTCTATTTCGGGCGGACGGTCTGGCATCGCCGGCGCGGGATGCCCGGATTCGGCGGCTGGTTCGGCACGAAGGCGCTGGCGGGCGGCGGGCCGCTGATCGATCTCGGCGTGCATCGCCTCGATCTCGCGCTGTGGCTGATGGGCTATCCGAAACCCGTGTGGGTGATGGGCAGCACTTACGATCCGATCGCGCGCGAGCTCGCGGCGCGCGCGGGCAAGACGTTCGACGTCGAGGATCTCGCGGCTGCGCTGATCCGCTTCGACAACGGCGCGACGCTCGCGCTCGAGGCGTCGTGGGCAACCAACATCCAGGAAGCGGAGTTGATGGAGACGCGCCTGCTCGGCACGCGTGCCGGGCTGCTGCAGAAGAACCTGAACGAGGGCTACACGTTCGATGCGCACGTGTTCATCGAGCAGAACGGTGCGCAGTTCGACATGCGCCTGAATCCGCCCGCGGAAGGCGCGCATTCCGCGATGTACGACTACGCGGAAGCGATCCTGTGCGACGTCCCGCATCCGGCGCCTGGTGAGGAAGGGCTGATCGTGATGGAAATTCTCGACGCGATCTATGCGAGCGCGGCCGCGGGCGAGCCGATTCGCATTCACGCGCCCGGGCCGGCGGCCGTCGATGCGCCGCCGGTGCTGGACCTCGACGTCGCGGGTTGACGTCGCCGGCTGACTTCGTACGGGGCCGGCGCGCGGATCGTCCACCGCGCCGGCCCGACAGCAACATGACGGACGACGCAGCACACACAGCTATTCGATGACGCCGCGCATCGCACGCGGCGCACTGACAACGTTTGGAGACACGTTCATGATCGACGAAGCAGGCCACGCCGCGCGCGGCCCCGCACGCACCCCGCTCAGGCTCACGCGGCTCGCCGCCGCCTTCTCGCTGGCCGTCGCGTCGGCCGCGCTGCATGCGGCGCCGGATCCGGCAACGACGGTCGCCGCGGACGGCGCGGCGGGCGGCTTGTCGCAGGCAACCGGCGTCGTGCCGGCCGACACGAGCCCCGCCAACGTGGCCACGCCGACGCCGTCGTCGGCCTGGAACCAGTTGACGCCGTGGACGCAGTTTCACGGCTATCTGCGGGCCGGCGTCGGGACCAGCGACAGTCACTCGCAGGCCTGCTTCCAGTTGCCGGGCGCACAGAGCAAGTACCGGCTCGGCAACGAATGCCAGGTCTACAGCGAACTGGAGATCGACCAGACGCTGTACAAGTTCTCGAACGGCATGCAGCTGTCGGCGGTCGGCATGGCGAGCCTCGTCAACGATCTCGATCGCACGCCGACCTTCAACGGCGATCACGGGCGCATCCGCCTGCCGCAATCGTACGTGCAGCTCACGAACTTTCCGGGGCTCGACGACATGCGCATCTGGTTCGGGCGCATCTACTACCGGCGCAATGACGTCCACATGAACGACTTCTATTACTGGAATCCGAGCGGCCTCGGCGCAGGCATCGAGAACGTGCCGATCGGCGGCGGCCTGAAGCTCAGCTATGCGCTGTTCCGCGAGGACTATATCGACCAGCCCAACTACGCGACGCGGCACGACCTCCAGTTGTCGGGCGTGCATCCGAATCCGGGCGGCGAACTGCAGTTCGGGCTGTCGTACATTCCGGCCCGCGCGCCGGTGCTGAATTCGAGCGGCATGCTGCAGGACGCGCACGGCGGCTGGTCGTTCACGGTTCAGCACGTGCAGACCAACCTGCTCGGCGGCAAGAACAAGCTTGCGTTCCAGTACGGCGTCGGTCCGGGCACGGGCCTCGGCTACACGGGAACGCTGACCAACGACAACCGCTACAAGAGCCTGCGCGTGCTCGATGCGTTCGACTGGCAGGCGACGCGCGACTTCAGCGGCCAGGTGGTCGGCATCTACCAGCGCGACATCGCGCCGTCGGGCGGGTCGCAGACCTGGATATCGATGGGTGTGCGGCCGGTGTATGCGTTTACGCAGCACATCAAGCTGCAGGGCGACCTCGGGCACGATCGCGTGACGCCGTCCGGCGGCCCGACGCGCACGCTGCTGAAGGCGAGCGTCGCGCTGACGCTCGCGATGGACCGCTCGTTCTGGTCGCGGCCCGAATTCCGCGTGTTCTACACGTATGCGCGCTGGAACCAGGCCGCGCAGGATGCGGCGGCGCCCGGCGATCCGCTGTCGACGACGGGCATCTTCGGTACGTCGCGCACGGGTTCGACGGTCGGCGCGCAGGTCGAATGGTGGTGGTGAGCACGATGACGGAACGCTGTACGACGATATCGATGGGTGCCGATGCCGCGCCGTTCTCGCGCATCGTGTTCGGGATGTGGCGGATCGGCGACTGGGCGCTGTCGGCCCGCGAGCGCCGTGCGCTGATCGAGGCGGCGCTGGAACTCGGCGTGACGAGCTTCGACCATGCGGACATCTACGGCGACTACACGGCCGAGGGCCTGTTCGGCGACGTGCTGGCCGATGCGCCGCACCTGCGCGAGCGGATGCAGATCGTCACGAAGTGCGGGATCCGGCTCGTGTCCGCGCGCCGGCCTGCGCACGGGATCAAGCACTACGACACGCGGGCCGCGCATGTGGTCGCGTCGGTCGAGCAGTCGCTGCGCGCGCTGCGCACCGACCGGCTCGACCTGCTGCTGCTGCATCGTCCCGATCCGCTGATGGATGCCGACGAAGTCGCCGCGACGTTTGATGCGCTCCGGCGTGACGGAAAGGTGAGGGCATTCGGGATATCGAACTTTACGCCGGCACAGGCCGAGTTGCTGCAGGACCGGATGGCGGCGCACGGTTCGTCGCTCGCGACGAACCAGGTCGAATGCTCGCTGCTGCATCTCGCGCCGCTCGACGACGGCACGTTCGACCAGGCGCAGCGCTGGCGCTGTCCGCCGATGCTGTGGTCGCCGCTCGCGGGCGGACGCCTGTTGACGGAGGCATCGCCCGCCGCGACACGCGTGCGCGCGACCGCGGCGCGGATCGGCGACGCGCTCGGCGTGTCCGCGACGACGGTGCTGTTCGCGTGGCTGCTCGCATTGCCGTGCCGGCCGCTGCCGATCGTCGGGTCGAGCCGGATCGCGGCGCTGCGCGAAGCCGTGGCGGCGACGCGCGTGACGCTCGAACGCGAACAATGGTTCGAACTGCTGCACGCGGCGCGCGGCGCGGATGTGCCATGACCGTTGCGATCGGCACACGATGACAATCCGGGAGATACGATGAACGAAGCGACCCTGAGCGGTCATCCGGTCGCGCCGTGCGGCACGCGTGCCGGCGAACCCCGCTTGCTGGCGGACATCGGCGGCACGCACGCGCGCTTCGCGCTGGAGACCGCGCTCGGCGGGATCGGCGACGTGCGCGTCTATCGATGCAGCGCCCATGCCGGCGTGGGCGATGCGGTGCGCGCGTTCCTGCATGACGCGGGCGGCGTGCGGGTGCGGCACGCGGCGATCGCGATCGCCAATCCCGTGGACGGCGACATCGTCAGCATGACCAATCATGACTGGCGCTTCTCGATCGATGCGACGCGCCGCGCGCTCGGATTCGACACGCTGCACGTCTTCAACGACTTCTCGGCGCTGGCGATGGCCGTGCCGCATCTGTCCGCGGGGCAGCGGCGGCAGGTCGGCGGCGGGCACGCGTCGCCCGCGGGTACGGTCGGCGTGCTCGGCGCCGGCACGGGGCTGGGCGTTTCCGCGCTCGTGCGCGCGGGCGACGCATGGGTGCCGCTGTCCGGCGAGGGCGGGCATGTGTCGTTCGCGCCCGCCGACGCACGCGAGGCCGACGTGCTGCACTACGCGCGGGCACGCTGGCCGCACGTGTCGTTCGAGCGGCTGGTCGCGGGCCCCGGCATCGCGGTGATTCACGCGGCGCTCGCCGCGCGCGACGGCTGCGACCCACCCGAGGCCGACGCGGCCGATACGGCGGCCATCATCGAACGTGCGCTCGCCGGCGACGCACGCTGCATGGCGACCCTCGATTGCTTCTGCGGGATGCTCGGCACGTTCGCGGGCAATCTGGCGCTGACCCTCGGCGCGACCGGCGGCATCCATATCGGCGGGGGCGTTGTGCCGCGCCTCGGGGCATGGTTCGATGCGTCGCCGTTTCGTGCCCGCTTCGAGGCGAAGGGCCGCTTTGCCGGCTATCTCGCGAGGATTCCGACCTTCGTGATCACCGCGCCGCATCCGGCTTTCGTCGGCGTGTCGCACCTGCTCGCTCGCGCGTTGGGCGAGGCCGGCTGACGCGATGCACAGACCACAGGGGCGGGGCGCGATGCCGTGCGTTGCCGTCGAGCATGGACCGGATGAGCACTCGCAACGGCGCGCATGCGCGTGCTGTCGCATGTCGATCGGCCCCGCCGCCGCCGCGCGCAACACGAGCGTGTCGCAGCCGCACCGTCATGTCCGGCTTGCGTGGTTGTAGCGTGACTGTCTGCAAGATGTCGGCATTTTGAAAGAAATCCGGTGGTACGCGACGCCGCCCTATGGAATACGCCGACTGGAAGTCGTCCCGGAACTCATTTACTTTTAGAGCAATGTCGCCGATGCGTCGTGCGTTCCGGAGGAGTCGTGACCACATTCCAGAAAGTGTGGCAGTTGCTGGTCGGAAAGCCGCTCGACCCGCTCGATCCGCGCACGCGGCATGCGATCGCCGTGACGCCGCTGCTGGCCTGGGTCGGGCTCGGCGCCGACGGGCTGTCGTCGTCGTGCTACGGCCCGGAAGAAGCGTTCCTCGCGCTGGCGCACCATACGCCGCTCGCGCTGTTCCTCGCGCTCGCGACGTCGGCGACCGTGTTCATCATCGCGCTTGGCTACAACCAGGTGATCGAGCTGTTTCCGACGGGCGGCGGCGGGTATCGCGTCGCGACGTCGCTGCTCGGTTCGAAGCCGGGGCTCGTGTCGGGTGCGGCGCTGCTGGTCGACTACGTGCTGACCGTCGCGACGTCGCTCGCGAGCGGCGTCGACGCATTCTTCAGCCTGCTGCCGGTGAGCGCGCAGGCGTTCAAGCTCACGACCGAGATCGTGCTGATCCTGCTGATGACGGGGCTCAACTTCCGCGGGATGCGCGAATCGATCATGGTGCTGCTGCCGATCTTCATCGGCTTCGTGGTCCTGCACTTCGCGCTGATCGTCTATGGCGTCGCCGTGCACGGCAGCAACCTCGCGATGATCGTGCCCGATGCCGTGCACGAGGCGCACGGGATGTCGCAGTCGCTCGGCGTATTCGTGGTGCTTGCGCTGCTGATGCGCGCGTTCTCGCTCGGCGGCGGCACCTACACGGGCCTCGAGGCCGTGTCGAACAACGTGAACATGCTCGCCGATCCGCGCGTGCCGAACGGCAAGGTGACGATGTGGTACATGTCGACGTCGCTCGCGTTCACGGCCGGCGGCATCATCCTGCTGTACATGCTGTGGCACGCGCGGCCGGTCGAAGGCCAGACGCTCAACGCGGTCGTGTTCGGCAGCGTGATCGACCATCTCGGGCTCGGCTCCGCGTTCGCGCGGCATGCATTGCTCGCGGCCGTGCTTGCGTTCGAGGCCGGGCTGCTGATGGTCGGCGCGCAGACGGGCTTCCTCGACGGCCCGGCCGTGCTGTCGAACATGGCGTCGGATTCGTGGGTGCCGCGCCATTTCCGTGATCTGTCGGGGCGCCTCGTGCGGCAGAACGGGATCATCGTCGTCGGGCTGTCGAGCCTGCTGATCCTGTTGTGGACGCACGGCAGCGTCGACGTGCTCGTCGTGCTGTACAGCATCAACGTGTTCCTCACGTTCAGCCTGTCGCTGCTCGGGCTGTGCACTTACTGGTGGCGCCATCGCAGCGAGCAGGGCTGGTTCAAGCACTTCTTCCTGTCGGCGCTCGGGCTGAGCGTGACGGCGACCGTGCTCGTCATCACGCTGATCGAGAAGTTCACGGCGGGCGGCTGGCTCACGGTGCTCGTGACGAGCGCGGTGATCGCGCTGTGCTTCATGATCAACCGCCACTACGCATACACGCGCGCGCAGCTCGCGAAGGAAGATGCGCTGTTCTCCGGCAACCCGCCCGAAGTCGACGAGGCTACCGCGCCGGGCAAGCCCGATCCGTCGCAGCCGACGGCCGTGCTGCTGGTCGGCAAGCATCGCGGCGCGAGCATGCACGCGCTGCTGTGGGTCAACCGGCTGTTTCCCGGCCACTTCCGCAACGTGATCTTCCTCGCGGTCGGCGAGGTCGACGCGAAGGCATACGACGGTCACGAACATCTCGAACGGCTGCGCCATACGATTACCGAAGCGCTCGACTACTATGTCGCGCACTGCCGCCGCAACGGCATCGCGGCCGACTACCGGATCGCGTTCGGCACGAATCCCCTGGTCGAATTCATGAACCTCGCGTCGTCGACGCTCGACGAGTACCCGAACGCCGTGTGCTTCGCGAGCAAGCTGATCTTCCGGCGGGTGAATTTCCTCACCGCGTGGCTGCACAACCAGACGCCCGTCGAGTTGCAGGCGCGCCTGCACGTCGAAGGCAAGCAGATGGTGCTGTTGCCGATGAACGTCGGGTAGCGGTGCGGCGCGTACACGCTCGCATGGATGTGGCGCGGCGAGCGCGTGGGCGACTGCCGGGAGCAGCCGTCAGGGCTGATGATGCCGATGCGGGCGGTGAGGCCGCCGCAGCGGCGGGTGATGGAATTTGGCCCTCAGCCGGTCGCGCCCCGGGCGCTTGACGAAGAACAGCACGGCGAGCGCGACAAACGCCAGCAGCACGACGACTTCCACGATCCCGTTTTCCATGGTGCCTCCCGGTCGCGGGCGGACGATCCTTCTGCGGCGTTCGGCGATCGAGCGAATGCCGGCGGCCGCATGCGACGACGCTTTCATGTCTCATTGTAGGTCGGCGTGCACCGGCTTGACGCGTGCGTATGCGTCGCCCACACTGGCCGACACGCGGGTCGCGCGGTTGACTCTGTCCGTTGCACGACCGCGCTTTCCGTGAACCGCGACGAGGTGCGATGTGGTGCGCTTTTCTGTCGGCCTGGCCGGCTGGGTGCTGGCGTGCGCTGCCGCGTTCGGCGCGTCGAACGCCGTCGGCGCGCCGCCGGGCACGGGCCCGGCGGCGGGTGGGGCGAACGACGTTGCCGGCGAAGCGCCCGTCACGGTCGTCAGCGACGTCCACGAATTCGTGATCCAGCACGACGGCTCGCTCGACGAGCACGACGATTCGACGCTGCGCGCGAACGACGCGAACGGTATCGATGCAATCGCGCAGCGCTACGTGTGGTTCGACAAGAATCTCGAGAAGGTGGACCTGCTCGCGGCCGAGACGATCGACCGCAACGGTGTCGCGCATCCGGTCGGCGCGGACGGCATCCGTGACGTGCAGGAACCGCGCTCGGCCGGCGCGCCGACATTCCAGGACGGGCTGCTGCGCACCGTCGTGTTTCCCGGCGTCGAAGCCGGGTCGAGCACGCGCGTGGCGTTCCGCAAGACCCGCACGAAGCCGGTCAACCGCGGCTACTTCGGCTATACCGTGGCGCCGTCGCGCGAGCCGGTCGACAGCCAGCGGCTGATCTTCGACATGCCCGCCGACATGCCGCTGTACGCGGATGCGCGCGGCTACGTCGCGCTGCCGCCGGTCACCGCGAACGGCCGCACGCGCTACGAATTCGACTACCGGCACGGCCCGTACGACCGCATCGAGAACGGCGCGGTCGGCTACGCGACCTACGGCGACCGGCTCGTCGTGTCGACGCTGCCCGACTATGCGGCGTTCGCCGCGCGCTACCGCAACGCGGCCGTCGATCCGGGCGCGGACGATCCGGTCGTTGCGCAGTTGGCGCGCACGCTCACCGCGGGTGTCGCCGATCCGCGCGACAAGGCGCGCATCCTGTACGACTGGGTGCAGGCGAACATCCGTTACGTCGGGTTGTTTCTCGGCGAAACGGCTGCCGCGCCGCATCATGTGCCGGACATCCTGCGCAACCGCTACGGCGACTGCAAGGATCATGTCGCGCTGTTCGGCGCGCTGCTCGCGGCGGTCGGCATTCGCAGCGAACCGGTGCTGCTCAATCTCGGGTCCGTCTACACGCTGCCGTCGGTGCCCGGCTACGGCGGCGGTGCGATCAATCACGCGATCACGTGGCTGCCCGATCTCGCGCTCTATGCGGACACGACGACGGCCGGCATCGCATTCGGCTATCTGCCGCCGATCGTGATGGATCGTCCCGCGCTGCTGGTCGACACGGGCGTGCTGTCGCGCACCCCGGCCACGCAGCCGCGCGGCCGTATCGCGCTGGTCGGGATCGATGCGGCCGGGCCGGACGCCACGCATTTTCACGCGTACGTCGAGGACGACGGCTGGACGGCCGAACTCGAACGCAACCTGTTTCGCCGCGCGACACCCGACGTCATCGCGCAGCTCGCGAACGACCGCTTGCGGCAAAGCGGCTTGCGCGGCCGCGCGCAACTGTCGACCAGTGACCGGCGCGTCACCGGCGGGCCGTTCGACGTGACGATGTCGGGCACGCTCGATCATTTCGTGTGGCCTGACGGCACGACCGCGTTGCCCGCGCTGTCGAGCCTGACGGGCGGCATCGCGACGCAGGTCGAGAACTGGCTCGCCGAGCCCGTGCGCACGCAGCCGTGGGGCTGCATCGGCGGCACGTTCGACGAGACCGGCCAGATTGCGCTGCCGGCCGACGTCGCGGTGACCGACCTGCCGGCCGATACGGCCGTGCACGACCGCTTCGTCGACTTCACGTCGCATTACGTATTCGACGCGGCCGCGCGCGTCGTGCAGGTCACGCGGCGGATGACGGCGAATTTTGGCCGTCAGGTGTGTACGGCGGACGAATTCACGGCGCTGCGCGCGTCGCTCGAACGCATCGAACGCGACACGCAGGCGCAGATCGTCGTGCGGGCGAAGGGGCGTTGAACGGGCAGTGGGCGCGTCGCCGCCATCGGCCGACGCACAGGAGGACATCATGACGGAACGGGACTACGAGATCGCCGATCTCTCGAAGGATTTGCTGGGCCGGATCGTGCAGGGCACCGTCGCGAACGGCGCGCCTGTGGATGCAGAGCAGTGCGCTGCGCTCGCCGTGCAATGCGCGACGGCGCTGGTCGACAAGCTCGACGCGCGCAGCGGCTGAAAGCGGAAGGACGTCACGCGCGGCGGCGACTTGAGCACCGCCGGCGAATGTGCGACTTCGGAACGAAGCAACGCGTAGCGGCCCCGGTCAGCGTCGCACGTCAAGCGTCAGGCATCACGCATCACGCATTACGCATTACGCTTCGGCACGCACCTCGCCGTCCGCGCGCACGGCGCCCGGCGGCTTGCCCACCACGCGCTTGAACGCGCGGCTGAACGCGGCGAGCGAGCCGTAGCCGAGCCGGTACGCGACGGCCTCGATCGTTTCGTGGTCGCGCGTGATCCATTGCGCGGCGAGCCGCATCCGCAGTTCGGTCAGGTAGCGCACCGGCGTCATCCCGGTGGCCGCGAGAAAGCGTTCGGCGAACACCGAGCGTGACACGCCGGCTTCGGTCGCGAGTTCCGCCACGCTCCAGTTGCGGCCCGGGTCGCGGTGCAGCGCGACGATCGCGCGGCCGAGCTTCGGCTCGCGCAGCGCCTGCACCCAGCCGGTCGCATCGCCGCATCCGCACTCGACCCAGCCGCGCACGATGAAGGCCGCGACCACATCCGCGAGCCGCGCGAGGATGCCCGCGAAGCCCGCACGCGCCGAGCACGCCTCGCGCTCCATCGCATCGAGCATCGGGCGGATTTCCGGGTAGCGCGCGAGCAGCGTGCCGACGTGCATGAACTCGGGCATCGTGCCGACGAGCGGCTGCATGCCGCCGAGATCGAGCTCCATGCACGCGCTGAAGATCAGCGCATCGCCGGCGCCCGGCTCGGTCGTCGCGCAACGGGCGGGCGACACGCCGGCCGGCGCCACCGACGCCACCGTATCGCAGATCTTCGCGGCCTCGAAGCCGTTGATCTCGCGGCACGGCGCATCGGGATCGGACACCAGCGCGTGCATGCCGCCACGCGGCAGCAGGATCGCGTCGCCGGCCTCGAGCCGCATCGTGTCGCCCGACGCGTCGCGCAGCAGCACGGGCCCGCGCCCGACGAAATGGAACTGCGCGCGGCCCGTCACGTGGCCGAAGTTCAGCCCGAACGGCCGCGCGACCTGGATGCGACGGTACTGGACGCCGCTCAGGCGCATCCCCAGCAACAGCTCGCTGACGAGGTCGTGCACGTCGGGGATGGGCGGAAGCAGGGGCTCGGACATATCGAGATTCGGACGATCGATCAACAAGAACGGATTGTATGTCATAGACCGTCCTGACGTGGTTCCTTACGATACGCCCTCATCAGTACTTTCCCTAGCCAACACGGAACCACGCATGAATCCCGGAATCTCCACGGCCGCCTCGACGGCGGCCCCCCGCGAACCGGCCTGGGGTGCGGTATTCGCGATGACGCTCGGCGTCTTCGGGCTCGTCACGGCCGAATTCCTGCCCGCGAGCCTGCTGACGCCGATGGCCGACAGCCTCGGCGTGACCGAAGGCGTGGCCGGGCAGGCCGTCACCGCCACCGCGACGGTCGCGCTGGTCACCAGCCTGCTGATCTCCGCGCTGACGCGCACGATCGACCGGCGGCGCGTGCTGCTCGCGTTCTCGGTGCTGCTCGTCGCATCGAACCTGGCGGTTGCGTTCGCGCCCAACCTGACGACGCTGCTGATCGGCCGCGTCGTGCTCGGCATCGCGCTCGGCGGCTTCTGGACGATGGCGACGGCCACCGCGATGCGGCTCGTGCCGACGGCGATGGTGCCGCGTGCACTGTCGATCATCTTCAGCGGCGTGGCGGTCGCGACGATCGCGTCCGCGCCGATGGGCAGCTACTTCGGTCACCTGATCGGCTGGCGCAACGTGTTCCTGATCGCGGCCGTGCTCGGCGGCGTTGCGTTCGTGTCGCAGGTCATCACGCTGCCGTCGATGCCGCCGAGCGGCACGACACGGCTGCGCACGCTGATCGACGTGCTGCGTCGGCCGACCGTCGGCCTCGGGATGTTCGCGACGATCCTCGTGTTCACCGGGCATTTCGCGTTCTTCACGTACCTGCGGCCGTTCCTCGAACAGGTTGCGGGCGTCGGCGTGAACGGGCTGTCGGCGATCCTGCTCGGCTACGGCATCGCGAACTTCGTCGGTACGTCGCTCGCCGGCCGCGTGCTCGAACACCGGTTGCGGCCGATGCTGATCGGGATGCCCGCGCTGATGGTCGTGCTCGGCGTCGCGCTCGTCGCGCTCGGCCGCGCGCCGATGATCGACGCGGTGCTCGTCGCGTTGTGGGGGATGGCGTTCGGCGGCGTGCCCGTCGCCTGGTCGACGTGGGTCACGCGCACCGTGCCCGACGAGGCCGAGAGTGCGGGCGGGCTGATCGTCGCGGCGATCCAGCTGGCGATCGCGACGGGCGCGGCAGCCGGCGGTGTCGTATTCGACGCGAACGGTGCGGCCGGCGTGTTCGTTGCCGCGGCCGTCGTGCTGGCCGTCGCGGTTGCGACGATCGTGACCGGCGTGCCGAAGCGGGTCGGCGTGGCGGTGTCCTGACCGGCCGCCGGGCCCGTGCTTCGCGCGCGGGCCCGGCGGCGCTCGTCCGTCAGGCGGCGCCGGCGTCCGCGATGCGGTCGAGTTCCGCGAGCGCGTCTTCCGGCAGATCGAGGTCGGCCGCCGCGAGATTCTCGCGCAGATGCGCGACCGACGACGTGCCGGGAATCAGCAGCAGGTTCGGCGCGCGGCGCAGCAGCCACGCCAGCGCGACTTGCATCGACGTCGCGCCGACGCGCGCCGCCACGCCGGACAGCGTCGACGACTGCAGCGGCGAGAAGCCGCCGAGCGGAAAGTACGGCACGTAGGCGATGCCGTCCCGGGCGAGCGCGTCGATCAGCGCATCGTCGTCGCGATGCGCGATGTTGTAGTGGTTCTGCACGCAGACGATGTCGCAGATCCGGCGCCCCTCCGCGACCTGCGCGGCCGTGACGTTGCTCAGGCCGACGTGGCGGACGAGCCCGCGCCGCTGCAGTTCGGCGAGTGTGCTCAGCGGCGCTTCGATCGATCCTTCGGCCGGCCCGTGCGGGTCGAACATGATGCGCAGGTTGACGACGTCGAGCACATCGAGCCCGAGGTTGCGCAGGTTGTCGTGCACGGCCCGTTCGAGCGCGTCAGGCTCGAACGCGGGCAGCCACGATGCGTCGTCGCCGCGCCGCGCGCCGATCTTGGTGACGATCACGAGATCGTCGCGATACGGATGCAATGCATCGCGGATCAGCCGGTTGGTGACGTGCGGGCCGTAGAAATCGCTGGTGTCGATATGGTCGACGCCGCACGCGACGGCTTCGCGCAATACGCGCAATGCCGCGTCGCGGTCCTTCGGCGGGCCGAACACGCCGGGCCCCGCGAGCTGCATCGCGCCGTAGCCGATCCGTTTGACGTGGCGATTGCCGAGCCGGAAGGCGGCGGTGTGTCGAGTGTCGGACATGACGGTGCTCCTGTTGATGAATGCGACCAGCATAGGCATTGGCCGCCCGCGCGATAAGCCGGCATAATCCGCACGGGTTGTACGAAAAGGCGAACAATGCAAGCCGATCTGGGCGATCTGAATGCGTTCTTGGCCGTGGCGCGCGCCAGCGGATTCCGTGAGGCCGCGCGCGTGACGGGTCTCAGCGCGTCGGGGCTGAGCGAGGCCGTGCGCCGGCTGGAAGCGCAGCTTGGCGTGCGGCTGCTGCATCGCACGACGCGCAGCGTCGTGCCGACCGAAGCCGGTGAGCGCCTGCTCGCGCGTCTTGGCCCCGCGTTGACCGAAGTGGCGGCGGCGCTCGACGGCATCGGCGAATTCCGGGACAGACCGGCCGGCACGCTGAAGCTCAACGTGCCGGTCAGCGCGGCGCGGCTCGTGCTGCCGGCAATCGTGCCGCGCTTTCTCGAGGCGTACCCTGACATCCGGCTGGAAGTGATCGCCGACGAAAATTTCGTCGACGTGCTGGCGGCCGGATGCGACGCGGGCATCCGTTACGACGAACGGCTCGAGCAGGACATGATCGCGGTGCCGATCGGCCCGCGCATCCAGCGGTTCGCGACCGCGGCCGCCCCCGGCTATCTCGACCGTCATGGCCGGCTGCGGCATCCGCGCGAACTGCTCGAGCATCGTTGCCTGCGGGGGCGGTTCGCGAGCGGCGCGATGCCGCCGTGGGAGTTCGAGCGCGACGGCGAGGTCGTGCGGATCCAGCCGGCCGCCGGGCCGCTGCTGGTGCAGATCGGCGGCGCGACCGACCTGGTCGTCGACGCGGCGATCGCCGGCACGGGCATCGTGCATCTCTTCGAGGACTGGTTGCGACCGCATTTCGACAGCGGGGCGCTCGAACGCGTGCTCGAACCGTGGTGGCGGCCGTTTTCGGGCCCCTTCCTCTATTACCCCGGGCGCCGTCTCGTGCCGCCGGCACTGCGCGCATTCATCGATTTCATCAAGGCCTCCTGAGCGTTGCTTGCTTGCGGGCGGGCAGGCGACGCGGCGGCCCGCCGCTCAGCGCACCGGCGCGTGCGCGTCGAGCAGTTGCCGGTGGCGCGCCTCGGTCGCGTCGTCGGCGGGGAACATGCACTCCATGCGCAGCTCCTGCGCGGCGGCGCTTTGCGGCGTCCCCACCGTCGTGACCAGCGAGAAGTAACGCAGCACGACGCCTTCGTGCACGAAGTCGATCGGGATCACCGGCAGCCCGGGAGCGGCGGCCGGCGCCGGCGGCGTGTTCCAGTCGCGCGGGGCATCGGGGCTGGCGAGCAGGTCGTCGAGCAGTCGCCGCGTGTCGTCGTCGATCACGCGTCCCACCGATTCGCGATGCACGCGCTGCAGCAGGCTGCGCGACACCGTCTCCCAGTCGACCACGAACGGCCGCATGCCGTGCGGATCGAACATCAGGCGCAGCAGGTTGCGCGGGCCGTCGCGCGCGGCCATCTCGATGAAGCAGCCGAAAAAGCGCGGTGCCGCGTCGTTGGTCATCAGCACGTTCCAGTGGCGGTCCATCACGATCGCCGGAAACGGATCGTGCTGGCGCACGACCCGTTCGAGCGCGCGGATCACGCCGTTCATCTCCTGCGCGTCCCACGGCGCTTCCGAATACACCGGCGCATAGCCGGCCGCGAGCAGCAGCGCGTTGCGCTCGCGCAGCGGCACGTCCAGGGTCTGCGCGAGCGTCAGCAGCGTGTCGCGGCCCGGCACGCTGCGCCCGCTCTCGATGAAGCTGATCTGGCGCTGCGAGATGCCCGCGTCGAGCGATAGAGCGAGCTGGCTTACGCCGCGCACGTCGCGCCAGTAGCGCAGCAGCTGGCCCAGTTCGCGCGGCGGCGCGTGCGGCTCGCGGCGGCTGGCGTTCATCGTGCCTCCCAGGGCGTTCCGTAAGCGACGCGATCGACTATATCGGACTCACGCGGCGTTCGCATGCCACGCGAACGCGTCGAACGGCGCTTCGATCGTGGGCCGCGTCACGCTGCCGACGTAGTTCGTGATCGTCGATGCGGCGACCACCGCGATCACTTCCAGCAACTGTTCGTCGCTGAAGCTCGCGTCGAGGAACGCCTGCCGGTCGGCATCGGCCAGGCGGCCGCGGGTGTCGATCAGCTTGCGGGCCGTGGCCGACAGCGCGGCCAGTTTCGCGTCGCCCGGCAGGTCGCCGCGGCGGATCGCGTCGACGTCGGCGCGGGTTACCCCCTGTTTCAGCGCAAGCGCGGTATGGAAGGCGACCGGCCATTCGCTCGCGTTCGTGACCGCGTTGGTGAGCAGGAGCGTCTGGATCTGCGGCTCGGTGAGGCTGCTGGCGTGCACGTGCTCGAACAGGCCGATGAAGCCGTTGATCAGCACCGGCGACGCGGCCATGGCCGCCGCGATATTCGGGACGATGCCGAAGGTTTGCTGGAGCTGCCGGAGGACGGCCTTGGATGCGGCCGGTGCCGAGTCGATGGTGTGAAGCGGATAGGCGGACATGACGTCTCCGGGATGGTGAGCGCCGCCGGAATGGCGGCGCGACACCCGAAGCGTAGGAGCGGCCGTGTCGCGCGCCAATTACATGCGATGTCATCATTCGATGCGCGCGAGGCCGTCCGCTCCCCGAAGCGGCTAGCCGCCTTGCCTGACCATCTCCGCCAGCGTCTTCATCGCCTGCAGGTACGGATACGGCCCGTGGCTGATGCGGGCCACGCCGTATTCCGCGAATTCGGCGAGCGTCGGCGTCTCCGTGACGCGCATCACGTTCACCGGTAGCGGCGAGGCGGCCGTCAGCGCGCGGATGAGCGCCGGCGAGCGCAGCCCCGGTACGAACAGGCCATCGGCGCCGGCCGCGGCATACGCGCGTGCGCGGGCCAGCGTGGCGTCGAGCAGGCGCTCGTCGTGCGTGTCGGCCGGCGCCTTGAAGAACACGTCGGTACGCGCGTTGATGAAGTAGTCGGCGCCCGCGCGATCCGCGGCCTGCCGGGCTGCCGCGAGACGGGCCGCCGCTGCATCGACGTCACGCAATTCGCCCGTCGCCGGGAAGCTGTCCTCGAGATTGCAGCCGATCGCGCCGGCTTGGATGCTGAGCGCGATCGTCTCGGCCACATCCTCCGGCCGCTCGCCGTACCCGCTTTCGAGATCGACGGTGACGGGCAGGTCGGTCGCGCGCGCGATCCGCTCGAGCACTTCCATCATCAGCGCGCGCGGCATCTGCTCGCCGTCGACGAAACCGTTGGCCGCCGCAACCGACCAGCTGCCGGTTGCCAGCGCGACGGCACCCGCGTCGGCCGCCGTGCGCGCGCTGCCGGCGTCCCACACGTTGAACAGCGCCAGCGGCTGGCCTGCGCGGTGAAGCGAACGGAAATACGCGCCCTTCTCATTGCTGCTCATGCTTGTGTCTCCTTGTGGAAAACGGGGTCGGTCGTCGTGCCGAACGATACTGCCACCGTATCGAGCGCCGCGAGAAAATCGCGCGCGTCGAACAGCTCGCCGAGACTGCGCACGCCGCCCGACACCGCGGTATTGCCCGCGATCAGGCGCACGGCTGCCTCGACGATGATCGGTGCGCTGACCGCGTAGATGTCCTGCCCGGACGCCGTCGCGCGGTGCGTCGCGCCGCCTTGCACGACGATCGCGTCCATCGCGAACCGCTGCGCCGAGCGTCCCAGCGCGTCGGTCGGCTCGGGCGGCGGCGTGGCGGCATCGCGCACGTCGCGCAGCGCAAGGGTCGCGAGCCACGATTCGATCGTATCGATACGCAGGTGACGCGATAGTGTCATCACTTCGGAAAACGGCAGCAATGTCACGTCGACGCGGCCGATCGGTGGCGGGAACGGCCATGCGCGTTCGAGTGCGGTCGACGGCACCGGCGTCGGCTTGCCGTCCTTCTGCACGAGTCGCACCGCGCGATTGCGTTCGCCCGTCACGCGCGTGCCGCGCGTCGGGTGCCAGCGGTCGAGCCCGGTCGCGATATCGACGCGCTCGATCGGCTGGTGCTGGTCCACGACGGCCGTGACGAGCAGGTCGGCCAGGCCGCCGTAGAACGCCGCGGCCGGCACGATGGTCACGCCGGCGGCGCGCGCCCGCGCATCGCAGTGTTCGGCAAGCGCCAGCACCGACGGCTGCTCGGCCGTCAGGTCGAGATAGGGGAGGCCGGCCCGCAGCGCGGCATCGGCCAGCGGCAGCGCGGTATCGAGGTACGGGCCCGCGCAGTTGATCACCGCATCCGCGTCGCGTAATGCGGCGTCGAGCGCGGCCGGATCGTCGATCGCGGCGACGCGCGCGAGCGTCGCGTCGCCGCCGTCTTCCGCGAGCCGCGCGGCATCGCGCCCGATGCGAATCGCGCGCAGGCCGCGCCGCGCCAGCTCGGCGACGACAAACCGCCCGGTGTGACCCGTGGCGCCATAGACTGCAACCGTCATTCGATCATCCATGATCAACTCCGATACAGAACGGTCTGTTTTATAGTACAGACTTGTAGCGTCGTCAAGCCCGCGGTGCTATGATCGGATCACTGTTGCGGGAGTGGGCGGCCAGCCAGGCCGGTTCGGGATGAAAAGGGACACAGGCACACCAGGGAACGCGCCCGATACGCGCGAACGCATTCTGCGAACGGCCAGCGAGCTGTTCTACCGGGAGGGGACGCGCGCGGTCGGCGTGGACCTGATCGTCGCGCAGGCAGGCGTGGCGAAGACGAGCCTCTATCGTCACTTCGCGACGAAGGACGACCTGATCGAAGCGTTCCTGCTGCGTGAAGATGCCGACTTCTGGGCGCATTGGGATGCGGTGGCCGCGCGGTACCGGCGCACGCCGCGCGAGGAACTGGATGCGCAACTGCAATGGATCGGCGAACGCATTGCGCGCCCCGGCTATCGTGGCTGTCCGCAGATCAACATTGCCGCCGAATACGCGGACGGCAACCATCCGGCCCGCAAGGTGGCCGTCGCGCACAAGCAGGAGCTGCGGCGCCGGCTGACCGAGCTGGCGGGGGCGATCGGCGTCGACGAACCGGACACTTTCGCATTGCGGCTCGCAACCGTCATCGACGGTGCGCTGAGCAGCGGGCAGGCGCTGCATGCGCACGGGCCCGTGGCCTTCCTGCAGGCATTCGCGCAACTGCTGTTGCCGAAGAAGGGCCGCAAGTAAGCGCCGCCGCCGCCGCGAACCGCGCGCCGGTTCAGTCGCGCGCCGGGTCGGCCGCCAGCGCGCGCAACTGGCCGCGCAACTGATCGACTTCCCCCGGTGCGAACGGCCGTTCGATCTCGGCATGCGTCTGCTGCCACAGCGGAAACGCTTCGGCCAGCAGGTGCTGGCCGGCCGGCGTCAGTTCGAGCAGGCGGCTGCGCCCGTCGTCCGGATCCTGGAGGATCGTGACCAGGCCGCGCCGCTCGAGCGGCTTGAGCGCGGCCGTGAGCGTGGTGCGGTCCATCGCGAGCAGCGACGCGACCGATTTCATCGGCGCCGGCTGCGGCCGGTTCAGCGACATCAGCAGCGAAAACTGGCCGTTGGTGAGATCCAGCGGGCGCAGCGCATCGTCGAAGATCCGCGCAAGATTGCGCGCCGCGCGCTGCATGTGCAGGCACAGGCAGCAATCGCGCACCATCAGCGTCGTTTCGAAAGGGAGCTTTTCTTTTCGTGCCATGTTGCAATTGTGTTGATATCAACCTATCTTGTCAAGGTCGAGGCGCGGCAGCCCGTCGCGTCCGTCACCGGAGGAGGCAGCATGAGTGCTCAACAGCAGTTGTATCTCGCGGTGTTTCTTGGAGGCAAGGAGAGTCCGGCCATGAAGGCCTGGATGGCGCTGCCGGAAGAGGCGCGGCGCACGCGCGAGCGTGACGGCATCGCCGCATGGCACGCATGGGTCGACCGGCATCGCGACGCGATCGTCGAGATGGGCGGGCCGCTCGGCAAGACGAAGACCATCGATGCGGCCGGCGTCAAGGACACGGCGAACGCGATGAGCGGCTTTACCGTCGTGCGGGCCGCGTCGCACGACGCGGCGGCCGCGCTGTTCGAAGGCCATCCGCATTTCACGCTGTTCCCGGGCGTGGCGATCGACGTGATGCCGGTGCTGGCGATTCCCGGCGCGTGAACGACGCGCGAGGCCAGGCGTCGTGTATCGGCGATGCGCGGTGGCCGGCATGCGGACGTTTTCCCGACATTCTGGATGGAGACTGGCGATGAAGCTTTACGGATTTGCCGGCACCCGCTCGCAACGCGCGCTGTGGGGGCTGAAGGAACTGGATGCCGATTTCGAGTTCATCTCGGTGAACCTGCTTCAGGGCGAGCACAAGCGGCCCGAGTTCCTGCGCCTCAATCCGGCCGGCAAGGTGCCCGTGCTGGTGGACGGCGATCTCGTGATTCCCGAATCGGCCGCGATCGTGCTGTATCTCGCGGACAAGTACCCGGAGAAGGCGCTGCTGCCGGCCGATCCGGCGCGGCGGGCCGAGGCTTACCGGTGGGTCATGTTCGCGGTGACGGAGCTCGAGCAGCCGCTGTGGCGGATCACGCGGCACTCGTTCATCTATCCGCCGGAGAAGCGCTCGCCGGCCGACATCGAGCTGGCGCGCGAGGATTTCAAGACGATGGCCGCGATTCTCGACAAGCATCTCGAAGGGCGCGAGTTCATCGTCGGCGATACGTTGACGGTTGCCGATTGCGTGACGGCTTACCTGATCGACTGGGCCGGCGAGTGCAACCTGATCGAATCGTTTCCGAATTTGCGGGCGTATCTCGAACGGCTGTACGCGCGGCCGAAGGCGCCGCAGCGGATCGCGGACGCGCGCAAGGCGGCGTGACGCGCGGTGGTCGGTCGTGCGCTGCACCGGCATGGCCGATCTCTACGTTTGCGCAGTCGGTGAGCGGCGGTCTCGCCGCGTTCATGGGGTGCGCGTCGTCGCTAACGTGGCGCTCGCAGGCGCTCACGAAACGTCGTCAGGCCCACCAAGCGCGCAACACAGCATCGACAGGTCGCTGAACGTGAGGTGCGGCGTCGCGGCCTGCTGTTTAGCGCGCTCCGCTTCCGGATGCGTATCGCGAACTACCCACGCCGCCTGAAGCCCCGCATTCAATGCACCGACGATATCGAGGTGGTAGTCGTCCCCGACATGCAGCAATTCCGCCGGACGCACGTCGAGCGCCTCTGCCGCCGCATGAAATATCCCGGGCTCCGGCTTCGCGACGCCGAACGCCTGCGCGCTGAGCGTCGCGCGGAAGAATTCGCCGCCGCCGGTCAGCCGGAGATCCGCGTTGCCGTTGGTCACCGCGATCATCGGAAACCGCGCGCTCAACCACGCGAGCGCCGGCAACGCATCCTCATAGAATTCGACCCGGTTGCGCGCGGCATAGAAGGCTGCGTACGCACAGTCGGTGAGCGCGACATCTTCGTTCGCACGCTCCAGCGCAAGCCGGATCGAACCGATTCTCATCGCGCGGAAGTCGCCGGCGAGATCGGGGCACAATCGTTCGTATTCCTCACGCAAGTCGCTTAGCGCCTGCTGCGTGGGCAGCACGCTTTCGGTACCGGGCGCGTGCTCGATCAACCACGTGCGAAGCTCCCGTTCGGCCCGTATGACGGACGGCCCGAACGGCCACAGGGTATCGTCCAGGTCGAACGAGAGGGCGGATACTTTGGCGAGACGCATGACGGTTGAAAAAGGTCGTTTACCAGGGCCACGGAATAGAACGTCCGGTGCCGTTTTCGAGGGCCTGCCGATACAGGAAGCGTGCGACGGTCAGGTCCTGAAGCGCAAGCCCGGTCATGTCGAAGACGGTGATCTCGTGCGGCGCGCGGTTGACCGTCGCGGTTCCGGCGAGGATGTCACCGATTTCAGTGCCTGGCAAATCCGGCGCCCACTGGCATTCGCCAATGCTGCGTGCCTGGGCTTGATCGTCCACGATGACACGCGCGCGTTCCAGTACGCCTGCCGGAAGCTCACGCTTGCCTGCGGTATCGGCGCCCACGCAGGTCAGGTGGGTGCCCGGCTGAACCGCATCCGCATCGAACAGCGGGCCGCCGCCAGGCGTTGCCGTGATGACCACGTCGCTGTCGGCCACCGCGTCGTGCCGGTCGCGAGCCACGCCGATCGTGCATCGTTCCCGGAAGGTCGATTCGAATACGGGATCGGGCTCGCCGCTGACGTTCACGTACCGCACCGTGCACCGTTGCGGCAACAGCGCGAGTGCGTAGTCGAGCTGGACGCGCGCCTGCACGCCGGTGCCGAACACGCAGATTCGCGTGCTGTCGCGACGTGCGAGCAGTTGCAGCCCGAGGCCGCCGGCGGCACCGGTTCGCGCGGTGGTGATCGCATTGCCGTCCATGATGCACAGCGGGCGGCCGGTGGCCGGGTCGAACAGCGCGACGGTGGCCTGATGCGGTTCGCTGCCGAGCGCCCGGTTACCGGGCCAGAATCCGGCCGCCTTGAAACCGAGCAGATCCTGATTCGCGACATCGCCCGACTTGATGCCGAACACGCCGCCGGTGTGCAGTTTCTCGCGGACCACCGGGAACACGCGCCCGGCCCGTTGACTGTGCAGCACGAAGGCTTCGCGAACCGCCGCCGTCACTTGCGCGGCCTGGAGGGCGGGTTCGACCGTATCGCGGTCGAGGAGCAGGAGTCGGGCGTCTGTCGGCATGTTCAGGCAAGCGCTTTCGGCGCAAGGTGAATCGGGATCATATAAATTTTGTCCAGATTTGGATAAATAATCAATGAATCGACGTGGCGGCGTAGGCGCACGGTTTGGCTCACCACCCGTAGAAGCGCGGCCACGTCTGCGCGCCGCCGTCGTTGCCGATCGCCTGATACTCGGGATGTTGCGCACCGGTGGCACACGCGTGATTCGGCAGAATGCGCAGGCGGGTGCCGATCGGGAACCGTTGCGCGATGTCGGCGTCGGGTGAGCCCGCGCACGACACGATCCCGTGCTCCTGGTTCGCGGCGCTCATCACGTAGTCGCCGAGCACGTCGCCGTGTTCGGTGCAGACCTGCCCGTAGCCGAAATCGCGCGCCTGGCGCTGCGTGCCGCGGTCGCGGCTCATCGCCATCCAGCCCGCGTCGACGATTGCCCAGCCTTTCTCTTCCTGGTGCCCGATGACGGTGGTCAGCACCGACAGCGCGATGTCGGACAGACCGCACACGCCGATGTTGTGCATCACGAGATCGAACATCACGTACACGCCGGCGCGCACCTCGGTCACGCCTTCGAGGTGTTTCGCCGCGAGGGCAGTGGGTGTCGAACCGATGCTCACGACCGGGCAGGGCAGCCCGGCGGCCCGGAGGCGCTCCGCTGCCAGCACGGTGCGGCTGCGCTCCTGCTCGGCGATCGCCGCCAGCGCTTCGGGCGTGTCGTATTCGTAGCTGGAGCCCGCGTGCGCGAGCACCCCGCCGAGCACCATCCCGCCGTCGACCAGCGCGCGGCCCACGTCGATCAGCAGGTCGGCGTCGGGCGGAATCCCCGAGCGGTGGCCGTCGACGTCGATCTCGATCCATACGTCGAAGCGCTCGCCATGCGCGCGCCCGAACTCGGCGATCGCGTGCGCGGCCGGCAGGCTGTCGGCGACCAGCATCAGGTCGCAACCCTGCCGGCGCAGCGCGAGCGCCTGGCCCAGCTTCGCCGGCACCATGCCGACTGCGTAGACGATGTCGCGGATACCGTGCGCGAAAAACTGTTCGGCTTCCTTGAGCGTCGAAACGGTGATGCCCTGCGCGCCGGCCGCGAGCTGGGCATCGACGACGTGCGCGCATTTGGTGGTCTTGACGTGCGGCCGGAACCTGACGCCGAGCGCGTCCAGATGCGCCTGCATGCGGCCGATGTTGCGACGCATGCGGCCGACGTCGATCAGGGCGGCCGGGGTATTGAGGGTTTGAAGGTCCACGATGCGTTGCCTCTGAGGGTTGCCGATGCGAACACTGTAGAGGCGTCGACGGGCGTCGTGTTTAACGCACGGCTAATCCGGCATTAAATGCGGTTTAATCGACCGGATCGCGCGGGCCGGGGCGCGCCTCATGCGTCGCCGCGCCATGGCGGCGGGCTCAGGAACCGCGTCGCGGCTTCGAGAAACACCCGTTGCCGCGCGGAACGGCCGGTGCGCGATGGCAGCAGCGCCGTCACCGGCGCGGGCGGCAGCCGCCAGTCGGGCAGTAACCGCACGAGCTTGCCGTTCGCCAGCAGCGGCGCGACGTCCCACTCGGAGCGCTCGACGATCCCGAGCCCGGCGAGCGCCCATTCCGTGATGACGGTGCCGTCGTTGGACGACAGCGCGCCGCTGACGCGGATCACGGTAGACCGTCGCGGCTCGTCCTTGGCGTTGCCGCCTGGCGAGAAGCGCCATCGCGGGATGTCCTCGTCGTTCTCGCGCAGGCACAGGCAGTCGTAGCGGGCCAGGTCGGACGGATGGTTCAGTTGCTTGATGCGACGTGCATAGGCCGGGCTCGCGCACAGAAAGCGCTCGTTGGGTGCGAGCGGATACCCGATCCACGACGACGACTTGAGGCTGCCGACATGGACGACCACGTCGGCGCCCGACGCACTGGTCAACGGGCTCTCCGACAGGTGGAGCGATATTTCCAGCTTCGGATGCGCGCGTTGCACGTCGCGCACGATCCGCGCGACGTATTTTCTGCCGAAGCCGAGCGGGGCGACCACGCGCAGCGTGCCCTGGACGTCGCCGTGGTCGCCCGCAATGCTGACCGGCAGCGCCTCCACGCGTTCGAGAATGTCGACGGCCTCCTGGTACAGCCGCTGCCCTTCGTCGGTCAACGCGATCCCTTTCGGCTGCCGCACGGCGAGCCGTGCGTTCAATCGCGTTTCCATCCGCTGCAGGCGAATCGTGACCGCGGGCGGCGTGAGATCGAGCAGCCGTGCGGCCGAGGCCAGCGAGCGCGACGTGCCGATCGCGCGTACGAGTCGAAGGTCGTCGAGGTCGAGCATTTCATGTCTCTTAATGCTGGCGTTGCCGAGCATTAAACCGCACATCACGCCGCGAATCCATCGACGCGGCTGCGGATCGCGGCAAATGCGTGCGATGACACGACCGTATGCGAGCCCGTGTCGGGCCCGACAGGTCGGCCTTTGTCACACGACGAAAGCGCCGCGCATCGCGTCACACCCGGCTGCACGCATTCCCGTCAAGCGTTCAGCCCGAAAATCAACGACCGGTGCGCACCGACTCCCGCCGCCACGCCCGACGCCGACGCGAACGTCGCGTTGGTCATCAGGCTCGATGCGTCGCCGGCGGCAAACACGCCGGCGACGCTCGTCTGCTGCCACGCGTCGACGCGAATCGCGATGCCGAGCGGCCCTTCGTCGAATGCGCAACCGAGCTGCTGTGCGAGATCGCTTGCCATTACCGTGCGCGCGCCGACGAACAGCGCATCGATCGGCACGACCTGCCCGTCGGCGAGCCGCAATGCTTCGATACGCGGCACATCGCCGACGATTGCCACGACCGGTGAGCGCTCGATACGCACGCCGCGCGCGGCGAGCAGCGCGGCCTCTTCGTCGGTCGCTTCGGCCCGGCCCTGCGTGAACCACGTCGTCGGGCCCCAGTCCGGAAGCAGGATCGCCTGATGCATGGACAGCGGATGCGTGGCGAGCACGCCGAGCCGCTGGCCGCTCACCTCGTACCCATGGCAATACGGGCAATGCAGCACGCTGACGCCCCAGCGCTCGGCGAGCCCCGGCAGCGCAGGCAGTTCGTCGCGGATGCCGGTCGCGAGGATCAACCGGTCGGCGCTCGCACGGCGGCCGTCGGCCAGCGTCACGTGGAAGCGGCCGTGCGCATCGCGCTCGGCGCTGCGCGCGTCGCCTGCGATCCGCTGGACGGTCGGATACGCGGCGAGTTGCGCCGCGGCTTCGTCGACGATCCGCGCGGGCGGCTTGCCGTCCTGCCCGAGAAAGCCGTGCGCATGCGCGGCAAAGCGGTTGCGCGGCCGGCCGGCGTCGACCACGAGTACACGGCGGCGCGCCCGCGCAAGCTGCATCGCGGCCGACAGCCCCGCAAAGCTGCCGCCGATCACGATCACTTCATGAGGGTCATGCATGCACCCGCTCCTTTCCTGAACCTGCGTGAATGACGAACGTGCGCCGATGGCGGCCAACTCATGGAACGCGAGAAGTTGCATGATAGGGCGATGGTATCATTCACGCAACTTCAAAAGTTTCGAGAGAGGGGAGCACCGCCCGTGAGAACCGACAGTCGCTTGTCGCGCATGCTGCATGCGCTGATCCACCTGGACCAGGCCGACGGCCCGATGACGTCCGAAGCGATCGCGACGATGCTGTGCACGAACCCGGTCGTCGTGCGGCGCCTGCTCGGCGGCTTGCGCGAGCGTGGCTACGTGCAGTCGGAGAAGGGGCATGGCGGCGGGTGGGCGCTGAGTGTCGCGCTCGACGACATCACGCTGCTCGACGTCTATCGCGCGGTGGGCGAGCCGCCGCTGTTCTCCGACCTCGTGACCGACGACGAGGCCGGATGCCGGGTCGAGCAGGCCGTCAATGCGCACCTGTCGGCCACGCTGAAGGAGGCCGAGACGACGTTGCTCGCACGCTTCGGCGAAGTCACGCTCGGCATGCTGTCGCGCGAATTCGAAGCGAAGGCGGCCCGGCGGCGCAGGCCGCGCTGACGCGCCGCAGCATGGCGGCCGGGTGCGGCCGACCTGCGATCGGGCACGACCGAAACCACCGTGCCGCGATGTTCTGTCCCCCAACTTCTGCCCGGTTCGCCCGCCACAGGGCAAAATACGGGTTTTCCGCACCCGCGAGGGCGCGACCGAATCACGCGCCGGGCGGCGGCAGTGCGCAATCCGCACGCCGCCGCCGGGCGCCCAGGCAAGATCGCTCGCCATGTCGCGAGTCTAAAGGAGTCCAGACCCCATGCCCGAATCCAACCTGTCCTTCTTCGGCCGGCTGTCGCTTGCCGTCGGCACGTTCTTCTCCGTGCTTGGCAACCGCGAGTTCGCGGCCGGCGTGCTGCGCGTGCGCGATGGCGCCCCGGCGCCGGTCGCGCCGGCACCCGCTGCCGCGCCGGCACCGGCGCCTGCCGCCGCGCCCGTGAAGGCGCCGGCGCCCGAGCTGCGCGAAGCGAGCCCGCAGGCCGCGCTGCAACTGCTCGGCCTGCTGCAGCGCGATGCGCGCTTCATCGACTTCGTCGAGGAAGACATCGCCGGCTACGCGGACGCCGACATCGGCGCGGCCGCGCGCCTCGTGCACGATGGCTGCCGTGCCGCGCTGCGCGAACACTTCACGATCGTGCCGGTGCGCGACGAAGCCGAAGGCAGCCGCGTGACGCTGCCGGCCGGCTTTGACGCAACGGCCGTGCGCGTGACGGGCAACGTGGTCGGTTCCGCGCCGTTCACGGGCACGGTCAGCCATCGCGGCTGGCGCGTGGCCGACGTGCGCCTGCCGAAGCTGACGGGCAGCCACGACGCGTCCGTGATCGCACCGGCGGAGGTGGAACTGTGAGCGATCCGCGCTATTCGATCGGTATCGATCTCGGTACGACCCACTGCGCGCTGTCGTACGTCGACAGCGCCGCGAGCGACGGCGAAACCATCACGCAGCAGGTGCTGCCGATTGCGCAGCTCACCGCGCCCGGCGCGCTGGAATCGCGCGACCTGCTGCCGTCGTTCCTCTACCTGCCGCATGAAAGCGAACTCACGCAGGGCGACCTGACGCTGCCGTGGACGGCCTCGCGCGGCTTCGCGGTCGGCGAGATGGCGCGCACCCGCGGCGCCGGCACGCCGATCCGCCTCGTGTCGAGCGCGAAGAGCTGGCTGTGCCACCCGGGCGTCGACCGCCGCGCGGCGATCCTGCCGAGCGATGCGCCGCCGGAGGTGTCGCGCGTGTCGCCGCTGGAAAGCTCGATCCGCTACCTGACACACCTGCGCGAAGCGTGGGACCACGCGCATCCCGACGCGCCGTTCGCCGACCAGGACGTGACGGTCACGATCCCCGCGTCGTTCGACCCGGCCGCACGCGAACTGACGGCCGAGGCCGCACGCGCCGCCGGCTACTCGCGGATGACGCTGCTCGAGGAGCCGCAGGCCGCGCTCTACAGCTGGATCCAGAAGAGCCAGGGTGGCTGGCGCAAGCAGGTGCAGGTCGGCGACCTGATCCTGTGCGTCGACGTCGGCGGCGGCACGACCGACCTGTCGCTGATCGCGGTGGTCGAGCGCGAAGGCAATCTCGAGCTGCATCGCGTGGCGGTCGGCGAGCACATCCTGCTCGGCGGCGACAACATGGACCTCGCGCTTGCGCACGTGGTGGCGCGCAAGCTCGCGCAGCAGGGCACGCAGGCCGACCCGTGGCAACTGCGCGCGCTCACGTATGCGTGCCGTTCCGCGAAGGAAACGCTGCTGTCCGACCCGACGGCCGACGCAGTGCCGCTCGTCGTGCCGAGCCGCGGCTCGAAGCTGATCGGCGGGTCGATCCGCACGGAGCTCACGCGCGCGGAACTCACGCAGACGATCCTCGAAGGCTTCTTCCCGCAGGTGGACGCAGCCGCGCGCCCGGTGAGCCGCGCGCGCGTCGGCCTGACGCAGCTCGGCCTGCCGTATGCGCAGGACGCGGGCATCACGCGCCATCTCGCGGCGTTCCTCGGCCGCCAGGTTGCAGCACTCGACTCGCTCGAAGGCGTGCAGCGCACGCTGCCGCAGGGCGCGACGTTCCTGCATCCGACGGCCGTGCTGTTCAACGGCGGCGTGTTCAAGTCGACGCTGCTCACGCAGCGCGTGCTCGATACGCTCAACAGCTGGCTCGCCGCCGAGGGCGCGCCGCCCGCGCGCCTGCTCGAAGGCGCGGATCTCGACCTCGCGGTCGCGCGTGGCGCTGCGTACTACGGCTACGTGAAGCGCGGCCGTGGCGTGCGCATTCGCGGCGGCACGGCGCGCGCGTACTACGTCGCGATCGAATCGGCGATGCCCGCGGTGCCGGGGCTCGAACCGCCGGTGCAGGCGCTGTGCGTCGCGCCGTTCGGGATGGAGGAGGGCTCGGACGCGGCGCTGCCGCCGCAGGAGTTCGGCCTCGTCGTCGGCGAACCGGTGCAGTTCCGCTTCTTCGGCTCGTCGGTGCGCCGCCAGGACCAGGTCGGCACGCTGCTCGACTACTGGTCGGCCGAAGAGTTGCAGGAACTGGAAGAAATCCAGGCGACGCTGCCCGCCGAAGGGCGCACCGTCGGTGAGGTCGTGCCGGTGAAGCTGCATGCGCGCGTGACCGAAGCCGGCACGCTCGAACTCGAGGCGATCCCGAGCGGCACGAGCGAGCGCTGGAAGGTCGAGTTCGACGTGCGCGGCGCCGCCTGAGCGCGATGAAGCGTTATACGGTCGGGATCGACCTCGGCACGAGCAATACGGTCGTCGCATACGTCGAGGCCGGTTCCGACGCGATTCGCGTGTTCGACGTCGAGCAACTGGTCGGCCCCGGCGCGGTGGCCGCGCAGCCGCTGCTGCCGTCGGTGCGCTATCACCCGGCGGCCGGCGAGCTCGCGGCGGACGCGTTGAGGTTGCCGTGGCAGGCGGCCGGCACACGCGACGCGGCCACCCGTTCGGGCGGCGGCCGTGACGGCGGGGCAGCCGGTCGTGACAGCGGCGCGGGCGACGCGCTGCCGGCCGTGATCGGCCGCTACGCGCGCACGCTCGGCGCGCAGGTGCCGGGCCGGCTCGTCACGAGCGCGAAGAGCTGGCTGTCGCACGCGTCGGTCGACCGGCTCGCGGCGATCCTGCCGTGGGGCGCGGCCGACGGCGTCGACAAGGTGTCGCCGGTCGATGCGAGCGCCAGTTATCTCGCGCACGTGCGCGACGCGTGGGACGCCCGTTTCCCCGATGCGCCGCTTGCGAAGCAGGACGTGATCCTGACGGTGCCCGCGTCGTTCGATGACGGCGCGCGCGCACTGACGGTCGAGGCCGCACGGCGCGCGAAGCTGCCTGCGCTGCGGCTGCTGGAAGAGCCGCAGGCCGCGTTCTACGACTGGCTGTACGGCCAGCGCGACACGCTGCGCGACACGTTCGCCGCCGCGCGGCGCGTGCTGATCTGCGACGTCGGCGGCGGCACGACCGATCTCACGCTCGTCGATGTCGCGCCGGGCGACGACGGCGAGCCGACGTTCACGCGCGTCGGCGTCGGCAACCATCTGATGCTCGGCGGCGACAACATGGACCTCGCGCTCGCGCGCCTGGTCGAGTCGCGGCTGACCGAGCCCGGCACGCGGCTGTCCGCCGCGAGCCTGTCGCAGCTCGTCGAGCGTTGCCGCGCCGCGAAGGAGCGGCTGCTCGGCGACGATGCACCCGAATCCGTCAACGTCACGCTGCTCGGCGCGGGCAGCAAGCTCGTCGGCGGCGCGCGTTCGGCCGAGCTGACGCGGCAGGAAGTCGAGCAGGTCGTCGTCGAAGGGTTTTTCCCGCAGGTCGAGGCCGGCGAGTTGCCGCGCCGTGCGCGCGCCGCGATCGTCGAATTCGGGCTGCCGTATGCGAGCGATGCGGCCGTCACGCGGCACGTCGCCGCGTTCCTGAGCCGTCATGCCGAAGGCCCGCTGCCCGACACGCTGCTGCTCAACGGCGGCGTGTTCCGCGCGGGCGCGCTCGCCGGCCGTCTCGCGCAGACGCTCGGCGCGTGGCGCGGCACGCCGCTCGACGTGCTGCACAACGCGCATCCGGATGTGGCGGTCGCGCGCGGCGCGGTGGCCTACGGGCTCGCGCGCGCCGGGCATGCGCCGCGCATCGGCGGCGGTTCCGCGCGCAGCTATTTCCTCGTGCTCGACGACGGTGCCGAAGGCGTGGCCGCGCGTGGCGTTTGCCTGCTGCCGCGCGGCGCGGAGGAGGGTCACGAGATCCGGCTCGACGATCGCACGTTCGCGCTGCAACTCGGGCAGCCGGTGCGTTTCCACCTCGTGTCGACGGTGGCCGACACCGCGTACCGGCCCGGTGATCTCGTCGAGCTCGACGGCGGCGATTTCGTGCGGCTGCCGCCGATCGCGACGGTCGTCGAGCGGCGGGCGGGCAGCGATGCGCGCGAAACGCCGGTGAAGCTCACCGCGTCGCTGACCGAGGTCGGCACGCTCGAAATGCACTGCATCGCGACCGACGATGCGTCGCGCCGCTGGCGGCTCGAATTCCAGTTGCGCGGCGACGCGCCCACGCGGGGCGACGACGCTGCGCTCGCGCGGCATCCGCGTCTCGACCAGGCGATCGAATTGATCGAGCGCTCGTTTGGCAGCAAGGCCGCCGGTGTCACGCCGAAAGACACGCGCCGGCTGCGCGCGCAGCTCGAACAGGTGCTCGGCGCGCGCGAGGAGTGGGACGTTGCGCTCGCGCGCGAACTGTTCGATGCGTTGCTGGCGCGGGCGCGACGGCGCCGGCGCTCGGCCGATCATGAACGGGCATGGCTGAACCTCGCCGGCTATTGCCTGCGTCCGGGGTTCGGGCATCCGCTCGATGCGTGGCGCATCGAGCAGCTGTGGCCGCTGTTCGACGACGGGATTCAGTATGTGACCGACGCCCAGGTGTGGTCCGAGTGGTGGACGTTGTGGCGGCGCGTGGCCGGCGGTCTCGACGACGATGCGCAGACGCAGGTGCGCGACGCCATCGCGTTCCTCGAGCCGACCGACGACAAGCGGCGCAAGCTGCCGTTCGATCCGGGCAAGGTCGGGCCGGCCGACATGACGCGGCTGTCCGCGTCGCTCGAGCGGCTGCCCGTCGAGCGCAAGGTCGAGCTGGCCGAGCGGCTGATCGCGCAATTGCAGAAGCCGGCCGATCGCGCGCTGTGCGCGTGGGCGCTCGGGCGCATCGGCGCGCGGCGGCCGTTCTATGGCAGCGCGCACAGTGTCGTGCCGGCGGAAGTCGCCAAAGGCTGGCTCGATGCGCTGTTCGCGCTCGACTGGAAACAGGTCGAACCGGCCGCGTTCGCGGCCGCGCAGATCGCACGGATGACCGGCGACCGTTCGCGCGACCTGCCGGACGAGACGCGCGACGCGGTGATCAAGCGTCTGTCGGCCGCGAATGCGTCGGCGGCGTGGATCGACATGGTGCGCGAGGCGATTGCGTTCGACGAAGCCGACACGGTGCGCGTGTTCGGCGAAACGCTGCCGGCCGGGTTGAAGCTGCTGGTCGGGTGAGCGGCGCGGCGGGCTCCGGTATCGTTCGGATGCCGGAGCATTCCGCGGCGTTGCCGATGCGGGCCGACGCTCGCCGATTCAATGCCCTTCGAACCAAAAACGGCTGCCGTTGCATCGCATCGGCAGCCGTTTGCGCTTGGCGAGCCTGCCGGTCAGGTGTGCGGCGTCGTCTTGCGCGGCAATGCGGCCGATTCGACGGCGATCGCATCCGGCGCGCCCGCCCGCCGCGCGAGATGAATCCCCGCGAGCATGCAGCGCACCGATCCGCCGGCCAGTTCGATCGTCGGCACGTCGAGCGGCAGCAGCCGCGCGGAGCGCTCGATCACCGCACGCTGGTCAGGTGTGAGGCAATCGAACGCACGCCGCGACAGCGCAAGCACGCGCCCGTTGCTTCCCGACAATTCCAGCGTATTGCCCGCGAAGTTCGCGATCTGCAATGCATCGAGCGCGATCACCGTGCGGCCCGTTTCGGTCAGGCGTTGCGCGATCTCGGCGCGACGCCGGCTGTCGGCGATCAGGTCGAGACCGACCATCGCGAACTCGGTCGCGACGCTCATCATCACGTTCGTGTGATAAATCGGCCGCCCATTGGCATCGGCCGTATCGAAGCAGATCGGTTCGAAATTGAAATGCGTGCAGAAGCGTTCGAGCGCGACCGGATCGGCACGGCGCGAACGCGCGGTGTACGCGATCCGCGCGACGTGGTCGAGCACCATCGCGCCGGTGCCTTCGAGGAACACGTCGTCGTATTCGAGGCCCGAGTAGTCGATCACGTCCTGCACGCGGTACTCGGCTTTCAGCATCTCGATCACGTCCGCGCGCCGCTCGCGGCGGCGGTTCGGGCTGTGCATCGGATACAGCGCGACGTGGCCGCCCGGATGCGTCGAGAACCAGTTGTTCGGGAACACGGAGTCGGGCGTGTCGCGCTCGCCGTGGTCGTCGAACACGTGCACGCGCACGCCTGCATCGGCGAGCGTCTGCGCGGCGGCCGTGACTTCGTCGCGTGCGGCGGCGGACACCGACGACGTGTCGGTCGAGCCGCCTTCGGCCGTGCGCTGGAACGCGTTGTCGGCCGCCGTCTGCGGGTTCGGCAGGAAACGGTGCGGCCGGATCATCACGACGGCGGCCGGCGCCTGGATCGATACGAGATTCATGGAAGGCGGGGGCGAAAGGCAACGGGCCGGGCGGCTTGGTACGCGCTGCCCGGGTATCACGATCAGCGCGCGAATGCGGCGACGGCTTCGGTCACGTACGCCGCGTGACCCTGCGCGATCGCGGCCGGGTCGTCGATCAGCGCGAACAGGTTCTTCGGGTCGACGGCGGGCGGAATCAATGCGATCTCGACGCCCGCGTTGTGCCGCTGCGCGAGCGCATACAGGTAGCGCAGCGCCGAGTAATCCTCGAGCGCGAAGCCGACCGAGTCGAACACCGTGACTTCGTCCGCGCGTTCGCGGCCGGTCGTCTCGCGTTGCAGCACACGCCACAGCTCGGTGACGGGGAAGTCGGCCGGCATCTGCTGGATCTCGCCCTCGATGCGCGACTGCGGCTCGAATTCGACGAACACGCGGCCCGCATGCAGCACGCCCGCTTCGAGTTCGGTCTTGCCCGGGCAATCGCCGCCCACGGCGTTCAGGTGCATGCCGGGCTCGATCATGTCGGTGGTGACGATCGTCGCGTACGCCTTGTCGGCGGTGACGGTCGTCACGATGTCGGCGCCGCGCACGGCGTCGGCGGTCGACGCGGCGCGCACGACGCGCAGCGCCGGGTACGCGGCGAGGTTCTGCACGAGCTTGTCGGTCGCGCGTGGATCGACGTCGAACACGCGGATTTCGTCGATGCCGAGCAGCGTGTGGAATGCGATCGCCTGGAATTCGCTCTGCGCGCCGTTGCCGATCAGCGCCATCGTGCGCGCGTCGGGGCGGGCGAGGGCTTGCGCGGCGAGCACCGACGTGGCGGCCGTGCGCAGCGCGGTGGTCAGCGTGAGTTCGGCGAGCAGCAGCGGGTAGCCGGTATCGACTTCGGCGAGCGCGCCGAACGCCATCACGGTGTGCATCCCGCGCGCGGCGTTGACGGGGTGGCCGTTCACATACTTGAACGCGAACAGCGACGCGTTCGCGACGGGCATCAGTTCGATCACGCCGTCGCGCGAGTGGCACGCGACGCGCGGTGACTTGTCGAAGTCGGCCCACTGCAGGTAGTCGGCGCGCAGCGTGTCGACGAGCTCGCGGAGGAACGTCGTGACGCCGGTCCTGGCGATCAGTCGGGCGGTGGCGGGAACGTCGAGGAAGCGGGTCATCAGTGTGTCTCCTGTCGACCCGAGTCGGCGCTTGAGCGCTTACTCGGGTCCCATGCCTTGTGCGGTCGACCCGAGCTGGCGCTTGAGCGCTTGCTCGGGTCCCATGCCTTGTGCGGTCGATCCGAGTTGGCGCTTTAGCGCTTGCTCGAGTCGCATGCCTTTTGCGGTCGACTCGAGTTGGCGCTTTAGCGCCCACTCGAGTCCCCTGCTTTAAATACTCGGTGCCGGTCCGGGTGTCCCTGGCGTTCCGGTCGACCGGGCGGTGCATCGGTGCGCGTCCCGGCCTCCTGGAAAGCGGCGGCATGTCCCGCCGGTCCATAGCGTCATTATTTCCGCGAGTCGAGCCAACAAAAAGGCGGCAAAAGTGGCAGATTTATCGATAGACTAGTCAAAATGCTGGCCGAATTTGTCAATTTGATCAATTCCCACTGCTCGGAACGTGCCGCTCCCGGCACGCTGGCAGCTGGTTTGCGTTTATCAACAAGGAAGCGCCACACATGATCACGCTCGACGACGTTGACCGGCAGCTCATCGCGCTGCTGCGCGACAACGCGCGACTGCCCGTCGTCGCGCTGGCGAAGGAATTGCGCGTCGCGCGCGCGACCGTGCAGAACCGGCTGACGCGGCTGGAGAAGAACGGCGTGATCGTCGGCTATACGGTGCGGCTCAAGCCGGCGGCGGAACGGCACCGGATCCGCGCGCTGATGTCGATCGCCGTGCAGGGCAATCGCGGCGCGGAAGTGGTGAAGGTGCTGCGCGGGCATCCGAACGTCGCGTCGATCCACAGCACCAACGGGCGCTGGGATCTCGTCGCCGAGTTGCATGCCGATTCGCTCGAGCACTTCGATCGGGTGCTCGGCGCGATCCGGCTGATCGACGGGATCGCGAATACCGAGACAAGTATTTTGCTGTCAACGCACAAGGCGTGACGCGGGTATCCCGGCGAGGCCGCGGCGGTCGTACAAAAGGGCGTGCCCCTGCGAAGTTCGCGGCCGGGCGTCGTTTCCGTGGCGATCGCAGCCATCGCATACACGGCGTTTACCCGGGCCCCATTCCCTCGGAATACAAGCCAGTCAATTTCCGGAGAATGGGAATCGTTTCATCCGCCTGGAGCGTGGAATGCGCGGCGTACCGTCCGGCAACCGGGGTCTTCAACCCTTCCGGTTTTCCATTTGGCTAGTTTCTCGGGAATTACACTAATCCGCGTTACAAAGTCAAAACTTTGATCCGCTTCGACAGGTTTGGCATGCTAATCTGAATCGGCAATAAAAAAAACGCAATAAATGACGGGGTCAATAAGATGACACAGGCCACACAGGATGCCGGGAGGCGGGGAGAATGTGCGCAAGGTGCCCGGATGCCGCATGCCGCGGACGCGGAAGGGGCGTCGGAGCCAATCAATCTGGTCGAACTCGGCGCTCGCGTGTGTTCGGTGACCGCGCTGGGCATATTTGCGTATCTGGCTTATCTACCGTGGCGCCAGAATCCCGGCCGGATCACGTTGATCCTGCTGCTGGTCTCCGCGGCATTGACCGTTGGATTGTCAGCATTCGCGAAATTGCCGAAGCGGCGCGACTGGCATCCGGTCGCGGTATGCTTTTCCCTTGGCGGCTCGTTCTACTGCCTCGCCTATCAACTGGACGCCAGTACTCAACTGATTCCTGAATGGGCCGGCGGAGCCGTGCAATTGTGCGGGATTGCGTGCCAGCTGTTCGCGAAACTGTCACTGGGGCGTTCGTTCGGTCTGCTGCCCGCCAATCGCGGGGTCGTTTCGGTCGGCGCGTACCGGTTCGTGCGTCACCCGATCTATGCCGCCTACTTGTTGTCCGAAATCGGTTTCGTGCTCGCCAACTACAGCGCACGAAACGTGTTCATGATCACCAGCTGGATGCTGCTGCAGATCGGGCGGATCAGTCTGGAAGAAAGAGTGTTGTCGGAAGATGCGGATTATCGCGCGTACAAGGAGAAGGTGCGGTACCGGCTGATTCCGGGCGTGTTTTGACGCGAAGGCCGGGCGCCCGCCATGCGCGTCGCCGATGCGCACATGGGCGCGGCGTGCCACGCCGCGATCAGGTCGATCCCGTGTAAAGGCGCAGGTACCGCCACATGGTCAGGCGCTGGCCGCCGGCTCCGGAAACACCGGCTCGCCCAGCGTCAGCATCAACCGGTTCGCCCACGCGAAGATCGCGACCGCGTGCGACAGGTCGAGCATCTCCTCATGCGTCAACCCTTCGGTTTCCAGCGCTGCAATATCGCTCGCGTCGACCGTATCGGGCCGCTCCGTCAGCGCGATCGCATAGCGGACGATCGCGCGTTCGCGCGCCGTCGTGCCGGCCGTCGCCGGATCGTCGAACACCTGCTCGATCGCGTCGGTGCGTTTCGCGAGCTGCGTGAAGCGCTGAGCATGCACGGACGCGCAGTACACGCAGCCGTTCACGCGCGACACGGCCGTGCTCGCCAGCTCGCGCTCCGCGCGCGACAGCCCGCCGGGGCCGTACATGATCGCGTTGAATACGCCGGAACGCTGCCGCAGGATCTCGGGAAGATGGACGAGCAGCAGGTAATAGTCGGACGTCTTCGCTTGCGGGTGGCTCGCTTCGAGCACGGCGAGCTGATCGGGCGTCGCGGCATCGAGCGACACGGTGTCGAGCCAGGCACGCCAGCCGAGCGTGTCGGACGTGAAGCCGTGCGTGGCCGTCGTCATGCAGCCTCCCTGGTGACGTGTGCCTGAAGCGCTCGCGCGGCAACGGCAACCCGCAACTGATACGCGACGAACGCCACGAGCTGCGACAGCGCGACGATCGCGGGCGTCGTGAGTCCGGCCGACTTCAGCGCGTCGAGGTCGGACGGGCGCGCATCGACGGGGGCGCGCGTCAGCAGGCGCGCATGCGCAAGGATCGCGCCGAGGCGGCGGGGCAATGCGTCGAATGCATCGGCGTCCGCACGTGCGATATCGTCGGGCGTGCCGCCTGCGTCGATCAGTCGTGCGCGATAAGTGTCGGCCAATGCCCGCGCATTCGATGTGTGTGCGACATACCGTGCCGCGTGCAGTCTTTCGATCAATGCAAGATCGGGCAACGCGGGATCGAACAGCGCAGCTTCGCTCAGCCGCGTATGAAGCAGCACCTTGTCGCGCGCGTGGCGCAGCGCGGCGACGGCGTCGCCGGCGCGCAGGCCGGCGATCGCGTCGATCGTGTCCGGCGCGGCGGCCGGCGAGATGGATTCAGTCATCGTTTCGGGTTCCCTTCGTCGTCAATGTGATCGATGGACGCGCGCTCACGCGTCGGTGTCGCGCCATTCGTCGCCTTGCAGTTCTGCGTTCGCGTACGCGACGAGCGCGTCGTAGTGACGGTCGCGGTCCGCGTCGAACAGGCGGCTCGCAATCCCGCGTGCGAGCCGCCTGGCGCCCGCGCTGATGGCCGGGATATCGCCGGACAGCTTGCCGTGGCTCAGGCTCGCCGCATGGTTGAAGCAGTGGATTCGCGTGATGGCTGCGCATGCGCCGGGCTCGCGCTCCTGGAACGCGAACGCGGGGCCGAGATCGGGCGACTCGGCGAGCTCGTCGAGCCACATGCCCGGCTCCGGTCGATAGCGATCCTTCCAGCGCCGGACCTGCGCGCCGAACGACGCGAATTCCGCGCGCGTCGTCCAGTCCGAATGAAAGCCGGTCGCGAAGATCAGGAAGTCGACCGTGTAGTGGCCGCGCGGCGTCGTCACGTCGAGCCCGTCCGCGTGTTCCGCGAGCGTCTCGATCGGGCTGCCCGCATGAAAATGCGCATGCTCGTGACGCGACACGCGCAGCACGCTGTCGCGCGGCGGCGGCGTCTGCGACGTCAGCGCGTAATGCATGAAGCGCCACTTCGTCGCATCGTCGAGATCGGCGTAACCGTGCACGAGGCCCGGGCTGCCGATGCCCGTCAGCTTGTTGATGCGCGGAATGTCCGTGCGGCGAAAGAACAGGTCGACGCGCGCGGCGCCGGCCTCGAGCGCGGTGCCCGCATTGTCGAACGCGGATGCGCCCGCACCGACCACGCCGATGCGCTTGCCCGCGAGCGCCGCGAAATCGATCGGCTCCGACGAATGGGCCCAGCGCGCGCGCGGCGCGCGTTGCGCGACGGGCGGTACGTACGGTCCGCCGAGCCCGTCGCGGCCGGTGGCGAGTACCACGTGCCGCGCCAGCAGCGTTCGGGCTTCGCCGTTGCCGTGCAAGTCGAGCGCGAGCAGGCCGTCGTCGCGCGGGCGCAGCGCGACGAGCATGGTGTCGTTGCGCACCTGCAGGCCGAGCACGCGCCGGTACCAGCGCAGGTAGTCCATCCATTGCGTGCGGGGAATCTTGTAGAGCGCGTCCCACGCGTCGCGGCCGTATTGCGCTTCGAACCAGGCACGGAACGTCAGCGCGGGCAGCCCGAGCGCGGGGCCCGCGAGCTGCTTCGGCGAGCGCAGCGTGTCCATCCGCGCGAACGTGACCCACGGGCCTTCGTAGCCGGCCGGCGCGCGGTCGATCACGCACTGGTTGTCGATGCCGAGCAGGCGCAGTTCGGCGGAGGCCGCGAGCCCGGCCATGCCGCCGCCGACGATCGCGACGTCGAGCACGCGTGTGCCGTCGGCCTCGCGCGGCGGCACCCACGACGGCGCGGGCAGGTCGAGCCAGCGCAGGTCCTGCGCGAGCCGGGCTTCGAGCGCGTGGAGTGCATCGGGCTGTGTCGTCATGCGGCCTCCGGGCGGGTACGGCGTGCACGCGTCGCGCGGGCGGCACCGCGCGGCGCGCGCTCGGCACGCAGCCGGTCGCCGCGCAGCAACGCATCGTGCGCGGCGGCGTCGTGAAAGATCACGTCGTCGAGCAGCGCGCGCGTCGTGCGGTGCAGTGCGTCGAGCAGCGCATCGACGGCGGACGTGCGGGCCTTGCCGGCCGGCGTCGCGACACCGAACGCGAACGGGATGTCGACGTCGAGCGGGCGTGCGACGACGCCGTCCACCGGTAGCGCCACACCTGTCGCCGGATCGACGATGCCGATCCCGATGCCCGCACGCGCGGCCATCACCGCATTCAGCGACGCGTTGGTTTCGAGGAATACGCGTGCGTCGACCCGCGCGGCCGCGAATGCCGCATCGATCCGCTGGCGCAACCGGTGCCGGTTCGCGACCGTCACGATGCGGCGGCGTGCGAGATCGCGCAGCGCGATGCGAGGCTGCGCCGCGAGCGGGTCGCCGGCAGGCAGCACGGCAACGCACGGCGTCTGCGCGATCCAGTGCACGTCGAGCCCCGCGTGCGCCATCGGCAGCGTGACGACGCCGACATCGGCCGTGCCGGCCAGCACCTCGTGCACGACATGCTCGGCCGATTCGCTGCGCAACTGGTAGTGGGGCGCCTGCGCGCCGTCGGGCAGTGCGGCGAGCGCGGCCGGCACGAGCGTGGCCGCGAGCGAAGGCGTTGCCGCGATGCGTACGGGTTCGGCGGTTTCATCGCCGAGCGCCCGTGCACGCGCCTCGATCGCACGCAGGCCGACCAGCGAACGTTCGACTTCCTCGTAGAGCAGGAACGCGCGCCGCGTCGGCGTGACGCGCGGGCCGTGCCGGTCGAACAGCGGGTAGCCGAGATCGGCTTCGAGCTCCTGGATCTGCCGCGTGACGGCCGGCTGCGAACGGCCGAGCAGTTCGCCCGCGCCGGTCACGCTGCCGGCCGACATGACGGCGGAAAAGGCTTCGAGTTGATGCAGCTCCATGACACCTTCCGATGATGCGATTTGCGCATTGTAGGAGTGTGAGCATGCGTGATTCATATAATCATTCTTGCTATCGACAGCGCGAAAACTGCGAAAGGCCGGATCGTTGCGATCGCCGGTGGTGCGTGCGCGTGCTTCGGCTGCGACGGGTGACGAGAACGAAACGCCAATCGAATCAACGTGATGCGATGCGTGCCGACGCATCGGGCGATGCGGGGCATGCAGGCGGGCGTTCGCGAGCACCCACCCGTTCGCGCCGCGCACGATATCGATATGCGCAAAACTTCGTTGGATCGTCCTGAACCGGATGGTTACATGCCCTCACTCTTTTCGACTGACTGAAGCTGGGGGACGCATGAACGTTTCGGGGAACGACGCGCGCGGTGCATGGCGGCGCGTGCTGGGCACGGTGGCGGCGCTCGCTGCCGCATGGGGCTTGTCGACGGGCGGCGCGCTCGCGGCGGGCGTGTCGGGCGAGCCGGTGGTGATCGGCGTGAGCGGCCCGCTCACGGGCCAGGACGCGCAGTACGGCGAACAATGGAAGCGCGGCTTCGATCTCGCGCTCGACGAGATCAACGGCAGCGGCGGCATTCACGGCCGGCCGCTCGCAGTCGACTTCCAGGACAGCCGCAGCGACCCGCGCCAGGCCGTGGCGATCGCGCAGAAGTTCGTTGCCGATCCGCGCATCGCGATCGAGCTGGGCGACTTCTCCAGCGCGACGTCGATGGCCGCGTCGCCGATCTACCAGCGCGGGCAGCTGATCCAGTTCGGCTTCACGAACTCGCATCCGGATTTCACGAAGGGCGGCGACTATCTGTGGAGCACCGCGCTGAGCCAGGCCGAGGAGCAGCCGCTGCTCGCGCGCTACGCGGTGAAGGAACTCGGCTTCAAGCGGATCGCGGTGCTGTACCTGAACACCGACTGGGGCCGTACCAGCAAGGACATCTTCGCGAAGGCTGTGGCCGGGCTCGGCGCGCAGGTCGTCGCGGCCGAAGGCTATCAGCCGACGGAGAAGGATTTCCGCTCGACGCTCGTGCGGATCGGCGCATCGAAACCCGATTCGATCGTGCTGATCTCGTACTACGCGGACGGCGCGCAGATCGTGCGTCAGGCGCGCACGTCCGGCGTCACGCTGCCGATCGCGGCAGTCGGCTCCGTGTATTCGCCGAAGTTCCTTGAGCTGGGCGGCGCGGCCGTCGACGGCGTCTATACGGAATCGAACTTCTTCCCGGCCGAGCCGCGCCCCGAGGTGCAGGCGTTCGTGCAGCGCTATCGCGCGAAATTCCATGCCGATCCCGATTCGTTCGTGGCGCGCGCATACGACGCGCTGATCCTGTCGGCCGAGGTGCTGCGTCGCTACGGCACGACGCGCCAGGCCGCGCACGACGGCTTCGCGAAAATCAGCGACGTGCCGAGCGTGATCTTCGGCAAGGTGCGCTTCGATCCGCAGACGCGCCGCGTCGCGGGCGCACGCACCGTCTATCTCGTCGTGAAGCAGGGCCAGTGGGCGCTGTGGGACGGCGCGAAACCGCAGCTCGCGGCGCGCTGATTCGGAACCCGGACGCATCGTGATGGCTTCCTGGCTCGACTACACGCTCAACGGCCTCATCGTCGGCAACATCTACGCGCTGCTCGCGGTCGGGCTCGCGCTGATCTTCGGCGTGTCGCACCTGATCAACTTCGCGCACGGCTCGGTCTACATGGCCGGTGCGTTCATCGGCTGGCTGTGCCTGACGCGCTTCGGGCTGCCGCTGCCGGTCGCGCTCGCCGCGGTCGTGGTCGGCTGCGGCGCGCTCGGCGTCGCAATCGAGCGGATCGGGCTGCGGCCGCTGCGCCACGCGGCGCGCATCGCACCGCTGCTCGCGACGATCGGCATCAGCTTCATCCTCGACCAGCTTGCGCAGCTCGCATTCGGCGCGGACCCGCGCGCGGTGCCGACGCCGCTGCCGGACTGGCATCTGCGGATCGCCGGCGCGACGCTCGGCTCGCTCGACCTGCTGATCGCGGGCATCGGCATCGCGGCGGCCGCGCTGCTGTACGGCTTCCTGCGCTTCACGCGGCTCGGCTGGGCCGTGCGTGCGACCGCGCAGGATCGCGACGCGGCGCTGCAGATGGGGGTCGACGTCGACCGCGTGAACCAGGCCGTGTTCGCGATTGCGTGCGCGCTCGGCGGCGTGAGCGGGCTGCTGGTCGGCATGTACTACAACAGCATCGATCCGGCGATGGGCTTCCAGGCGACGCTGAAGGGCGTGGTCGCACTGCTGATCGGCGGGCTCGGCAACGTGCCGGGCGCGATCGCGGGCAGCCTGCTGCTCGGCCTCGTCGAAAGCTACGGCGTCGCGCTGTTCGGCACCAGCTATCGCGACCTGTTCGCGTTCGGGCTGCTGATCGTGTTCCTCGTATGGCGGCCGAACGGGCTGTTCAGTGCGAACCGCGCGCTGCCGCCCGAGCCGATGACGGGCACCTTCCTCGCGGCCGCGAAGGCCGTGCGCGTGCCGCGCCCGTTGCTCGTCGTGCTGATCGCACTGGCGGTCGTGCTGCCGTGGCTCGGCGCGTCGCCGTACGTGCTGCAGACGCTGACCAACGCGTGGCTGTACGGGCTGCTCGCGCTGAGCCTCACGCTCGTCGCGGGCACGGTCGGGCAGATCTCGCTCGGTCACGCGGCGCTGCTCGTGATCGGCGCGTATGCGTCGGCGCTGCTGTCGTCGGATCTCGGCTGGTCGCCGGCCGTGACGATCCCGTGCGCGGGCGTCATCACGGCCGTGCTCGGCACGCTGCTCGTCTATCCGGCATTCCGGCTGCGCGGGCACTACGTGTCGATCGCGACGCTCGGCATCGGCGAAGTGGTGAGCCTCGTGATCCTGAACTGGGACGGCCTCACGCGCGGCCCGCTCGGCATCGCCGGCATCGCACCGCTGCCGTGGGCGACGACCGCGCGTGCCGCGTACTGGTTCACGTTCGCGGTGCTCGTCGGGTTCGCGCTCGTGCAGGTGCGGCTGCTGCGCTCGCATCTCGGCCGCACGCTGCGCGCGGTGCGCGAGGACGACGTCGCCGCGCGTGCGCATGGTATCGCGCCGAACCGCTACAAGGCGATCGCGTTCGCGGTCGGCGGCGTCGCGGCCGGCGTGAGCGGCGGGATCGCCGCGCATCTGTACAGCTACATCAATCACCAGACCTTCGATTCGCAGGTGTCGATCCTCGCGCTGACGATGGTGATCCTCGGCGGGCTCGGCAACGTGCTCGGCGGCATCGCCGGCGCGATCGCGCTGATCGGGCTGCCCGAGCTGTTCCGCTGGGCGGCCGACTACCGGATGCTGATCTACGGCCTCGTGCTGCTGCTGCTCGTCCGGTTCCGGCCGCAGGGCCTGCTCGGCACGGTGTAAGGAGGAACACGATGACCACCCATCGACCCCTGCTCGACGTGCAGGGCCTGACGCGCCGCTTCGACGGCGTGACCGCGCTCGACGGCGCGAGCCTGTCACTCGCCGACGGCGAACTGCTGAGCGTGATCGGGCCGAACGGCGCGGGCAAGTCGACGCTGTTCAACCTGATCGCGGGTGCCGACCGGCCCGATGCCGGCCGCGTGACGTTCGACGGCCGCGACATCACGGGCACGGCGCCCGAACGCCTGGCGGCGCTCGGCATCGCGCGCACGTTCCAACACGGCCGCGTGTTCGGCAACCTGAGCGTGCTCGACAACGTGCTGATCGGCGCGCATGCGCGGCTGCGCGCGGCGCGGCCGGGCTGGCCCGCGCTCGGCGCGGCGGCCGAGGTGCTGCGCGCGCTCGTGCGGCCTGCGGCCGTGCGACGCGAGGAAGCCGCGCTGCGCGACGAGGCGCGCGCGATCGTCGCCGGGTTCGGCGAGCGGCTCACGCCGCGCATCGATCATCCGGCGCACAGCCTGTCGTATGCGAACCGGCGGCGCGTGGAGATCGGCCGCGCGCTCGCGCTGCATCCGCGCCTGCTGCTGCTCGACGAACCGACGGCCGGGATGAACGAGACGGAGACGGCCGAGATGCTGCAACTGATCCAGTCGCTGAAGGCGCGCGGCCTGACGATCCTGCTGATCGAACACAAGCTCGAACTCGTGATGCGCGTGTCCGATCGCGTGATGGTGCTCGACAACGGCGTGAAGATCGCCGAAGGCGCGCCGCGCGACGTGCGGCACGATCCGCGCGTGATCGAGGCGTACCTCGGCCGCCGCCATGCGGGCGGTGCGCCGGCTGACCGCGCGGCGCAGGCGGCCGCATGACCGCACTTTCTTCAGGGCTCCACACGACCATGACCGACGCGCTGCTGACACTCGAACACCTCGACACGTTCTACGGGCCGGTGCAGGTGCATTTCGACGTGAACTTCGAGGTTGGCCGCGGGCAGATCGTCAGCTTGCTCGGCGGCAACGCGAGCGGCAAGTCGACGACGATGAAACTGATTCTCGGGCTGATGCGGCCGCGCCGCGGCGTCGTGCGTTTCGACGGCGACGACGTCACGGCGGTCGCGACGCCGCAGCGCGTGCGCCGCGGAATCGCGGCCGTGCCCGAGGCGCGGCGGCTGTTCGGCGACATGAGCGTGCGCGAGAACCTGCTGATGGGCGCGTACACGCGCGGCGACCGCACGGCGGTGGCGGAAGACTACGAACGCGTGCTCGACCTGTTTCCACGGGTGCGCGAGCGGCTGACGCAGCGAGCGGGCACGCTGTCGGGCGGCGAGCAGCAGATGCTCGCGATGGCGCGGGCGCTGATGGCGCGACCGAAGCTGATCTGCATGGACGAGCCGACGATGGGGCTGTCGCCGCTGTACGTCGACAAGGTGCTCGAACTGATCGATGCGATCAACCGGCAGGGCGTGACCGTGTTCATGGTCGAGCAGAACGCGAGCCTCGCGCTGGAGATCGCGCATTACGGGTACGTGTTGCAGACGGGGCGCGTCGTGCTCGAAGGGCCCGCGAAGACGCTGCTCGACGACGAGCGCGTGCGCGATGCGTATCTCGGCGGGGAGGCCGCAGCGGCGTAGTGGGTGTGACGTTTCCTATATTCGGCGTAAATTGACGTTCTCCTGAACTCGAACGCCACGGGGGCTACCGCGCCATGTTGACTTATTCCATTCAGAAGGTCGGCTACGATTTCGAGCAACTCGATCCGCAGGGGGCGACGGATTACCCGTCGTTCATGCAGGCATTCGATGCATTCCCGTGGGCGGCGCAGCATGCCGAATGGGACGATACGCAGGAAGGCCCGTTGCCGGCCCTCGTGCTGCAGCATGCCGACGATCAGCGGGAATTGTGGGTGACCGCGTTGAGCGATGCGCATGCGGGCGGCTTCCAGCTGAATGCCGTTTCCATGCGGATGAAAAAGGGGCTGTTCGGGATCGGCAAGGGCAAGCTGGAGCGGCATGTCGACACGATCGACGTCGACGCGCGCGCGGACGTCGATACGTTGTGCCGGCTGTTTTGCGATCGTCAGTACGACGAGCTGGACCGGGTGGTCGCGCGGCACGTGGAGCGCAACCGCTTCGATGACGACAGCAACGATTGAACGCCTGCTGCGCAGGTCCGCAGGCTCATGCCATTTCCGCGCCGATTCCCGTCGCGCGCGGAAACGTCAACACCACCGCGAACCCGCCCGCATCGGGGAACGCAAACCCGACGCGCCCGCCGTGCGCCTTCATCACTTCCTGCACGATCGCCAGCCCGAGGCCCGACCCGGTGCGCCGTTCGCTGCCGTCCGGTGCGATCCGCACGAACGGCTGCAGCGCGGCATCCCAGTGCTCGCGCGGAATCCCGCGACCGTTGTCGGTGACGGTCAGCGTCACGGCATCGCCGGCGTTGCCCTGCGTCGCGACCGAGACGACGATGTCGTCCGCGTGACCGTGCAGCAACGCGTTGTGCAACACGTTCGACAGCGCTTCCTGCAGGCTGATCGCGTCGCCGTCGATCCAGGCGAGCGGCGCGTCGCTTGCGAACGCGACGGCCACGTCGCGCTCGCCCGCGAGCGGAATCGTGCGGCCGAGCACGACCTTCGCGAGCGCGACGAGTTCGACGGGTTGCAGCGGCACGGCCTCGGTGCGATGGATCACCATCGCGTGGTTGAGCAGCTGGCCGGTAAGCCGCCCGACATCCGAGCAGGTCGCGCGCAACGCGTCGAGCCGCGCCGCGTGACGCGCGGGATCGGCTTCGCCGTCGAGCAGCTCGATCTGCGCGTCGAGCCGCGCGAGCGGCGTGCGCATCTGGTGCGCGGCATCCGCGATGAAGCGCTGCATCGCATTGATGCGCTCGGCCAGGCGGCGCATCAGCCCGTTGATCGCCCCGATGATCGCGTCGATCTCGCTCGGCGTATCGACGGCCACCGGCCGCAGGTCGGCCGGGTCGCGCGCGGCGATGATCGCGCCGATCTGCGCGAGCGGGCGCAGGCCGCGCCGGATCGCGAGGCCGCTCGCACCGATCGCGAGCACGCTCATCAGCAGGATCAGCGTCCAGACCTTGATGCTCATGTCGTTCGTGAGCTGCTGGCGCGCGTTGGTGGTTTGCGCAACGGTCACGAGCGCCCAGCCCGGCGTGCTTTCCTCGGGCATGTAGCGTGCGATGGTCGCGGTGCGGATCCGGTGGCCCTGGTACATGCCGTTCGCGAACGCGGGGCCCTGTTTCGCGGCGGCGAGCGTCGCGGGGCTCGCGAGATCGTTGTAGCCGGCCACGACGATGCCGCGCGAATCGACCACCTTGTAGTAGACGAGGTCGTAGCGCGACAGCGTCGACAGCGCGGCCACCGGCGGATTCAGTGCGAGCACGCCGCCTTGTACGTAGAGGTTTTCCGCGACCTGGATCGATGCGCCCGCCAGCAACTGGTCGTACGCGCGTTCGGCCGCGACGCCCGCGTAGTAGCGCGCGATCGCCGCGAGCGCGAGCGCGCCGGTCGCGACGACGAGCGCGATGAACAGCAGCGTGCGCCCGAACAGCGTCTTCGGGAACCAGTCAATGCGCCGCAATCTGGTACCCCATCCCGCGCGCGGTACGGATCTCGACCGAGCTGCCCTGCAGCTTCTTGCGCACGCGTGTCACGTACTGCTCGACCGCGTTCGCGGTCGGCTCGTTGCCGAAGCTGAACAGCTGGTTCAGCAGTTCGTCCTTCGAGAAGATCCGCTGCGGGCGGCTCGCGAGAATTTCGAGCAGCGCGAATTCCTGGCGTGACAGCGACAGCGGCTGGCCGTCGAGTTCCGCGAGGCGGCTGCTGCGGTCGATCACGAGGCCGCCGAGTGTCAGCACGTCGTTCGCATGGCCGCTGTTGCGGCGCAGGAGCGCCTGCACGCGGGCATCGAGCTCGCGATAATCGAACGGTTTCACCAGGTAGTCGTCGGCGCCGAGGCCGAGGCCGCTCACGCGGTCGTCGATCGCCGAGCGCGCGGTGACGAGCAGCACCGGCGTCGTGCTGCCCGATGCGCGCAGGTGGCGCAGCACCGTGAAGCCGTCCATGCCGGGCAGGTTCGCGTCGAGCACGACGAGATCGAAGCGCTCGACGCGCAGCAGCCCGTGTGCGGTCGCGCCGTCGGTTTCGAGATCGACGGCATGGCCGAGCCGCGCCAGGCGGCTGCGGATCGCCGCGCCGATTTCGGCATCGTCCTCCACGACGAGAATGCGCATGGTGCCGTTTCGCAGGTGGGTGGGTTAGGGGTTTTCCCGGGGCCGGGATGTCAGCATTTTCTCAGACTCGGTCGATAACCTGTGTCGAGCCGGAAGAAGCTCGCAAGGACGGCATTAATACCAGAAATATTCAAGGAGACGGCAACATGCAGCATGTCATGGGCACGACGAACGCGCGGCGTGGCGCGACGCTGGCCTTCGCGTGGCCGTTTGCCGCCCGCCGCACGGCGGCGCGCGCATGACGACGTTACCGCGCCGCCGCGCGTTGATCGCCGCCGGGCTCGGCGTGCTGGCCGCGCCGGCGCTCGTGCGCGCGAAGCCGCGCACGGTGCGGATTTCCAAAGGCTATGGCGTGCTGTACCTGCCGCTGCTCGTGATGGAGAAGCAGCGGCTGTTCGAGCGGCACGCGGCGCGCCACGGCGTGCGCGACGTCGCGGTCGACTGGGTGCTGCTCGATGGCGGCAATTCCGTCAACGACGCGATGATGGCCGGCACGCTCGATTTCGCGGGCGCCGGCGCGCCGGGTTTCATCGAGCTGTGGGCGCGGGCGCGCGGCATTCCGAACGTCGAGGTGATCGGCATCAGCGGGCTTTCGGCCACGTCGCTGTCGCTGAACGCGAACCGGCCGGGCCTGACGTCGCTGCGCGACTTCACGCCGTCCGACCGGATCGCGGTGCCGGGCATCCGCACGTCGCTGTCGGCGGTCGTGCTGCAGATGGTCGCGAGCCGGCAACTCGGCCCGAAGCATTTCGCGCAGCTTGATTCGATCACCGTGAACCTGCCGCATCCGCAGGCGATGCAGGCGCTGATCCGCCGCGAGAACGGCGTCACCGCGCACTTCACGTCGCCGCCGTTCTCGACGCTCGAGCTGCGGCAGCCGGGCATTCACCGCGTTGTGAATTCGGTCGACGTGCTCGGGCCGATGACGCTCGACGTCGTGTTCGCGCCGAAGCGGCTCGTCGATACGGCGCCCGAGCTGGCCAGCGCGTTTCTCGGCGCGCTCGACGAAGCGAACCGCCTGATCGCGCAGGACCCGCGCGCGGCGGCCGCGCTCTATGCGGCATCGTCGGGCGTCGGCGTGTCGCACGACGACGTGATGCGGATGCTCGCCGCGCCGGACACGCGCTTCTCGGTGCTGCCGAACCAGCTGATGGACTACGTCGAATTCCTGTACCTGGCCGGCACGATCAAGGCCAAGCCGCGCGCGTGGCACGAGATGTTCGCGCCGATGCTCGACGACTACCGGTCGGGCTGATGCCGCCGCTTACTTTCATCGAAACCCGTCGCGCCCGTGCAAGCGTCGCGGGCGGCGCCGATTCAACCGATATACAACCGATTCACGCAAGGAGCCTGAAGTGAACGCTACCGACACCCTGGACCCCGCGTCCGCCGAAGAACAGCGCATCATGTCGAAGCTGGCGCGGCGCCTGATGCCCATCCTCGTCGTGATGTTCCTGATCGCGTTCATCGACCGGCAGAACGTCGGTTTCGCGAAGCTGCAGATGGTGCACAGCCTCGGGATGACGGAAGCCGCATTCGGGCTCGCGTCGTCGCTGTTCTTCATCGGCTACCTGCTGTTCGAGGTGCCGAGCACGCTCGCGCTGCATCGTTACGGCGCGCGCGTGTGGCTGGCGCGGATCATGCTGACGTGGGGGCTCATCACGGTGCTGATGGGCTTCACGACGTCGATGCCCGCGTTCTGCGCGCTGCGTTTCGTGCTCGGTATCGCCGAAGCCGGCTTCTATCCGGGCGTGATCTACTACCTGACGCTGTGGTTTCCGCAGAGCTATCGCGCGAAGGTGCTCGGCATCTTTACGCTCGGCAGCGCGCTCGCGAACATGCTCGGCTCGCTGGTCGGCGGCGTGCTGCTGAGCCTGAACGGCGTGTGGGGGCTCGCGGGCTGGCAGTGGGTGTTCGTGGCGACGGGCATCCCGGCGGTGATCGTCGCGATCGTCGTGTTCCGCGTGCTGCCCGCATCGGTGCGCGACGCGCGTTTCCTCGACGAGCGCGAGAAGCAGATCGTCGAGGCCGCGCTCGAACGCGAGAAGCCCGCGAAGGCCGAGCACGGCCAGCCGTGGAAGGCGCTGCTCGATCCGCGCGTGATGCTGTTCGCGGCGACCTACATGCTGATGTCGACGTCGCTGTACGGCGTGACGTACTGGCTGCCGACGCTCGTGAAGTCGTTCGGCGTGTCGAGTAGCACGAACGGCTTCCTGAGCATGCTGCCGTGGGCGCTCGCCGTGCTGCTGCTGCTGTGGCTGCCGGCGAAGCTGCGCCGCGCGAAGAGCATCCTGCGCACGATCGCGATCGTCGCGGCGCTTGGCGCGCTCGGCTTCCTGCTGAGCCTCGTGTTGCCGTCGACGCCGCTGCGCTTCATCGCACTGGTGCTCGGCGGCGCATGCATCCCGCTGCTGTATCCGTGCTTCTGGTCGATGCCGCCGCGCTACTTCACCGGCGCACGGGCGGCGGCGAGCGTCGCGGCGATCAACTCGATCGGCAACCTCGGCGGCTTCTTCAGCCAGAACCTGATGCCGTTTGCCGGCAAGGTGACGGGCACCGCGTTCGGGCCGATGATCGTGCCGATCGTGTGTCTCGCGCTGCTCGGGATCGGCGCGCTGGTCGCGTGGACGCGGTCGGAGCGGGGGATGGTGGCGGCGCGGGCGTGACGGCGTGCGGCGTCACCGCATCGTCACGTGGTTCCCTACGACCCTGAAGTTGGTCGATACGTGCGCGTTGTTCGACAGCAGGTACTTGAGCGCGTCGATGTCCGGCGCGGTCGTGGAGAAGCGGTTCCCGCCGTCGAACATGAAGTCCCACGTGACGATGCCGCGACCGTATTCGGGCATGTCCACGCGGATCTCCTTCAGCGACGCAAGCGGATACGCGCGCTCGTGCCAGTCGAACAGGTGCCGCACGTAGAGATGATCGGGCGTGACGATTTCGTAGCGCCGCAGGAACGGTATCGCGACGACGAAGAGCACGACAGTCGTGATCAGCCACGATCGGACCGCACGCCACACGACGGCCCGTGACGCACGGCCGCGCGGCTTGGTGCGGTAGCGCCGGTATGCGGACGGTACGATCAGCCAGACGGCGAACCACCAGGCGATCGCGATGAACCCGAGCGGCACGTTCATGAACGGCACCGAAAACGCGCCGACGAAGCTCGTCGGAAAATCCAGGAGCCGTGCGGTCGACACGAACCCGAGCCCGATGTAGCTGCCGGCCGGATGCGGGATGAACACGGCCGTCGTCAGGGCCTGCAGCGCGAGCAGGACGGGCCAGCACAGCAGCGATACGGCAAGCCAGCCGGCTGGCACCGCACAGGAGATGAGGACGTAGCTGCGGAGTGTTTTCATCGTGGCGAAGGGGAATGCGATCGGCTGGCGCATGGGCGCGCAAGGATGCGGGACGGTGATGGCGAAGGATTGTAGCGCCACGCCGTCGCCGTCACCGCGCGTAGCGCGCAGGGATGGGCGGGTGGGCAGGGGTATTTCACAAGCCGAGGGTGCGAACGACTGACGCTTCACGATCCTGGCCGCCCGCCATCGACGCGAAGACGATTACCACGGACGACCGGCCGGCGGCCGGGCATCGCGTCGTCCCGCCGACGCGCGCGGCCCCCCAACCCCGCCATGTGCGACCGTCGCCTGCGCAGGCGACAGCGGAATCTCCACCTCGACCGTCGTCCCCTCGCCGAGCGTCGTCGTGATCCGCAGCGTGCCGCCGACGAGGTACGCGCGCTCGCGTAACCCCACCAGCCCGAACGATCCCGACTTGCGTGGCACGCCGGGATCGAATCCCGCGCCGTCGTCGCGAATCGTCAGCGCGATCGCATCGTCCGCGTACACGAGGTCGATGTCCGCATGCGACGCGGCCGCGTGCCGCGCGATGTTCGCGAGCGCTTCCTGCGCGATGCGGAACACGGCCGTCGCATACGGTTCGTCGAGCTGCAGCTCGGGCGGATCGACGTGCAGCTCGCATGCAATCCCGTGACGCTGCCGGAAATCCTCCGCGAGCCATTGCATCGCGGCGGCGAAGCCGAGATCGTCGAGCATCAGCGGGCGCAGGTCCGATGCGATGCGCCGCGTCGCGGCCACCGCGCCGCGTGCCATCGTGTGCATCGCCGCGATCTTGCGCGCCAGCGGCGCGTCGTCCTGCGGCACTTGGTTGATCAGCCATTCGAGCTCATTCTTCAGCGTCGCGAGCGTCTGCGCGAGTTCGTCGTGCAGCTCGCGCGCAATGCGGCGCTGCTCGGCTTCGCGCGCGGTCGCGCTGATCGCGGCGATCTCGCGCAGTTCCTCGCGCGACGCCTGCAGCGCACGCTCCGCGCGCACGCGCTCCTCGACCTCGCGCCGCAGGTCGCGGTTCGATGCGCTCAGTTGCGCGGTACGCGCGGCCACGCGCTGTTCGAGCCGCTCGTTCGCGTCGTTCAGCTGCGCGCTCTTCTGCGCGACGAGCAGATGATGGTGGCGCGCGCCGGCCAGCGCGCGCACCGTCTGCGCATGCAGCCGGCCGTTCTCGAACAGCATCGCGAACAGTACGACACTGGACGCGACGAGGCCGTACGCGCGCCCCGCGTAGAAGCCGAGGTCGTAGCGCCCGTGATTGAGCATCGACGACAGCGCGATATCGAACAGCCACGCGACGAGCACCGTCATCACCCACAGGTCGAGCACGGAATGGCGCCGCCGCCGCTGCCACATCAGCATCAGCGCCACCAGGTTCAGCCCCCAGACGATCGTGATCGCGTTCGTCATCGGCGCGGCCATCCGGTTGCCGTTCATGATGCGCGGCAGCAGGTCGTGGCCGGCCGTCGCGAGCAGCGCGAGCGCGACCGTCGCGCCGGCCGCGGCCGCGATGCACAGCACGATGGGAATCGCCGCGCGGCGCTGCGGGGCCGGGATCGGGCCGGCCGCGCGCGACGTCGCGCGCAGCAGCGCGTACGCGGCGACCGCCAGCGGAAAGCCGCTGTGCCAGAACAGGTACAGCCAGGCGGTGGTCTGGTCGCGGGCGCCGAGCAGGCCGGTCGGCGCGAACAGCCCGGGAAAGGTCAGCATGTGGGTGCCCGCCATGAAGCCCGTGAACAGGTAGCCGCCCGCGAGCACGAGCAGCGGTTTCTCGCGCAGGATTGCGTACTGGCCGAGCAGGAGGCCGGCCGTCGTCATGTCGTTGACGACGATCGCCGACTGGTACACGGGGATGAACGCCCAGCCCGGCGCAAGCGGCCTGCCCGCGAACGGCGCGAGCGCGGCGAAGATCACGGCGGATACGAGCACGGTCGCGAGCGCGAGCCGCCGTTCGCGCCGGCCCGGCGGCAGCGACGACATGAACCGGCGCGACGCGTCCGGGTCGTCGTCGTCCGGGAGCAAGGGCGGGACGGGGACGGCGGCCGTCATGCGTCGCCGCCGGGGTCGAGGTCGTGGCGCACCGCGTAGCGGACCAGCGCGGCTTCGTGCGGCAGGTCCATCTTCTCGAGGATCCGTGTCTTGTACGTGCTGACCGTCTTCGCGCTCAGCGTCAGTTCGGTCGCGATCTGCGTGACGGTCTGGCCCGCGACGATGCGGCGCATCACGTCGAGCTCGCGCGCGGACAGCCGCTCGTGCGGCAGCGTCGCGGCCGGCGTGCGCAGCGTGAGCGCGAGGCTTTCGGCCGCCGACGGGCTCACGTAGACGCCGCCCGCCGCGACCTTGCCGACCGCCTCGACGAGCTCGGCGGCCGCGCTGTCCTTCGTCAGGTAGCCGGTTGCGCCGGCCTTGAACGCGCGCGCCGCGTACTGCGCCTCCGCATGCATCGTCAGCACGAGCGTGCGCAGCGACGGCGCTTGGCACTTCACCAGCCGGATCAACTCGATGCCGGTCGGCGCGGGCATCGATAGGTCGAGCAGCAGCACGTCGGCGTCGCCGCGCTCGACCAGCGCAAGCGTGGCCGAGCCGTCGCTTGCCTCGCCGACGATCTCGAAACCGCCGGCCCTTTCCAGGATGTAACGCAGTCCGTCCCGCATGACTGCGTGATCGTCAGCCAGAATTACCCTGATCATCTAGCGATCCTCTTCGGGATGACGCAGCGCACTGCTGTCAGGTGGTCGCCGCGGCTGTTCTTCTGATCAATATATTCCGCCGAATCCGAAAACGGTACACATCCGGGAAATTTTCGAGATAGACGATCGCGGATCGTGCACTGAAGCGAAATAATCGCGGGGAAAAGGTATGCGCCGGAGCGGGTATGAATCAGGGTATTCCCTGGTGGTTGCGGCGGCTGGAACAGGCGGGCACCGCGTGTCGCGAACCGTCCCGATTCGGGACTAAACTGGTGCCCGATGCCATCCCGCCACCTGAGGAGCCACGTGATGATCGATCTTGCCGATATCCTGCCGTCCGCGCTGCCCGCCGCCGTCGCATGGGCCGAAGCCGAAGCGGCGCGCGGGATCGCGCAGGGCGCGCCGCTGACGCCGGCGCAAGCCGACGATGCGCGCACGGTGGGCGTCGCGCAGCCGGAGCGTGTCCGCGTGGTGATCGTCGATCGGATGCCGTTCCCCGAGGTACCGTCGCTGGCCGCGATCGCCCGCGACTCGGGGCTGCTGTCGCCGGGGACGATCGGGCTCACGCTCGGTCATGCGGTGTACGTGCTGCGCGGGCAGGACACGCGCCGCCTGCTGACCCACGAATTCCGCCACGTGCATCAGTACGAGGCCGCCGGCTCGATCGGCGCGTTTCTCGCGCGCTATCTGCAGGAGATCGCGACGGTCGGCTACCACGACGCGCCGCTCGAGGCCGACGCGCGGCAGCACGAGTTCGATTGATCCGTCACGCCGGCGCGACCGCGCACACCTCCCGATGAACGTTCCCCCTGCCAGCGCCGGCCCGGTGTTCGCACGCCGGGTGGCCCCACCGAGGCGCGCGCGATGAGCGACACGATCCACGCGTGGATCGGCGCGATCGGCGCGCATCCGCTGCTCGTGCTCGCGATCGTGTTCGTGGCGGCCTGCGCCGAGTCGATCGCACTGATCGGCACGGTCGTGCCGGCCGGCGCCGTGATGTTCGCAGCCGGTGCGCTGATCGGTGCGGGCGCGCTCGACGGCTGGACGACCATCGGTGTCGCGGCGGTCGGCGCCGTGATCGGCGACGGGATCAGCTACGAACTCGGGCGGCGCTACCGCGGCGTGATCCGCCATGCGTGGACGCGCTTCGGCTATGCGGCCGCCTACGCGCGCGGCGAGGAGTTCGTGCTGCGTCACGGCATGAAGAGCATCGTGCTCGCGCGTTTTCTTGCGCCGGTGCGCGCGGTCGTGCCGGTCGTCGTCGGCTGCGCGACGCTGCCGCGCCGGTCGTTCTATCCGGTCAACGTCATCTCGGCGCTCATCTGGGCGCCCGTGCACGTTGCGCCGGGCATCCTGTTCGGGGCGTCGGCCGCGCTGGCCGCGGCGATCAGCGTGCGGGTCGCCGTGATCCTGCTGGTCGTCGCGGCGCTGGTCGCACTCGTGTGGATCGGCGTGCGCGTCGCATTGCAGCGCGGCTGGCCGCTGCTGCGCCGTGCGCTCGTCGAAGGCGTGCACGCCTGCGCGCGCCGCTGGCCGCGGTTCGGCGCGCGGCTGCACGACGCGATCGCATACGTGCGCGGCCTGCCGGGCGCGGTGCCGGTGCTCGCGCTGCTGTTCGTCGGCTGCGTGTGGCTGTTCGCGGGCCTCGTGCAGGATGTCGTCGCGAACGATCCGCTGATGCACGCGGACATCGCGCTGTATGCGTTCCTGCAGAACCTGCGCACGCCACCGGTGGACGCCACGATGCGCGCGCTGGCCGTCCTGCACGGGCACGATACGGGGCTGATCGTTGCGGCCGCGTTTCTCGTCTGGCTGATGATCCATCGCTGCTGGCTGACGGCCGCGTGGTGGCTCGTGACGGTCGGCGTTGCCGTCGTGCTCGTGCCGGTGTTCGGCGCGGGGATACCCGGCGCGACGCCCGCGAGCCTGCCGCCCGGCGCGCTGCACGTGCCGCTGCCCGATGCCGACGCGGCATTCGCGATTCTCGCGAGCAGCGGCCTCGGCTGGGTACTGACGCGCGACCGGCCCGCGCGATGGCGGATCCCGGTCGTGACGGCGGTGGTGCTGTGGATCGTGCTCGGCGGCTTCGCGCGGCTGTATGTCGGCGACACGTGGCTGTCGGGCCTGCTGGGCGGCTGGAGCCTCGGGCTCGCCTGGTTCGCGCTGCTGGCCGGTGCCTATGCGTACTGGCGCGTGCGCGAGCACGTGCAGCCGAGGGGCGCGCTCGTCGCGGTGACGGTGGTGCTCGCGACGGCCGGCGTATGGACGGTGCCTGCGCAATGGCAGCTCGACCGTGCGTCGCGCCCGCATGCCGGCGACGTGGTTGCGATGACCGTCGACCAGTGGCTGCGCGGCGGGTGGCTGCGCGTGCCGATGCGGCGCACCGAGATCGGCGGCGACCGCGAGGAATATCTGCCGCTGCAATGGAGCGCGACGTCGGACACGCTCGACCGGCATCTCGCGCAGGCCGGCTGGCAGCGCGCGACGCCGTGGTCGCCGGCTACCGCGCTGCGCTGGCTGTTGCCGCAGGCGCCGGCCGATGCGCTGCCGGTGCTGCCGCGCTACACGCATGGCGAAAGCACGCGCCGCGTGTTCGTCCGTGTCGATCCGGGGCAGCCGGAAAGCCGCCTCGTGTTGCGGCTGTGGCGTTATCCGTACGTGCTGCAGGACGCGCTCGGCACGCGGCCGCTGTGGTACGGCGCGCTGTATCGCGAGACGCTGCGCCGGCCGGCGCGGCTGATGACGATCGTGCGCTCGACGACGATCGACGATGCGGCGACGATTGCGCAGGCGCTGTCGATCGAGCCGACGATCGAGCGTCCGCCGGCGGGGATGACGAACGCGCCGGTGGCGATGCTGCTGGTGTGGATGGTTCGGCCGTGAGGGCGCAGGCGGGTGGTGTGCCGCTTACGTGTGTGCAGGCTGCGCGGGGACGACGGACAGGCGCAGGCCGACCGTCTTGAGTACCGCGAGCAGGGTTTTCAGCGTCGGGTTGCCGTTGGGCGACAGCGTGCGATACAGCGATTCGCGGCTGATGCCGGCTTCGGCCGCGACGGCGCCGAGCCCGCCGTACGCTTCCGCGACCGTGCGTAGCGCGAGCAGGCCGGCCGCGCGGTTGTCGGGATCGTCGAGCGATTCCATTGCGACGCGCAGATAGGCCACCGCGAGTTCGCGATCGGCGCCGAGTTCGGCGACTTCCGCATCATGGTGCGATACCGCGCCTTTGAGTGTGGTCACATTTGCCTCCGTTTCCAGTTCGACCAGTGTTCCTTTGCGCGCCTGATGTCGTCGGCTTGACTGCTCTTGTTGCCACCGGACAGCAGCAGTACCAGTGCGCCGCCGTGCCGGCCGAAGTACACGCGATAGCCGGCGCCGACATGGATGCGCAGTTCGATCACGCCTTCGCCGACAGGCTCGCAATCGCCGAAGTTGCCCGTCTGCACGCGGCGCAGGCGTTCGCGAATCCGCGCCTGGGCGAGTTTGTCGCGCACGGCGTTCAGCCATTCGGTGAAAGGCTCGCGACCGTCGTCGCGCTGATAGCGAAGCAGTTCGAACTTGGATAGCATTGTAACTTAAAAGCTACAGATGAGGTGGAGGGAACGAGGCGACCATGCGGCCGGCAACAGGTGGTGTGAACGGGGTGCGATGCACGCCTGCCGGTCGTCGGATCGAGACGGCGTGCAACGCAACGGCGCCGCGGCCGGAGCGCATGCAGCGCCTTCATGGTTCGGGGTTTCAGGCAGCGAAGCCGGCTTCCCGGACGACGATCATTCTTTCATCCGGTGCGTACGGTGGCGATTCGGCCGAATGGCCGGTGTCGATGGCGCGAAGACGAGGCACGCGCCGGGTGTGGGGTGTCGGGAGGGAGTGACGTGAACGGCAAACCTGCCGGCGCCGGCGCGTCGTGCGCGTTGCATGCCGGCAGGTCTTCCCGCATTACTGCTTCGCCGGCGCGGCCGTCGCGACCTTGTCGAGCGCGGCCGGGATGTACGTGTCGAGCTGCGCGGTCACCGATTCGTAGAAATCGATCGGCTTGCCCCATGCGTCGGGCACGTCGACGTGCTTCCCGGACGCATACTCGGCAAGCGTGAACACCTTGCCGGCCGCCGACGGATAGAGCGCGAGCACCTTCTCCTTGTGCTTGTCGGTCATCGTCAGGATCACGTCGGAATGCTTGACGTCGTTCGCGTTCAGTTGCACCGAACGGTGCGCGGACGTGTCGATACCGCGGCGCTTCATCAGGATCACGCCGTTTTCTTCAGGCTTTTCGTCGTACGGATCCTCGTCGACCGCGCGTGAAATCACCGCGACATGCGCGTGGCGCTGTGCGATCAACTGGCCGGCGATCGCTTCGGCCATCACGCTGCGCCCGGTGTTGCCGGTGTCGACGAACGCCACCTTCTTCGGCTCGTCGGCGAATGCCGAAGTCGCGCACTGGATGCCGACGCAACAGAGCAGCGCCAGCGTGTTGAGGGTGTGCCTTCTTTTCATGATGTCTCCGCGACGGTGGGGGAACCCCGGCGGCGCGCCGGGGCTTGCGGGAGATCATGACGGCCGCATGCGACGGAAAAAAATAAACGGCTGGTTTTTGCAAGATGGCGTCGCTTCGCGGCAAGCGGGCCTGGTGACGGGGCGTGCGCCGTGTGCCCGATCGGGGAAACCGCGAACCACGGCCCCGATCGCGGCGGGTGACCGCTTCATCGTCATGCCGCCACCGCCACCCGCTCCGCCGCAAATCCCGCCAGCGTCCGCAACGCATCCCGCGCCGACCGCAGGTAAAACGCCTGCAGATGAAACACATGCCAGCGCGCCGCATGAATCTCCAGCTTGCGCGGCGCGCCGCAAGCCTGCGCATGACGGGCCAGTTGCTGCGCATCCGACAGCAGCACCTCGTGGTGGGCACGTCGGAGAGGGTGCGCCAATACCTGACCGCGACGCCCGGCCCCGCGCCGTTCTCGCTCGAGGACATGGCGCGGCTGATGAACACGAGCCCGCGCACGCTCAAGCGCCGGCTGCAGGAAGAGGGCACGACGTTCCGGGCGCTGCTCGCGCAGGCGCGCGGCGCGATGGCCGAGACGCTGCTCGGCGACGCGCGCCTGTCGCTCGCGGACGTGGCGGAGCGGCTCGGCTTCAGCGATCTGTCGAGCTTCTCGCAGGCGTTCAAGCGCTGGTACGGCGTGCCGCCGGGCGCGTATCGCTGCGCGGCGCAACGGGACAGCGGCCGTTCCTGAATCGCGGTACGATCGCTGGCATTGCCGCCGGCATGCCAATCACGAGAGACTCCGCATGATCACGATTCGCCCGATGACCGTCGACGATTTCCCGCGCTTCTGGCCGACTTACCGCGCCATCGTCGCCGCTCAGGAAACCTATGCATTCGATTCGGCGCCGACACAGGAAGCGGCGCGCGCACTGTGGCTCGACGCGCCGCTCTGTACGTGGATCGCCGAAGAGGACGGCGTCGTGCTCGGTTCGTACTATCTGAAGGCGAACGCGGCCGGCCCCGGCAATCACGTGAGCAACTGCGGATACATGGTGAGCGAGAGTGCGCGCGGCCGCGGCGTCGCGCGCCTGATGTGCGAGCACTCGCAGCAGGTTGCACGCGAGCGCGGTTTCCTCGCGATGCAGTTCAACTCGGTCGTCTCGACGAACGAGGTGGCGGTCGCGCTGTGGCAGAAGCTGGGATTTGAAATCGTCGGCCGCCTGCCGCGTGCATATCGTCACGCGCGGCTCGGCTTCGTCGACAGCCTCGTGATGTACAAGTGGCTCGGCGACACGGCGGCCGCCGAAGCCTGAGCACGCAGCCGCTTCGTCAGACGGCGAACGCGCCGTCGAACACGATCCGGTCGTCGAGCGCGAGCGTGCCGCGCGCGAAGATCAGGTCGAGATGGTGGCTGCCGTTCTCGCCGCCGCCGAGCCCGAGGTGCAGGCCCGGATGGCGTTCCTCGAACCCTGCGTTGCGGCCGTACAGCCCGCGAATCCCGAGGTTCGTGCCGATGCCGAATTCCTCGATCCGCCGGTGATTCGCATGCCGGTCGAGATAGGTCGAGAAATCGCGCCGGAAGCCTTCGTTGTCGGTGTCGAACCCGACGATCGTGCTGTTCTCGACCTGCAATGTGGCCAGTCGGTCGGCCACCTTGTACTTGATCGCGAACGGCACGGTGCCGAGAAACGTGCCGCTGAAGACGACCGAACCGTTGAGATCGGTGACGTGCGTCGCGATCTCGCCGGGCACGACGTCGAGGTTGCCCATGCCGTCCACGCTTGTCCATTTCTGGTCCGGCGCGAGCGAGCCCGTCAGCGTGTTGCCGGCTTCGTCGATGAAGCGGATCTGCGAGGCGCGTGCGGCCGCGTCGATCAGCCGGCCGTTGCGCGCCGCGATGTCGTCGAGCGATTCGGCGAACGCCTCGTCGAGATGCGGGCCGTAATCCTTGAACATTACCGACTTGCTCCAGTGCTCGACGATCGCAGGCCGGATCGCGGCGAGGAACGGCGGCCCGCTCGGCGATGGCGTCGCCAGGCACGACGAGTCGTACAGCAGCACGAACAGATCGGCGCGATCGAGCGCGGCGGCGATCTCGGCGGGCGGGGTGCTTTCGAGGCAGAGCGTGGTCGCGTCGAGCGAATCGGGCAGGGCGGAAAACGCGCGCAACGCGATGTCGCGGTTGCGGGTGTCATGGCCGACCAGCAGTTTTCCCGACTCGCCGCGCGCCAGCTTGTCGCGCAGCGCGGGGTGGAAGCCCAGCGCGCGGTGCAGGTTCAGCATGCGTGTCTCCGGAAGCGGCGGAAGGGCCGAGGCCCTTCCGCGAGAACGGGTGGCCCGCTCAGACCGGCCAGAGCGCGGTGCCGAACGGCACCACGGCGTCCTCGACCATCATGTCGACGGCCTCGGGGTGCGTGTCTTCCTGCATCCAGTCAAGCAATTCGATCTGCTGGGTGTCCTGCATGTCAATTCTCCTGTGGTGAACATGAGCGTTTCAACATGAAATCGCGGCTAAAAAGTTGCCACTCCTCATCACGCATTTCGTGAATGCACGGCGAGTGGCGTTGATATTAGTCTGATGAATTTACGAATGCAATGCGTTGCAAGGTTTTTAGCTAAGACGTGCTAAACACCGGAGATTTGCGGCCCGCGTGCCGTAAAACACGGCTAAAGCGGATAAAGGATTCGATGTCATTTTCTCAATGACCGGAATCGGAATCGACGCATTGTATTCGGCGATTTTTCATCGGGAATTTGATCGCATCGAGCGCTGCGCTCGATGTCGTTCTAGGCGGGCATGCGTCAGCGGCCCGCTGACCGCGTCAACCGAGCAGCGCCTTGCCGAGCGGCTTGGCCGGCTCGGACCGCAGCACCAGCGACGTCGTGACCGCGCCGAAGCGGGCAATCGCATCGATGAGGGTTTCCAGTTGTCCCGGTGTCGGCACCAGGACCTTCAGCAGGAAGCAATCCTCGCCGGTCATGCGGTGGACCTCGATGACGTGCGGCATCTCGGCGAACGCGCGCAGCGCAGGCTGGATGTGTTCGTGCGTCGTCTTCAACCGGATGATGGCCATCATCCCCAACCCCAGCGCGGCCGGGTCGATTCGTGCGCCGTAGCCCGCGATGATGCCGCGCTCTTCCAGCCGCTTGACGCGCTCCGACGTGGCCGGTTGCGACAGCCCGATGCGCCGGCCCACTTCGGACAGCGGCATCCGCGCATTTTCCTGCAGCGCCTCGAGGATCGAAAGATCCAGGCGATCGAGCGCTTCGTTCGACATGTCCGCTTTCCCGCTCCGTTAATTCATCGGCATATTGTCTCAATATCCGATGATTTGCCATTCCCGGACGGTTTCCGGCAGGCCAGACTGCGAGCTCGCTCATTCATGGAGACGGAGATGGACCAGACGATCGTGATCGTGCCGGGGATCGGCAACTCGGGACCGGATCATTGGCAGAGCCGCTGGGAGGTTGTGCTTCCGGGCGCCATCCGCCTGGCGCCTGCGTCATGGGATGCGCCCGACCTGCGTGACTGGATGGCCGCGCTCGATGAAGCCGTTGCGCAAGCCGCGACGCCGCCGGTGTTGATCTGTCATTCGTTGGGTTGCCTGCTGTTCGCGCACTGGCGTGCGGCGTCGACGCGCGTCGTGCGCGCCGCGTGGCTCGTTGCGGTGCCCGATCCGGGCGGCCCGCGCTTTCCGGCCGCGGCCAGTGCGTTCGCGGATCTACCGGACGGCGATTTCGGCGGCTTGCCGGTGCTGGCGATCGCCAGTTCGGACGACGGGTACGACCCGTGCGGGCGCGGCATGGCGTGGGCAAGCGAGCGTGGTGCGACGCCGTTGCTGCTCGGCCCGCGCGGCCATCTGAATACGGAAGCGGGACTGGCGGAATGGGCCGAGGGACGCGCGTTGTTCACTGCCTTCATGGCGGGGTTGCGAGGGTAGCGCGGGCAAGGGGCCGACGCGCGCCCGCGAGGGCCCGCTGCGGGCGATGCATCGGCGATCCGGCTGCCGCGGCCGGGTTCCTGTCGCCAACGCATGCCGGCATGCGACGGCTCAAGTATGATCGTTCGACAGAATCGGAAGCCTCGACAGTCGGGATCGCCGCGTGCGGAACACCGGTTCCGCCGTGACGACTTGCCGTGGCTTCGAACGACAAAGGAGACATGCGATGCGCGCAGCGCCGCAACCGGAGCAGGTCGGGCCGCCGCAGCCGGACACCGGCGCGACCGGTACCTACCCTGACCGCGACCCCGATCGCATCGCCGCGTGGCGGCTCGCGATCGGCCTGTCGCTCGGCAGCGCGATCGCGCTCGGCCTCGCGCGCTTTTCGTATGCGCTGCTGCTGCCGCCGATGAAGGCCGATCTCGGCTGGACGTTCGCGCAGGCCGGCGCGCTGAATACGGCGAACGCGGCCGGCTACCTGGTCGGCGCACTCGCGTTTCCGTTGCTGTCGCGGCGCTGGCGCGCGGGCACGCTGCTGGCGGCCGGATGCATGCTGACCGCGTTGCTGATGGCCGCATGCGGGCTCACGTCCGGCATGCACGCGCTGCTCGTGCAGCGGCTCGCGACCGGCGTCGGCAGCGCGCTGATCTTCATCAGCGGCGGCGTGCTGGCCGCGCGGCTCGCGTCGGCGTCGCCGCGCGATGCGGGGTTGCTGCTCGGGCTCTACTATGGCGGCACGGGTTGGGGCATCGTCGCAGCGTCACTGCTCGTGCCGGCCGCGCTCACGCAGGGCGTACATGGCTGGCAGCCGGCGTGGTTCGCGCTCGCGTTCGCGTGCGTGCTGTTCTCGGCGGTGGCCGTATCGGCCGCACGCCGCATCGAGCGCGCGCACGCGGCACCGGCCGCGCCGCGTGACGGCACGGCGCCGGCCGCGACCGCGAGCCCCGTACGCTTCTCACTCGCACTGGCCGGCTACGGCCTGTTCGGCGTCGGTTATATCGGCTACATGACGTTCATCGTCGCGCTGCTGCGCGGCGCGGGGATGAGCGGCACGGTGGTCGCCGCGTTCTACGTGATGCTTGGCGTCGCGACCGTCGTGTCGGCACGGCTGTGGTCGGGGCTGCTCGACCGGATGCGCGGCGGCCAGGCGCTCGCCGTGCTCAACGCGCTGCTCGGCATCGCAACGCTGATGCCGGCGATGTTCGTGCATCCGGTGGCCGCGTTCGCGTCGGGCGTGCTGTTCGGCGCGACGTTCCTGTCGGCCGTCGCATCGACGACGGCCTTCGTGCGCCACAACCTGCCGCCCGACGGCTGGGCAAGAGGGATCAGCGCGTTCACGACGGTCTTCGCATTCGGGCAGATCGCCGGGCCGGTCGCGATCGGCTGGGTGTCGGACAGCGCGGGGCTCGCGCGCGGGCTCGTGTATTCGGCGCTGACGCTGTTCGCGGGCGCCGCGCTGGCGGCCGGGCAGCGCGCGTTGCGGGCCGCCGCGTAATCACGCGCGACACGCACCATTCACCGCATGCAGGCCGTGCGCGACACGCGATGAAACGCGCGGCTGAAGTAGATCAGGCTGTCGCCGTCGTCGCGCACGCGGATCGACGTCGCCTCGATGAACATCACCGAATGCGAGCCGACTTCCTTCATGTCCGCGATCGTGCCCTGCAGGCTCGCGAGCGCGTCGCGCAGCACCGGCACGTCCTGCTCGCCGCGATCCCACACGGGCAGTTCGAAGCGCCGGTCCATCGGCAGGTCGGTCAGCCCCGCGAAATGCCGCGCGAGTGGCTCGTGTTCGGCCGGCAGCACGTTGATGCAGACGTGGCGGTTGCGTTCGAACGTCGCACGCATCGCGCTCGACCGGTTGAGGCACACGAGCAGCGTCGGCGGCGTATCGGTGACGGAACACACGGCGCTCGCGGTGATTCCGCAGCGGCCGTGCGGCCCGGCGGTGGTGATCACGTTGACGGCCGCACCGAGGTGAGCCATCGCTTGGCGGAAGGCCTTCTGCGCGTCGGTCGGCTCGACGCGTGCCGGTCGCTGGATATCGGTCGTGGAAGACATGGACGCTCCTGAGTGGACGAAAGCGGCGATCGATCGGCGCTGCCGCTGCAGCGCCGGATCGCCGACGATGACCCAAGCGTACGTCGCGAAAATGCCGGCGGCCATTCGCACGATTGACGATCGAGATGGCGTTCTCGCCAACGCGTCTAAAGGTTCTACCTAGATGCGCGCCGTACCGCGCGAAAAAAAGCGCGATTGCGCGTTCAAGCGGCCCGCGAAGGGGTGTTCAGCGGGTTTTCGGCTCGTTATGATGTGCCGCACATCCCCAGCGAACGACGCGCGCGACGCGCCGGCAACCGGCCCCGTATGCGGCGCGTACGATACCCATACCGATATTCCGTGAGACATCCGCGATGACGTCACCCGCACCGATCGTATACATCGTCGACGACGACAACGGCATGCGGACATCGCTCGCGTGGCTGCTCGAATCGGTCGGCATCGCGTCCGAAGGGTTCGCGAACGCGACCGATTTTCTCGCGCGCTTCGACGTGAACCTGCCCGCGTGCCTGGTGCTCGACGTGCGGATGCCGGAGAAGAGCGGCTTCGACGTGCAGGCGGAACTGAACGCGCGTGGCGCGACGCTGCCGGTGATCTTCGTCAGCGGGCACGGCGATATCCCGATGTCCGTGCGCGCGCTGCAGAACGGCGCGATCGATTTCGTCGAGAAGCCGTACAACTCGCAGCAGATGCTCGAGCGCGTGCAACGCGCGCTGCGGCTCGCGCAGCAGCGGCATGCGGTGAGCCGGCGTCATCGCGAGCTGCGCCAGCGGCTCGATGCGCTGACCGCGCGCGAGAAGGAGGTGCTGCGCGGCGTGGTGGACGGCAAGGGCAGCAAGCAGATCGCGGCGGATCTGTCGATCAGCGTGAAGACCGTCGACGTGCATCGCGCGAGCATCAAGGAGAAGCTCGGCGCGACGTCGATCGCCGCGCTCGTGCGCGACGTGATGGTCGTGTGGGGCGACGACGGGGAGCCGTCGCGATAGGGCCTGCCGGCGGCGCGGCGAGGCGTTTCACGCAGCGCTCAGCGCATGTACAACCCGCCGTTGATGTCCCAGCACGCACCGTTCGCGAAATGCGCGTCGCCCGACGCGAGCAGCACGGCGGCATCCGCAACGAAGCCTGCCGAGCCGAGCTTGCCGCCCGGCAGGTTCGCGAGCACCTGGCGCAGCTTCTCCGGCGCGACGCTTTCATACACGATCGGCAGATCGAGCGGGCCCGGCGAGATCGCGTTGACGGTCACGCCCTGCGCGGCGAGATCGCGCGCGAACACCTTGGTCAGCGTCAGCGTTCCGCCCTTCGCGGCCGCGTAGTGTGCGCCCGTCGCCGAGCCGCCGTTCTGCCCGGCGAGTGACGCGATGTTGACGATGCGGCCCGCGCCGCGCGTCGCGAAGTACTGACCGAACACCTGGCAGCCGAACAGCACGCTGCGCAGGTTCACGTCGATCACCTGGTCGAACTGCTCGGCCGTGATCTCCATCGCGGGCACGACCTTCGATGCGCCCGCGTTGTTCACGAGCACGTCGATCGTGCCCCAGCGCGCGACGAGCGCATCGCGCGCGGCTTCGAAATCGCGTTTGGACGTGACGTCGAGTGGCAGCGCGATCGCGCGTTCGCCGCTCGGGTCGAGTGCGCGTGCATGCGCGTGAATGGCGTCGGCGGCGATATCGGCCAGCGCGACGCGGTAGCCGGCTGCATGAAAACGTTCGGCGATGACGGCGCCGAGCCCGCGCGCGGCGCCGGTGACGAGGACGACTCGGTCTGACATGGTGCGTGATTCCCTGGTTCGCGAGCGCGTGCCGGGTGCGGCCGCGCCCGCATCGTGGTTCATGCGGCGAGTGCCGCCTCGAAGTGTGCCGCGATCGCGCAGACCTGCTCGTCCGCGCCCTTGCGCCCGACGATCTGCAGGCCGGCCTTCAGCGGCGAACCGGCCAGCGGCAGCGGCAGGCTGAGCGCCGGATGGCCGCTCAGGTTGAATGGCCGGATCAGCGACGACATCGTGATCACCGATACGCCGTCGCGCGCCTGCCGCAGCGTGATCGGCAGCGCGGGCAACGTCGGCAGCACGAGCACGTCCGCGTGTTCGAGCGCGGCGTCGACCTGCGCGGTGAAGCGTGCGCGGACTTCTTCGGCTTCTTTCAATGCCGCGGGCGTGGTCGTTGCGGCCGCACGCAATCGCGCATCGAGGTCGGCGCCGAGCTTGCCGGTCGCGACCAGATGGCCGAACGCGCGGGACGTTTCCGCGTTGATCACGGTGAGCCCTGCCGCGAACGACGCCGGCATTTCGTCGAGCACGGCCGCGTGCGCGTGCAGGCCCGATGCGCGCACGGCCGCGTCGAGCGCGGCGGCGATGGCCGGATCGGCGTCGACCGTGATGTGCGCGACCGTGCAGCCTGCGGCGGAGGCCGCCGCTTGCGTAGGGTCGAAGCCCGGCGCGATCGCGGCCATCACCGCGGCCAGCGTGCGGATATCGCGCGCGAACGGCCCGACGCAATCGAGCGTCGTTGCGGCAGGCGCGACGCCGCGCCGCGATACGCGGCCGAACGTCGGCTTCAACCCGGCCACGCCGCAGCAGGCGGCCGGCCCGCGGATCGAGCCGCCCGTATCGGTGCCGAGCGCCGCATCGACCGTGCCGAGCCCGACGAGCGAAGCGGACCCGCTCGACGAGCCGCCCGGAATGCGCGTCGCGTCCTGCGGATTGACGGGCGTGCCCGTGTAGTCGTTGATGCCGGTCATGCCGAACGCGAGCTCGTGCATGTTCGCCTTGCCGGCAATCTGCCAGCCCGCGTCGAGCAGCAGGCGGACGACGTCCGCATGCCGAGGGGCCGGCGCTGCATCGGCGAGCGCACGGCTCGCCGCGCGGGTCGGATGGCCCGCGATGTCGATCGTGTCCTTGATCGCGATCGTGGGGCCGGGGCCGCCGAGCGTGAAGGGGGCGATGAAGCCTGTCATGGTCGGTATCGTGAGCAAGCGTTGGAAAGCGTCAGGACCGTAGTGCGGCGGCGAGCGGCCACGGGCCGTCGAGCACGCGTTCGGTGCGGAAATGGCGGATCAGCCACGCAGAGCCGTCGCCGGCCGGCGTGAAATCGACGGTCAGCCGCGCGGCGATCAGTTCGGCCGCGCCGTCCGCGTAGCGCGATGCCTGCAGCATGATCCAGCGGCCGCGTGCGCTTGCGTGACCGGCATCGATCTCGATCGACTCCGACGTCAGGAAGTGCAGGTTCGCCGAGAAGTGCGGATCGGGCGGCAGGTAGCGGCCCAGCATCGCGACGATCGCGGCCGTGCCTTCGAGGCGGCCGAACTTGCGCGCATACTGCGGGCCGACGCCTTCCCACACGGCATCGGGCGCGAACAGATCGGCGAGCGACGGGCCGTCGCCGGCATCCTCGGGCACGTCGCACAGCGCCATGTAGCGCGTGATCGTCGCGCGCACCGCACGCTCGGCGTCGAGCGCTGCCAGACGCTGCGCGAGCGCATCGACCAGGCCGGGAGACGGGTCGGTCATCGCGCGCCTCACGCCGCGGGTTGCGCGGCCGGCGGCACCGTCAGCGCACGGCCGACCCGCGCTTCGATCTTGCCGTAGCGCCACAGGTTGTATTCGCCGACCGGCGTCGTGCGATACAGGTTGCACACGGCGACCGTCGTGTCGAAGTCGGCGACGTCGGCCATGATGTAGAAGGTCCACGGTGCGCCGTCGGCCTGGCCGACCACGAGGCGGTCGTCGTCCATCACGCCGAGCACGCGCACGCCGGGCATCGCTTCGACGGCGGCGAGCATCGCGCCGTACGCCTGCCACACTTCGCCGATCTTCTCGCGCGGCAGGTCGAAGAAGTTTTGCGACACGCCACAGCAGAACAGGACGCGCAGCGGCAGCGGATTCGAATCGGACATGCGAGGTTCTCCAGAGGAATCGGTTGAGTGCACGGGCCGGCCGGCGACGGGGCTTCGACATCGGCATCGGCGTCATGCACGTTCAGACAAACAGCGGTGGCCGGAAGCCGGTTACAGATAGCCGGGAAACGGCGTGACGCCGGTAAACACCGCGCCGGCGCCGTCGAAGTTGCCTTCGGCGAGAAACGCGTGCTGCGTGACGACCATCGCGTCGCGCAGCAGCCGCTGCAACGGATGCGACCGGTAGATCGCCGCCGTGCCGCCGAGCCGGTACGCGCGTTCGACGACGCTCGCGCCTTCGCGAGCGATCTGCGTGGCCGCGAGCCGCAACAGGCTGACCTGGTCGGGCGTCACGGGGCGGTCCGCGAGAATCGATTGCCACACCGTATCGGTGGCGTCGTAGAAGAACCCGCGCGCGGAGCGCAGCTGCGCTTCGGCTTTCGCGAGCTCGATGCGGAAGTACGCGCGATCGGCGAGGCGCGGTGCGCCGGTCGTCGTCTGGCGGCCGCCCGACATGCGGTTCGCGACGTCGAGCGCCGCGCGTGCGAGGCCGAGGTTCACGACGGCCAGAACCTGCGCGGCATACGCGACGGTCGGATAGCGGTACAGCGGCTCGTCGACGGTCGGTTCGCCGCCGCGCACGAAGGTCCACGCTTCGGGCACGAAGCGGTCGTCGATGCGCAGGTCGTGGCTGCCGGTGCCCTGCATGCCGACCACGCTCCAGTTCTCGACGATCTCGACCTGATCGGCGCGGAACACGGCCGTGCGCGGCTTGTTCGGCGAGGCGTCGTGCGCACCCGGCACGGCGATGCCGACGCCGAGCCAGTCGGCCCCCTTGCAGCCGCTCGCGAATTTCCACGTGCCGTTCACGCGCCAGCCGCCGGGCGCGGGCTGGGCCGGCTGCACCGGGAACAGTCCGCCGGCGAACACCTGGTCGGGGCCGCTCGCATACAGCTCGGCCTGGGTGTCGAGCGGCAGCGCGGCGAGATACACGTTGGCGGAGCCGAAGCTCGCGACCCACGCGGCCGAGCCGTCGGCGGTCGCGATCCGTTCGATCATGTCGAGGAACGCGGCCGGCGCGAGCGCGTCGCCGCCGAAGCGGCGGGGCGTGCCCGCGCGATAGATGCCGGCCTGCTTGAACAGCGCGATCACGTCGCGCGGCACGTGCGACAGGCGGTCGAATTCTTCGCGGCGCGCGGCGACGGTCTCGATCACGGCGTCGAGCGGCGACAGCCGGGCGGCCGGTTCGCTGGCCGCGTGAGGGGCGCTCGGCGCGGTGTCGAGGGCGAGGGCGGCGTGGGTCATGGCTGTCTCCTGGGGCGGATCGGGGTTCGAATGCGGGGTGGTCACGTCGATGCAGCCAGTCTAGAAACGCCGAAAACGCGCGGCAATTGGTGCGTTGGGCCGTGCGACTGGTGACATTCCGCGCCGCACTAAAGAAATCTTCAGATGCGGGCGGCGCGCGCCGGTGCTATGTTGGGTTGCCGGCCGCGCGATGCCGCGCGGCCTCATCCGACGCCGATCATGAGTTTCCCCGACGAAGACGATTTCCACCGGCTGCTCGACGCGCTGACGACCTGCGTGCTGCTGCACGACGCACACACCAGGGCGATCGTGTGGGCGAACCGTGCCGCGTGCATCGCGCTCGGTTTTTCCGTCGAGGAACTGCTGCCGCTGAAGGCGCCGGACATGACGCGCCCCGAACCGAAATACCGGCGCGAGATCGCGGTGAGCGCGTGGGACCGCGCGCGCGTCGACGGTCCGCAGGTGTACGAGTGGTGCTACCGGTCGCGCACGGGCGTCGACATGCTGTCCGAGGCGACTGCCACCTACGTGCCGCTGCGCGGGCGCGACGTCGTGATGGTGCAGTTCCGCGACATCAGCGCGGAAGAGGCGGTGCGCCAGCAGTTGCGCCGCTACGAGGCGCGGCTGCGCGAATTCATGCAGGATCTCGACGAAGGCATCGCGGTCGTGACGCCGCACGGCGGCGTACAGTTCATCAGCGAGTCGGGCCGCCGCGTGCTCGGCCTCGCGCCCGACGAGGCGCCCGGCGAGGTGCTCGACTACTGTTCCGACGCCGATCGCGACCGGCTCGTCGCGCAACTGCGCGATGCGCCGTCCGCGTACCCGTCCGCGCCGCAGCGCTACCGGATCGTGCGGCGCGACGGCTCGCCATCCTGGCTGCGCATCCTGTGCCGGCAAGTCGAGATCGAGGGCGATCTCGACGGGCTGCTCGTGCAGTTCCGCGACGTGAGCGACGAAGTCGCGATCGAGGACGCGCGCCGCGTCGAGGCGCGCATGCTCGAACACGCGGGCCGTTACAACGCGATGGGCGAGATGGCGAGCGTGATCGCGCACGAGCTGAGCCAGCCGCTCGCGGCCGTGCGCAATTTCATCGAGGGGGCGGTGCGGCGGCTGAACGCGCGCGGCGCCATCGACGACGCGATCTGGGGGCTGCGCAGCGCGGACCGGCAGGCCGAGCATGCGGCGCTGATCATCAAGAGCGTGCGCGAGTTCATCGTGAAGCGCGAGCCGGCTGTCGCGCTCGTCGACCTGCGCGACATTCTCGCGGACGTCGCGTACTTCATCGAGCTGCGCGCGAAGGAGGCCGGCGTGACGGTCACGATCGTGCAGGCCGACGCGCCGCTGCCGATCCGCTGCGAGCGCGTGCTGATCGGGCAGGTGATCCTGAATCTCGCGTTCAATGCGATCGAGGCGTTCGCCGGGTGCGAACGCGTGCCGCGCATGCTGACGCTCGGCACCGCGCACGTCGGCGGGCACGCGGAGCTGCGCGCGATCGACAACGGCCCGGGGATCGCGGTGGGCGCGCACGACCGGCTGTTCGACGGCTTCTCGTCGTCGAAGGCCGGCGGCAACGGGATCGGGTTGTCGTTGTGCAAGAGCATCGTGACGCGCCACGGCGGCCGGATCGGTGCGAGCCCGGCCGATGGCGGCGGGCTCGACTGCCGCGTGACGCTGCCGCTCGCCGGGACGCACGCGTAACGGCTGCGTCGCGTCACGGCCGGGCAGCGACGCGCGGCGCATGATCAGCGTCCCAGCGCCCGCGCGGTCTGGCCGCCGATGCCGAAGTCGGTATTCGGGATGTCCTTGACGATCACGCGTGTGGCCTGCAGCGGCGCGTCAAGCACGTTCGCGCCGGCGTCGGACAACGCGGCGATCAGCGCGCGCTTTTGTTCATCGGTGCGGCCGGCGATCAGGATCGCGACGATCACGGGCAGCGACGGCGGCGCGCCGTCCGCGGCGCTACGGCCGCCGAGGCCGATGTGCGTCGCGGGCAATTCGGTGAGCAGCACGCGCACCGATTCGATCGGTGCGCCGATCGCGTCGACGGTCGCACCCGTCAGCCGCGCGATCAGCTCGGCCTTGCGGGCGTCGTCGTGGCCGGCCGGCAGGAAAACCTCGAGTGTGGGCATGGTTGTCCGGAAAGGTGAAGGTTGCCGGTTCACCATTGCACTTGCAGCGGCGAACCGGCCACGGCTTACAGCAGGAAGCCGATCGCGCTGAGCGCTTCGGTCGAATCGATCAGGCGCACGACCTTCTCGGCGATCCGCATCTCGCCTTCGGCATCGACGTGCAGCTTGTGCGTGACATCGGCCGCGAACAGCGTCGCGACGCCGCGCTTGTATGCGACGACGACCTGCGCCGACTTCAGCTCGACGGTATCGGCGCTGCCGCTTTCCAGCGTGAAGCGCGACACGGTGCGCACCGTGCGCGCGGCGTCGGTCGCCGATGCCGAATAGCCGGACACCATCCGCTGCACGCGCTTCTCGCGCATGTCCTGGTCGTCGAACACGTAGTTCAGCGTTGCGGCGAAGTCGGTCGTATCGGGCTCGATCGGCACCACGTAGTGGCCGGCCGGATCCCACAGGTCGAGCCACGCGCGATAGTCGCGGCGGTCGAGCATCTCGGCTTCGCACCACACGAATTCGACCGCGCGGGCGAAGGTCTGCTCGGAAAAGAGGGCGTTGCGGTCGTCCATCATTGTTGCTCCATCATCTTGCGCCATTGCCGGTAGGCCTCGCGCATGCCGGTTTCGTCGGTCGCATGGGCGGTCGTTTCGCCGTTCGCGGCGGTCGTCTCGCGGTTCAGCCCGCGATTCACGAGGATCGGCACGTCGGGGCCCGCATGCGCGCCGCGCTGCACGCGCTCCCATGCTTCCGCGTCGTCGGGGCTGCCGAAACCGAACGGGCCCTGGAAGTGCTCGTGGATGCGCAGCCGCTCGCGGTTCGCTTCGTCGGGGCCGCCGTCCATCGCGAGCGCGACGTGACGGATCTCGGTTTCGTTCGCCGAGATCGGCCGCAGCACGCGGAAGAACGCCATCGACAGCGCAAGGTTCGGGAACAGGTTCAGGTTGAAGCCGACGCCCATCAGCGAGCGCACGATGCGGCGCACTGCTTCCGGCGCGTGGCGCTCGGCGAGCTTCGCCGCGAGCGGCGCGAAGCGCTCGGCCAGCGGCGCGCCGTCGTCGTCGTCCAGGTCGATCAGCTCGGGCATCAGCACCGCGAGGCTGTGGCCGTTGCCGAGCCCGCGGCAGAACGCATCCTCGCTCGTCATGAAGCTTGTGATCGCGGCGGCTGTCTCGTCGTCGATCGACTTCATCCACGACTTGTGCACGACCGGGAAGTGATAGAGGTCGGTCGTGTTCTCGAGCTGGATCTTCCAGTTGCCCTTGAACTTGAACTTGTGCTCGCCGTTCGCCTTGATCGGGTAGCCGGCGCCCTGTTTCATGAACAGGTCGATCCACGGCTTCGCGCCGCCGAGGAAATCCTCGAGCGGTTCGATGTCGTCGTTGAAGCTCGCGAAGATCAGCCCCTGGTACACGCCGACGCGCAGCTTCACGAGCGGCAGGTCGCCTTTCTCGCACACGCCTTCGTAGCCGTCGCCGTACGGCAGCGCGCGCAGCGTGCCGTCGAGCGCGTAGGACCAGCTGTGGTACGGGCACGTGAAGCCCTTCGCGTTGCCCTTGTGCGATTCGCACACGGTCGCGCCGCGATGGCGGCAGCGGTTCTGCAGCACGTTGATTTCGCCGGTTTTGTCGCGCACGACGATCACCGGCTGGCGGCCGATCGTCGTCGTGATGAAGTCGCCCGGGTTCGGCAGCTCGCTTGCGTGCGCGACCCAGATCCAGGTGCGATAGAAGATGCGGTCGAGCTCGGCTTCGAACAGCGCGGGATCGTGATACATCGCGGGCGCGATGCGGTCGGGTTGCGCGAGACCATGCAGCGCGCGGGTGTCGATCGTCTGGCAGGAAATGTCGCTCATCGTTGTCGTGGGGAAAGCGTCGTGAAATCGGGCCGCGCAGCGCGCGGTTTCGAATGCCCAGTCTCGTCTTCCACTACATATCCGTCAAATTGATCTAAAATCGGAAGGTCAATAAATTCGGCAAATAATGGAGGCTGCGATGACTTCGGTCGATCATCTCGATCTGAACCTGTTGCGCGTATTCCAGGCCATCGTCGAGGAGCGCAACCTGACGAAGGCCGGCGAGCGGCTCGCGCTGTCGCAGCCGGCCGTCAGCTATTCGCTCGGCCGGTTGCGCACGCTGTTCGACGATCCGCTGTTCGTGCGCACGCGCTCGGGCATGCAGCCGACACCGGTCGCGCTCGAACTGGCCGGCATCGTCGGCAAGGCGCTCGACATGGTGCGCGTGGCGCTGCGCTACGCGGAGCGCTTCGACCCGGCCATCAGCACACGCACGTTCCGGCTGTCGTTGTCGGATGCGGGCGAGATGGCGTACCTGCCGGCGATCTGCCAGGCGCTGCGCGAGCGCGCGCCGCGCGTGACGCTGAGCGTGCAGCCGCTGCCGGTGGAGGAGATCGAGGAAGCGCTGCGCGCGAGCCGGCTGGATTTCGCGATCGGCAACCTGCCGGAGCTGATGCCGCGCACGCGCCACCAGGTGCTGTTCGAGGAAACCTACGTATGCATGACGGGCCGCCGGCGCGGGTTGCCGAGCGGCACGGCGCTGAGCCTCGACCAGTTCGTGCGCGCCGCGCACGTCAACGTGAAATCGGTCGAGCACAGCCACCACGCGCTCGACGATGCGCTGCGCGCGCAGGGCGTGGGCCGCAACATCGCGCTCGAAGTGCCGCATTTCGTCGCGCTGCCGAGCGTGCTGTCGGTCACGGACCTGTACGCGACGCTGCCGAAGCGGCTCGCGCAGATCCTGAACCGCGACAACGCGTTCCGGCTTTATGACCTGCCCGTCACGCTGCCGCCCGCGCCGGTGACGATGCACTGGCACGAGCATTTCCATGAAGACGAGGGCAACGCGTGGATGCGCAACCTGCTGGCCGAGCTCGTCGAGCGTTTCGACGACGCGTGATCCATGAGGGCGAAGGCCACGCGTGAGTGCGCGCGTTGCTGGCGGAGCTCGTCGAGCGATTGGGCGACGAGCGACCCACGAGGCGGAGGCAATGCGTGAGTGCGCGTATTGCTGGCGGAGTTTGTCGAGCGATTGGGCGACGCGTGACCCGCGAAGCGAAGGCAACGCATGAATGCGCGCGTTGCTGGCGGAGGGCATCGAGCGGTTCGACGACCCGAGACGTCCCGAGCGAGCGCGACGCGTGCCGCGTGCCGCGTGCCGCGTGCGTCAGAGATCGAGAACGAGCACCGCCGAGCGCGCACGCGACACGCAGCAGCAGATCACCGTGTTGCTCGCGCGTTCGGCCTTGCTGAGACAGTGGTCGCGATGATCGGGCTCGCCGTCGATGACGGGCACCATGCAGGTGCCGCACACGCCTTCGCCGCATGACGTGTCGACCGCGATGCCGATGCGCGCGAGTGCGTCGACGATCGACGTGTCGGGCAAGACGCGCACCGATTGTCCGCTGCGCTGCAGGCGCACTTCAAAGCCATCGGCCGGGCTGGCGCCTGCATCGGTATCGCCCGTATCTGCGGCGGCCGGTTCCGCCGCGAAGCGCTCGAGATGGATCGACGCGTCGGGCAGGCGGGTCGCGGCTGCCGCGACGACCGCATCCATGAACGGCCCCGGGCCGCACGTATAGACGTGTGCATGCGCGTCGACCGATTCGACGCAGCGGCCCAGCTCGGCCGCGAGCGCGGCGGGCTCGATCCCGTAGTGGAACGTCACGCGCGACGCGAACGGCTCGGCCGACAGTTCGGCGACGAAGGCCGCGTGCTCGCGGCTGCGTGCGAAGTAGTGCAGCCGATAGCGCGCGCCGCGCTTGTGCAGCGCATACGCCATCGACAGCAGCGGCGTGATGCCGATGCCGGCCGCGATCAGCACGTGCTCGCTCGCGTCATCCGCCAGGCGAAACAGGTTGCGCGGCGCGCCGATCGACAACTCGGCGCCGACTTGCACGTCGTCGTGCAGCGAACGCGAGCCGCCGCGCGACTGCGCCTCCTTCTTCACCGCGAACAGGTAGCTGTCGCGCTCGTCGGGGTTGCCGCACAGCGAGTACTGCCGCGTGATGCCGGACGGCGCGGTGACGTCGATATGGGCGCCCGGTTCGTATGCGTCGAACGGCTGGCCGTCGACGCGCGAAACCCGGAAACAGCGGATGTCCTGCGCCGCGTCGATCAGCGCGTCGATCCGGACTTGGTGGCGGTTCGCTTGCATGGGTCAATTCGTGGGGTAGGGAGAACGCGGCGCGACAGGTGCCGCGCCGTCATGCGATCGAGAATAGGGATGGGCATCGCATAAATCAAATCGATTAAAAATCGATGACGTAATCAATGGCATGGATGATGGTTGGGCGACCGATTGGGCCCGGTCGCGTCCGGTGTTCAACGCGCGGCGATCGCGTTGCCGGTCTCGGCCGCCTGCGGCGCTGCTGCCGACGCATGGCCGCATTCGCGATCGAGGCTGCGGCGATAGTGCCGGCACCCGGCGGCGAGCAGCAGCGCGGCGAGCGTGGCCGCCGCGACGTTGACGATCGACATCGAATGGCCGACCGCCGCCGGCGCGCCGAACACGCGGTCGGTGAAAAGCGCGACGACGGTCGTGCCGATGCCGAGCGCGATCAGGTTCGACACGAGCAGGAACAGCGCGGAGATCTGCGCGCGCATCTGGTTCGGCGCGAGCGTCTGCATCGCGGCGGTCGAGGTCGGCATCGGGAACGACGCGAAGAACATCGCGACGACCAGCGTCGCGAGCGAGGCGGGCAGCGAGTCGAGCTGCGTGAACAGCGTCGCGGGGATTGCCATGCACACGGCGCCGATCGCGCCGGCGCGCATCGGCGCGTCTTCGCGGCCGCGTCGCAGCAGCCAGTCGTTGAGCCAGCCGCCGCAGAACACGCCGGCCGTGTTCGCGACCAGCAGCACGATGCCGAGCGTGTAGCCGGCTTCGACGGCCGTCATCCCGAATCGGCGGATATAGAACGCGGGCGTCCAGCTCAGCAGGCAGTACAGCGCCATCGCGTAGAACGAGAAGCCGAGGTAGTGGCACGAAAAGGTTGCGCGATGCGTGCCGACGAAGCGCAGCGAATCGCGCATCGACACGCGCCGCACGGCGCCCGAGCGATCGTGCGCGAGCCCCTTGCGCTGCGGGTCGCGCACGGTCGCGGCGAACAGCAGCGCCACGAAGATCCCCGGCAGCCCGACGATCAGGAACGTGACCTGCCACGCATGCACCTGCCCGACCACCGGCAGCGTGAACGCGCTCGCATGCTTGAGCAGCGCGATCACGTAGCCGCCGATCAGGAATGCGACGCCGCCGCCGATGAACGAGCCGAGCGAATACACGGCGATCGCGCGCCCGAGTTTCTCCTTCGGGAAGGAGTCGGCGAGCATCGAATACGCGCCGGGCGACAGCGCGGCTTCGCCGACGCCGACGCCCATGCGCGCGATGAACATCTGCACGAAATGCTGGCTGAGCCCGCACGCGGCGGTCGCGACGCTCCACAGCGCGATGCCGAGCGAGATGATCCGCGGCCGCGCGTAACGGTCGGCGAGATAGGCGACGGGTAGCCCCATCACCGCATAGAACAGCGAGAACGCGAAGCCGTTCAGCAGGCTGAACTGCGTATCGGACAGGTGCAGGTCGCGCTTGATCGGCTCGATCATCAGCACGAGGACCTGACGGTCGACGAACGAAAAGATGTACGCGAGCATGCAGATGACGACGACATACCATTCGTACGTATAGCGCTTGCCGTCGGCAGCGCGGGCCGTGGATGCGGACATGCGGATTCTCCAGGAGCGGGCGGTGGAAAAGCGCGGCAGCGGCCTTGCGGGCCGGGCGCCGTCGCGGCGCGAAAGCGTGCGGGGGCACGTGTCGGAGACGCAGCGTAGTCGGCCAAATTCGGCCGCCATAGCCGGAGTGACGGCCGCACCACACGGGCATTTACCGACCCGGATAAAGAAAACACCAGGGTCGCGCGCGCCGACCGCCGCGCAGCGCGCTTGCGGCGGGGCGCGCGCGCATCATGCGGCGCATCTATAAGCGTTATAGAGCGCATTGCGTCGACGTCCGAAATTGTCGTTCCTAGACTCGGCCCGTTTTTGATCGGCAGCGTTGGCCCTTCGCGGCGAGCGCGCTTCATACCACGCGGCGCGACGCCGACCGGCGCCGGACTCTCTACGGGACGATGACGATGAACCAACCGAACGGGCGGGCCGACCGGCTTGCCGTACCGCTTGCCGCGCTGCTTGCCTGCGCGGCGCTGCCCGCATTCGCGCAATCGAGCGTGACGCTCTACGGCCGCGTCGACACCGCGATCGAATACGCGAACGCGGGGCCGAACCACGTGACGCGCATGGGCAGCGGCAACCTGTTCGCATCGCAGTGGGGGCTGAAGGGCGTCGAGGATCTCGGCGGCGGCTACGCGACGATCTTCAAGCTGGAGGACGGCTTCAATGCGGCAAGCGGCGCGCTGTCGAACAGCAGCGCACTGTTCGGCCGCGAGGCGTGGGTCGGCGTCACGGGGCCGTTCGGCGGCGTGCAGTTCGGCGAGCTTTACACGATCCTGCACACGACGCTCGTCACGTACAGCCTGCCGGGCCTCGGCGCAGGGCTTGCCTGGGGCAATGCGACGAACAACTTCGTCGGGCCCGCGTTCCTGCGCGTGCGCAACTCGATGCGCTACACGTCGCCGCGCTACGCGGGCTTCATGCTGCGCGCGATGGCCGCGCGCGGCACCAACGGCACGGCCGGGCAGCCGGCGACGCTCGGCGATACGTACGGTGCCGGGCTCAATTACGTGCGCGGCGGCCTGTCGGTCGACGTCGACTACATGCAGCAGAAGTTCAGCCCGGTGGCCGCGGCCGCGCTCGGCGACACGAGCCCGGCCGCGAACGGCAACTACACGCTGGGCGCGATTTCGTACGATTTCAGCGTCGTGAAGGTTGCCGCGCTGTACATGCGCCATCGCGGCGGCCCCGACGTCGCGACCGCGATCGACAGCCAGAGCGCGTATCCGCACAGCGACATCATGGAGCTGAGCGCGACGGTGCCGATCGGGCGGGCGTCGCTGCTGCTGAGCGTCGGTCATTACCGCAAGGTCGCGGACAGCGACGGCAACGCCGATTCGTACGGCATCCGCTTCGACTATCCGCTGTCGAAGCGCACGGTGTTGTACACGGGCGCCGCGATGGTGCGCAACGGTGCGCATGCACGCTTCGTCGTCAACGGTGCGGCGGGTGGCGGCGTGGCGGTCGCCCAGCCCGGCGCGACCGCCAGTTCGATCGTCGCGGGCATGCTCACGTCGTTCTGACCGGCCCGCGCCGGTGCCCGCTTGCGCCGCTCGGGCCGCCCGCCCCGTTACGCGCAGGCGGGCGGCTGCGGCGCGAGCCATGCGTCGAACGGCGCCAGCTCGCCGATGTTGAACAGCTCGAGCAGCAGCGCACGCAGCCAGCGATGGCCAGGGTCGGCGTCGAAGCGCCGGTGCCAGTATGCGTTGACCGCCCATTCGCCGGCGCCGGCGATCTCGTACAGCGCGCACGGCTGCCGCGCCGCGAACGTGATCGCGATCGTCTCCGGCAGGATCAGCGCATAGTCGCCGTCCTGCAGCAGCGCGGGCACCACCATGAAATCGGGCAGCGCCGCGCGCACGCGCGGCATCAGTCCGTGCCGTTCCAGCAACTGCATCGATTGCGGATGCGATGTGACCGCGACGAAGCGCAGCGTATCGGGCGCCTCGCCATCGAGCACGTAGTCGTCGGGCAGCGCGACGCGCCGCGCGGTGCGGCGCGGCATCAGCAGCACGCAGCGCTCGTGCAGCAGCGCGGTGCGCTGGAAGTGGCTCGACGCATCGGCGAAATGCCCGAGCGCGAAGTCGATGCGCCCCGATTCGAGTGCGACGTTGAGCTGGCATTCGTCGACGTGCAGCGTCTCGATCACGGCGCCCGGCGCACGCCGGTCGAACGCGGCGAGCAGCGTCGGCAGGAACGCGCTCGCCGCGAAATCGCTCATGTGCAGGCGGAACACGCGCTGCGTGCTGTCGGGCGTGAAGCGCGAGCCTTCGTCGAGCACGTCCTGCAGGATCGCGAGCGCCTTGTCGACCGACAAGGCGAGCCGCTGCGCGCGCGGCGTCGGCTCGACGCCGGTGCCGGTGCGCACGAACAGCGCGTCGCGGAACATCAGCCGCAGCCGGCCGAGCGCGTGGCTGACGGACGGCTGCGTGACGCCGAGCCGCAGCGCCGCGCGGCCGACGTGCCGCTCCTCGTAGACCGCGCGAAACGTCTTCAGCAAGTTGAGATCGAGATCCTGCACGCGCAGTTCGGACGGGTCGTTGTCGTGCGGTGCGGATTCGGCGCGGGCCGGGGCCGCCGGGCGGCCGGTTGCATCGTGCGTCATCGGGGTTGCCTCGCGGTGACGGAAGGCGCGTGGCCGTAACGCCGCGCATACGCCTTCGCGAAATGGCCGAAGCCATGGATGCCGTGTGCGATCAGCACGTCGCTTACGCTGCGCGCGTCGCCGCGTTGCAGCGCCGCGTGCACGGCGGCGAGCCGGCATTCGCGCACGTACGCGGCCGGCGTGGTGTGCAGGAACGCGCGGAACGCGTGCTGCAGCGTGCGCGGCGCCACGCCCGCGACCGCCGCGAGCGTTGCGAGTGCGAGCGGTTCGCCCAGGTGCGCGTCGACGTGAGCGCATGCGCGACGCACGTGCGCCGGTAGCGGCGGCGTGCCGCGCGCGAGCGCATCGCTGTACGAATGCGGCAGGTGGGTGAGCAGCAGCGACATCAGCCATGCGGTGAGGTCGGCGCCGAAGGTCGTCGCGGCCGTACCGATGTCCGGCTGCGCGCCGAGCCGGCACAGGTATTCGAAAGTCGGCAGCAGGCGCGTGGCGCCCGTGCCGGCGCCGCCGGCCGCGGGATCGAACTGCAGCGGCCGCGTGAGCGTGGCCTGCAGCATGTCCTGCAGCTTGCGTTCGAGCGCGCCGCGTTCGAGCCGCAGCACGAGGTTGCGGCAATCGGGGCTCGTGCTCAGCCGGCTGGCGAGCGCGGGCGACGACACGGTCAGCTCGCCGGGGCCGGCGCGCGCGACGACGCTGCCGGCCTGCAACTCGCATGCGCCGGCAAGCGTCAGCCTGAACAGGAAATGATCGGCATCGCCACCGAAATCGATGCGCGTCTCGCGGCCGTAGCAGAGTTCGAGCAGCGCGCCGTGATGCAGCGGCACTTCGTACAGCTCAGCATGAAACGGATCGCGGCTGCGTGCAGCCATCCGGTGCGGCCCGAGCCGGTGTGCGACCGCGCGTTCGACTTCGTCGGGTGCGCGCAGCGTGCCGAGCCGGTTCGGCGCATGGCGGGAAAGGGCGATATCCATTCACGGACCTCGTAGCGGATGCGGGGGGCGCGGCGGCATGCGCATCGCCGCGATTGCGTTGCGCGAACGGGCGCGCCGTTGCGCGTTTTGAAGCGACGCGGCGCGGGCGGCCGCGTAGTCTCGGAGACACTCAATCACCGGGAGAAAACGATGAAGGCATGTGTACTGGGCGGCGGCCACGGCTGCCATGCGGCGGCGATCGACCTGCACGAAAAGGGCCACGACGTGACGTGGTGGCGGCGCGACCGCGAGCCGCATGCGCGGCTGCGTGAGCTCGGCGCGCTGAACGTGACCGACTATCGCGGCAAGCGCGCGGTGCCGCTCGGCGATGCACCGGGTGCGATCCGCCTGACCGACGATCTCGCAGCGGCATTGCGCGGTGCGCAGCTTGTCGTGGTGCCGCTGCCTTCCACGTCGCACGACGCACTCGCCGCGCAAGTCGCGCCTTTTCTGGAGGACGGCCAGGTCGTGTTCCTGCCGCCCGGCACGTTCGGCAGCGTCGTGTTCGCACGGGCGGCGGCCGACGCCGGCAACCGTTCGCGCGTCGCGTTCGCCGAGACAGGCACGCTGCCGTACCTGGTGCGCAAGCATGGCGACAACGACGTCGTGATCAGCGCCTACGCGACGCGTTTGCCGACCGGTGTCTTTCCGGCGAATGCGGCAGGCTGGGCGTTCGGCGTGCTGCGTGCGGGTTATCCGTCGGTCGAGCCGGTCGAGGATGCGTTGTCCGGTGCGCTGATGAATGCGGGGCCCGTGATCCATCCGCCGCTGATCCTGATGAATGCCGGGCCGCTCGAACACTTCGACGCATGGGACATCCACAACGAAGGCACGCAGCCATCGATCCGTCGCGTGACGAACGCGCTGGACGCCGAACGCATCGCGGTGCGCGAAGCGCTCGGTTACCACGCGCCGCATTTTCCGCTCGTGGACCACTATGCGACCGAAGGCGACGAATGGATGTACGGGCGCGGCGCGCACGGCAAGCTGACCGATAGCGGCGACTGGCGCGAGAAGATCGATTTGCGCACCCATCGCTACATGCTCGAAGACACCCGGCTCGGGCTGTCGTTCATCGTGTCGTGCGGGCGCTGGGTCGGCGTGCCGACGCCGGTCGCGCAGGGGCTGCTGAGCATCGCGAGCGCGGTCGCGGTGCGTGACCTGTATGCGGAAGGGCGCACGCTGGAGCGGCTCGGGATCGCGGCGCTGTCGAGGGATGCGATGCGTGCGCTGCTCGACGCCGGCGTCGCGGGAGCGGCAGCATGAGCGCGGCCGCCGAGGTGACGCGCGTGCACGTGCTCGGCGCGGGGCGCATGGGGCAGGGGATCGCGCTCGTGTTCGCGTTCGCGGGCCTCGACGTGACGCTGATCGACTTCAAGCGGCGCGATGCGGCTGGCTGGCGAGCCTTCGACAATCGCACGCGCGACGAGATCGCAAGGCCGCTGCACGCGCAGGTCGCGCTCGGCCGCATCGATGCCGCGCAGGCCGATGCGGTCGTCGCGCGCATCGCGATCGTTGCTCGGGATGGCGCTGCGCAAGCCGTGCGCGATGCGGACGTCGTGTTCGAGGCACTTCCCGAAGTGCTCGATGCGAAGGCCGATGCGTTGCGCTGGCTCGGCGGGCATGTCGATGCGCGTGCAACGATTGCGTCGACCACGTCGACGTTCGTCGTCACCGAATTGCAGCGCCATGTCGCGCATCCGGAGCGGATGCTGAATGCGCACTGGCTGAATCCCGCGCTGCTGATGCCGCTCGTCGAGATCAGCCGCAGCGACGCAACCGCCCAGTCGGTGGTCGATGCGCTCGCCGCGCTGCTCGAACGCGTCGGCAAGAAGCCGGTGATCTGCGGGCCTGCACCGGGCTACATCGTGCCGCGCATCCAGGCGCTCGCGATGAACGAGGCCGCGCGAATGGTCGAGGAAGGGGTGGCCAGCGCCGAGGATATCGACACGGCCATCCGCACGGGCTTCGGCCCGCGCTTTGCGGTGCTCGGGCTGCTCGAATTCATCGACTGGGGCGGCTGCGACATCCTGTATTACGCGTCGAAATATCTGGCCGGCGAGATCGGCCCGCGCTTCGCGCCGGCCGCGAGCGTCGTGCGCAACATGGACGCCGGGCGCGATGGTGTGCGCACGGGGGCCGGCTTCCACGACTATGCCGACGTGGACGTGCCTGCGTACATGCGGCAGCGGCTCGGCGAATTCGCGCGGTTGCTCGATCACCTGGGACTGGCGCCGGTGTTCGACGGCGGGCGGCGCCACCGGGGCGCATAGCCCGGACGTCGCGGCCGCGTGCGGCGCCACGCAAGCGCGCACGCGGCATCGTGAACCGGTGAGCCGTTCACTAGCCGGCCAGGGCGCGGGCCCCTTGCTCATGCCGTCTCGCCGCGCGCGCCGGCGGCCGGAGCGGCACGTGTCTCGCGCATCACGCACAGCGTCGCGACGGTCACGAGGCCGAGCGCAACGAGGAACAGCGACACGGGCCACGACGCCTGATAGCGCGCGAGCAGCGCGGTCGCGATCAGCGGCGACATCCCGCCCGCGAAGATCGACGCGACTTCATGCCCGAGTGCGACGCCGGAGTAACGCACCTCGGTGCTGAACAGTTCGCCGACCAGCGCGGGCAGCGTGCCGATCATCGCGCCGTGGCTCACCGCCGTGCCGACCGTGAGCGCGAGCCATACGAGCGGCGTCGCGCGCGTGTCGAGCAGCCAGAAGAACGGGAACGCGCACGCGACGAGGCTCAGCGCGCCGATCAGGTACACGGGCTTGCGGCCGATCCGGTCGGACAGCCGGCCCCACGCGAGCATCGCGCCCATCTCGACGATCATCGCGATCATCACGCCGGTCAGCATCGTGCCGTTCGGGATGCCGACGTACTTGCCGTAGACGAGCGAGAACGCGAGGAAGATGTAGGCGCCGCCGTTCTCGGCCACGCGCAGCCCCATCGCGAGGAGGATTTCCTTCGGGTGGCGGCGGATGCATTCGACGATCGGCAGGTGCGCGTGCGCGCCGCGCTTGCCGGCCCGCTCGAAGTCGCGGCTTTCCGGCAGATGGCGGCGAATATAAATGCCGATCGCGAAGATGACGATGCTCGCGAGGAACGGCAGCCGCCAGCCCCACGTGCGGAACGCGTCGTCCGGCAGCGCCTGCGCGGCGAGAAACGCGGCCGACGACAGCACGAAGCCGCCGCCCACGCCGAGCTGGCTCCACGCGGCGTAGTAGCCGCGTTGTTCCGGCGGCGCGTTCTCGCTGATCATCAGCACGCCGCCGCCCCATTCGCCGCCGGACGCGATGCCTTGCAGCAGGCGCAGCACGACGAGCGCGGCCGGCGCCCACACGCCGACCTGCGCATAGGTCGGCAGCAGGCCGATCGCGAAGGTCGACACCCCCATGATCAGCAGCGTCCACACGAGCGACGCCTTGCGCCCGTAGCGATCGCCGACGTGGCCGAACACGATCCCGCCGAGCGGCCGCGCGACGAAGCCGAGCGCGAAGGCCGCAAACGCGGCGAGGCTGCCAGCCAGCGGCGATGCGCCGGGCGGAAAGAACACATGGCCGAACACGAGCGCGGCGGCCGTGCCGTACACGAAAAAGTCATACCATTCCATCGCGTTGCCGGCGACGGACGCGATGACGATCCGGCGCAGTTGCCGGTCGGCGAGCGGCCGGGCGGCGCTCGGGGATTGCACGATGTCGGTCGGGACCATGGCGGACTCTGAAGGGGCGGGCGCGTGCCGTCTTTTGCAGCACTGCGGGCTAGTGTTGTCGGCCCCGCCGGCCCCGGTCAAATCCGCAGAAAAAGGGGTGTGTCATCACTCCCGCAAATGATGGTCGCGGCGTGCGCGGCCGTGCCCGTGCTCGCCGGCGCGCCGATCGCACCGGCTCCCGATCCGTGGCATCAGCGACGGTAGATGAACTCCAGATCGGTCGCTTCACCGACCTTGAATTCGTACGTGCCGACACGCTCGAACCCGGCCTTCTCGTAGAAGGCGATGGCCTTCGCGTTGCCGGACCACACGCCAAGCCATACCGGTCCGGGGCGCTCCGTTGCCAGATAGTCCAGTGCGAAGTCGAACAGGGCGCGCCCGGCGCCGGTCCCTTGCGTCCCTCGCCGAAGGTAGATCTGATGGATCTCCCCCGACCCGTCCGTCACTTCCGGGTGAGGAAGCTTGCACGGCCCCGCGTGCGCATACCCCACCAGCTGGCCGTCGTCGCCTTCGGCGACCCACGTGCGGCACTGGGGATCGTTGAGCTGGCCCGTGATCGTTTCCACCGAGTAGGCTTGGGCCTCGTAAGCGGCCAGATCGTGTGGCGGGTAGTCGATGCCGAATCCGTCATGCAGGAAGGTTTCGCGAAACGTGTCGCGCTTCAATTCGGCAAGCGGGATGGCATCGGACGGCGTTGCAACGCGGATCAACATGGGGACGGCTCGGTTCGTGGGTCGGGCAGACAGTTTATCCCGGGTGACAAGAAGCTTGCGAGCGCCTGGATGACCGGCGTGCGCGGCGTGTGACGGGCTGTTGCGCGCGACCGTGATTCGCCGCACTGCAATCATGCCGATGCCGATGGTTGGCCGCCGACGGACATGCTAGGATTTCCGGCAAACAACTTCGGAGACTGCCATGCCGTTCATCTGCGAAAACGTTGAATGCCGCGCCGTGCTGGCTCGCGGGCAGGTCAGGCCCCGTCAAGAGGACGCGGGGTGGTGCTTCTACTGCCCGGACTGCAACACCAGAAACGAGTTGATGCATGTCGACATGGTCGGCGGCGCTGTCGAGCTGATTCAGCCGGAGCGAGCGAGCCCTCCACACAAGGTGGTTGCCACGGCCCGACCGCTGGAAGATGGCAGGTACGCGGCGCAGTTGAGCGTTCAGCGGGCGCTCACCGTGAAGGGAACGTATGCGGCTGAAGAACACTGGGATCAGCTCGGTGTATTCGGCGACGCGCAAGAGGCCGTCGAGCACGCGAGGTCGTTCGCAACCGACCTGTTGCAGCGAGCGGCGTAGTCGATATTATTCGGTCAACGAAGAAGAGGCGTCGCGCATTCATGCGTGACGCCTCTTGGCGTTGTCCGTTCGTGCCCGTCAGTTGCGGATATCGAACGAGAAAGACTTCGTCGGGATCCGCTGGTACGCCCCCATCCTGGATCAGGCTCGCAAGCGCCTGGTTGATCGGCGTGCGCAGCGTGTCGTCATCCTTGCGCACGCCGATCGCCGAACCCACGACGAGCGTATTCGGGTCATGCAGCGGCGGCCCCGCGAATTCGAAGTTCGCCCCCCTCCGCGGTTTTCAGGCGGCCGGTGCCCGCAGTTCACGCGCCTGCTCGCGGGCCGCGACGAGCGCCCGGATGCGCTCACGATCAGCCGGCGTCGCAGGCGTGAAGATCACGAGGCTCAGGTCGGGGCGGCCCGTGACCGAGAACGCCGAATATTCGAGCGCGATCCGGCCGGCCTGCGGATGGCGGATTTCCTTCGTGCCTTCGTCGTGCGTGCGGATAGCGTGGTCGCGCCACATCGTGTCGAATTCGGCGCTCGTCGCGCACATCTCGTCGATGAATGCCTGCACGGCCCGCGTTGCGCCGCCGCGTGCGATATCCGCGCGAAACGCACCCACCGCGAAGCGCGCGACGCGTTCCCAGTTCGGCTGCGCGTCGCGCACGCCGTCGTCGATGAAGATCAGCCGCAGGATGTTGCGCGCAGGCGGCGGCAGCGTCGCATAGTCGGTCAGCGTCGCGGCCGCCGCGGCGTTCCACGCAACGACGTCCCAGGTCGCCGTGCGCACGATCGCGGGGCTCGCGTCGAGCGAATCGAGCACGTGCTGCAGGCGCGGCGTCACGTTGGCCGGTGCGTGATAGCGCACCTCGGGCGGATGGCCGACGCCGATCAGGAACAGGTGTTCGCGTTCGGCGTCGTTCAGCAGCAGCGCGCGGGCGAGCCGGTCGAGCACGTCGGCGGACGGCGCACCGCCGCGCCCCTGTTCGAGCCACGTGTACCACGCGGTGCTCACGTGCGCGCGCTGCGCGACTTCCTCGCGCCGCAGGCCCGGCGTGCGGCGGCGCGTGGCCGGCAGCCCGAGCGCGGCCGGGTCGAGTTTCTCGCGGCGGTCCCGCAGGTACGCGCCGAGCAGGTTGTCGGGGGCGTCGGCCATCACATCCTGTTAGTTCGTTTACCGGTAAACCGTCACGGCTTCACCGCGAGCGGCCATCGGCAGATAGTAAGCCTCCATTTCATCCGGAGGTGCTGAACATGCGTGTCTTTGTTACTGGGGCGTCGGGATTCGTCGGCTCGGCCGTCGTCGCGGAACTCGTGGCCGCCGGGCACTCGGTGCTCGGGCTTGCGCGGTCCGATGCGGCCGCGGCGGCGGTGGCCGCCGCCGGCGCCGACGTCCATCGCGGGTCGCTGGAGGATCTCGACAGCCTGACCCGGGGCGCCGAGGCCGCCGATGCGGTGATCCACACGGGATTCAATCACGACTTCTCGCGTTTCGCGCAGAACTGCGAGCTCGACCGTCATGCGATCGAGACGATCGGTGCGGTGCTCGCGGGTTCGGCGCGACCGCTGGTCGTCACGTCGGGCCTCGCGCTCGTCGCGCCCGGCCGCGCGGCGACGGAGGACGATCCGCACGTGCCGGTATCGGCGAATTATCCGCGTGCGTCCGAGGCGACCGCGGTCGCGCTCGAAGCGCGCGGCGTGCACGCGTCGGTCGTCCGCCTGCCGCCGTCCGTGCACGGTGACGGCGATCACGGTTTCGTGCCGCGCCTGATTGCGTTCGCGCGGGAGAAGGGGGTATCGGCCTATCTCGGCGACGGCGGCAACCGCTGGCCGGGCGTGCACCGGCTCGATGCGGCGCGCGTCTATCGGCTCGCGATCGAACGCGGCGCGGCCGGCGCGCGCTATCACGCGGTCGACGATACCGGCGTGCGGTTCCGGGACATCGCGGAAGTGATCGGCCGGCGGCTGAACGTGCCGGTCGTCGCGAAAACGGCGGCGGAAGCCGGCGACCACTTCGGCTGGTTCGCGATGTTCGCGGGACTGGATGCGCCGGCAACGAGCGAGCGCACGCGTGCATTGCTCGACTGGGCGCCGACGCAGCCGGGGCTGCTGGCCGATATCGACCGGCCGCGGTATTTCGAAAGCTGAGCGGGCGGCGGGCGTGCCGTCGTTTTCAAACGGCGGCCGTCCGTCAGGCCGCGCGTCATTCGACCGGATGCAGATCCTGCAGCAGCGTCGGCACGAGCTCCGACACGGTCGGGTGGATGTGCATCGCGCGGCTGATCGTCGTGTACGGCGCGCCGGCGGCCATCACGTCGAGCATCCCGTGCACGACTTCATCGCCCGTCACGCCGAGGATCGACGCGCCGAGGATCGCATGGCTGTCCGCGTCGACGATCACCTTCATGAAACCCTGGCTCTCGCCTTTTTCCACTGCCCGGCCGACACGCGTCATCGGGCGTGTGCCGACGAGCAGCCGGCGGCCCGTCTGCTTCGCTTCCGCGAGCGTCATGCCGACGCGGCCGAGCGGCGGATCGATATACATCGCGTACGCCGTGATGCGGTCGGACACCTTGCGCGGATCGCCGTCGAGCAGGTTGGCCGCGACGATCTCGTAGTCGTTGTACGCGGTGTGCGTGAACGCGCCGCGGCCGTTGCAGTCGCCGAGCGCCCAGATGCCGGGCACGTTCGTGCGCAACTGCTCGTCGACCTCGATATAGCCGCGCGCGTCGGTCGCGACGCCCGCCCGGTCGAGCCCGAGATCGTCGGTGTTCGGCACCCGTCCGACCGCAAGCAGCAGGTGCGAGCCCGCCACCTCGCGGCCGCCGCCCGCGCAGTCGAGGCCGATCGCGATGCCGTTGCCGTCGCGCCGTGCGCTCAGGCAGGTCGCCTCGAGCTGCACGTCGATCCCTTCGTTGGCGAGAATCTCGCGCACGGCCTGCGACACGTCCTCGTCCTCGCGGCGGATCAGGCGCGGGCCCTTCTCGACGATCGTGACTTTCGACCCGAAGCGGCGGTACATCTGGCCGAATTCGAGCCCGACATAGCTGCCGCCGACGATCACGAGATGGTCGGGCAGGAAGTCGACGTCCATCATCGTCGAGTTGGTCAGGTACGGCACCGTGTCGAGGCCCGGCATGGCCGGGATCTGCGCGCGCCCGCCGACGTTGATGAAGATCCGCTGCGCTTCGAGCACGTCGTCGCCCACGCGCACCGCATCGGCGCGCTCGAATCGGGCGTGACCCTGAAACACGGTCGTGTTCGCGAGGCCGCGCACCCATTGCTCGACGCCGTGATTGGAGCGGCCGGAGATCTGGTCCTTGCGCGCTTTCACGGCTTTCATGTCGACGGTGACGGGGCCGCCGACCGACACGCCGTATTCGCCTGCGCGCCGCGCGAGATGCGCGGCATACGCGCTCGCGATCAGCGTCTTGGTCGGGATGCAGCCGGTGTTCACGCAGGTGCCGCCGAAGCGGCCGCGCTCGATGATCGCGACTTTCATGCCGGCGGCGGACAGTCGCGCGGCGAGTGGCGGCCCGGCCTGCCCGGTGCCGATGACGATCGCGTCGAAGTGTTGCGTCATGACGTCCTCCAGTGCAGGTGCAGCGAGGGAGCGCGTGCGGGCGAGCCGCGTGCGAGGCCGGCGCACGGCCGTGCGACGGCGAGCGCTTATGGTAGCCCTGTTGGCGTGCGCTCGCGAGTGCGGGCGGGGCGGGAGAAGTGAGGCTTGACCGGGTCTGGCCGTGTTCGCGCCGGCCGCGTCAGTCCTTGCGTTGCCACTGACTGAACGACACCGGCCGGTGCGCGTCGGCGCGCGTGACGGTGACGTGATCGGGCTGGTCGTCGAGCGGAAACGATTCGGTGACGATCTGGTTCGAAAATAGCCACCCGTGCGTATGCGGGTCGTAGCGGAACGTCACGTAGTCGCTCCAGTGCTGCCCGCACGCGACGAAGTTCTGCACGGTGAAATAGCGGCCTTTTACGGCAACGCCGCTGTCGGCGGCCTCTTCGGGATCGAACGGGTCGCACTGGCCGCCTTCGTCCGCGCGCAGCACGACCTGGTCGTTGCGCGCGACGAGCCGGAACGCGTGATCCGGTTGCTCCTCGAAGATCAGCAGGGGCCGCGGCGACGGCTGCTCGCGCGTATCGACCGCCCGATGCACGACGACGAGGAAGCTGTGCCGCCCGTTGTCGAGATCCGGCCCGGCATGCGCGAGCAGCGGCTGGTAGCCGGGCGGCAACTGTGCGGCGATCGACTGGGGCAGGTCGCCGGCGCGGGCGTCGAGCGACAGCGCGGCGAGCAGCGGGAGGAGCACGAAGGGCAGGCGGGAAATGCGCATGACGGGGTGTCCGGTCGAAAGGAGGAAAGCGATGCCGATGGCGTGGCGGCTACAGGTCCCGCCCGAGAAACTCCGTGCCCGGCACCGGATTGAACGCGACGGGCGGCGCGGGCGTGAAGCCGAGCGACGCATACAGTTTCCTGGCCGCGACGAACTCCGGCAGCACGTCGAGGCACATGCGCGCATAGCCGGCCGCCTTCGCATCGCGCAGCAGCCGTTCGACGAGCTGGCGGCCGACGTTCAGCCCGCGCGCTTCCGGGCGCACGTAGACGCGCTTCATCTCGCACGTCGTGTCGTCGATCTCGCGAAACGCCGCGCAGCCCACCGCGCGCTCGCCTTGCCATGCGAGCAGCAGCTGCCCGCGCGGCGCCGCGTACTTGCCGGGCAGCGCGGCGATCTCGGGCGCATGGTCCTGGAAGTCGAGGCTGACGCTCGGGCTGGCGATGTACTCGCGGAAGATCGCCTCGACGACGCGGGCATCGTCGGGATAGCGGGCGGGGCGGATCTCGATCATGAGGGGCGCGAATGACGGGAAACAGGGCCAGCATAGCAGCGCAGGGCCGCTTTCGGCCATCCGCGAAGCGTGCCAGAATCGACGCTTCGGCCGTCGGAAACGACCCGCAGGCGCCGGCGAATCGGCGTCGCTCACCAAGGAGACTTCGATGACTGCATCGGCTGCCGTACTCGCCATCCTGGCTGCGCTGTTTCTCGGCGCGATGATTCCGGGCCCGAGCTTCGTCCTGGTCGCGCGCAATTCGATCGGGTTGTCGCGCCGCGACGGGCTGGCCACCGCGCTCGGCATGGGCATCGGCGGCATTGTGTTCGGCGGGGTCGCGCTGGCCGGGCTCTATACGCTGCTGCAGGCCGTCGAATGGTTGTACGTCGGCCTCAAGCTGGCGGGCGGCGCGTACCTGATCTACATGGCGTCGAAGATCTGGCGCGGCGCCGATCGGCCGATCGCGATGGACGATCCGCAGGCGATCGCCGGCGGCAGCGCGCGCAAGTCGTTCTGGACGGGCCTCACGACCCAGCTCAGCAACCCTAAGACGGCGATCTGGTACGGCAGCATCTTCGCGGCGCTGCTCCCGCAGCATCCGCCGCTGTGGTGCTATCTGGCGCTGCCGCCGCTCGTGTTCGGCGTCGAGTTCGGCTGGTACACGATCGTCGCGCTGTGCTTTTCCACTCGCCGGCCGCGCGAACTCTACCTGCGCGCGAAGAAGTGGGTCGACCGCATTGCCGCCGGCGCGATCACGCTGCTCGGGCTGCGACTGATCCTCAATGCACCGAAAGCGGGCATCTGACCGCTTCCATTCCCGATCTGCATTGCACGGCGGCCGGTCATTCCCTTGGCTGGCCGCCGGCGCGCACCGCGCGAACGCGCATCGGCATCAGGCTTCGCTGAACCGCGCCAGCAGCGCCGCGAACCGCGTGTCGTCCGGAAACACCTTCACTTCATACCGCACCGGTTGATGCCCGGTGGCCGTCATCAGGTCGCCGCACGTGTGCAGCAGCTCGGCCATCGGCACGTAGGCAGACTGCCCCGTCGACGCGCGATGGAGCGCGACGATATCCGTCTCGGGCAGCAGCGTATGCACACCGTCGCTCCACACGCCGACGCTGAACAGGCTGCCGTCCTGGCGCTTGTACACCGAGTAGGTCGCCACGAAGATGTCGGTGCCGTCGCGTTCGTGCGCGTCGTTGAGCAGCATCCGCTGATCCTGGTAGTCGCCCGCACGCTCGCCGATGCGCAGCGCGTGCAGCTTCGCTTCGAGCCCTTCCGGCACGAAGCGCCGCCAGGCGGTGCCGTCCCAGCGCAGCATCAGCGGCGGCAGCGGGCGCGGCTGCGCCTGCGCCTGTTCGGCGAGGTCGACCATCGCCGCGAGCCCGGCCGGATTGCGATCGCCGGTGAGCAGCAGCACCGCGCGGTTCGGCGCCATCACGACCGGCGCGCCGGCGATCGGCTGACGGTGGAGCAGGTCGGTGAGCAGCAGCCGCGCCGCGTCGTAGGAATCGTCGAATTGCGACAGGAAGACCCCGTTCGGTAGCGCCGCCCACGGCTTCGACGATTCGGCCCGCAGGTTGTCGATCGCGATGTCGCAGGCTTCGTCGAACGAGATGCTCCATTGGTCGAGCGTCGCGGTCGGCAGGCGCGCGATGTTGAACTCGCCGTCATACGCGATGCCGATCTCGATGTTCTCGCACAGCGGCCGGAACGCCAGCGCCGTGATGCCGGGCTGCCCGGCCAATTGCAGCTCGGCTACGCAGCGCTCGGTCGCGCTGCGGATCACGGGGCGCAGCTTCGCGCGCGCCACGGCGAAATCCTTGGGGATTTCGTGCTGCATCATCGCGCTCGCCTGCCGCTTCAGCACGGTGTCCCGCTCGGACGGCTTCGCGGCCGCGTAGTCGCGGAACAGGTTGTGCAGGTTGATGATGTTCGACGGGGCATCCGACTGGACGAGACAGCCCTTCTCGTCCTCGTGGCGCCAGGTGCGTGTGTCGCCCGATGCCCGCAGCGTGGCGATCAGGCGTTCGGCGAAGGCCTGCGGGGTCGGCGGTTTGCCGAAACGGTCGCGCAGGCGCGTGACGAGATTGGCAAGCATTGTGTGCGGTCGGGCCGGGCCCGTCTGTTGTCGTCGTGGGTCGGTGGCGCCCGGTCTCGGCGGCGCAGCCCGCGGCCGGCACGCGTGGCTCGACGGGTGCTGCGATGGTAGCGCAACGCGACAGGTATCGTCGGACGATATTCGAAACCGGCAGGCGACACGGCTGTGGGCGAGGGTAGGGACGAGGGCAAGGGCAAGGGCGCGGCGGGACAGTTGCCGCAGCAGCCCCCGGCCGCCCGCCAAGCCTTGCGCGGCGGGCGTTCGCGTGTGCCGCATGCCGCGCCGAACGGCGCCGCTTCCCCGATTCTGGCGGCCGACGTCCCGCCGACGTGTAAACTGCTGCCTTTTTTGACGGTTTGCAGCATGGTGCAAGCACCTTCGCGCCCGGCGCTGAGCGGCCCGGCGCTCGTCCGGCTGCTCGCGCGCCTGGCTGATGCCGACGTCGCGGAATCCCGGCAGACGCTGTCCGACCGGCTGAGCCAGTGGCTCGGCTGGACCGACGCGATCACGCTGTCGTCCGCGCTGAACGCGAGCCCGCCCGGCGTCGCGGCCGGCGTGCGCGGCTACGACGCGGAGCGCGACTGCGCGCGCGTGCGCCACGAGCTCGCGCAGGCGATCACGGCCGCCAACCGGCCGCGAGCGCGGCGCCGGCCCGGCGATCCGCCGCCGCCGGCCGCCGACACGGCCGATTTCGCGGATTTCCGCCAGCGTTATCTGTCCCTGCAGCAGGACATGGAAACGGCGATCGGCCAGCTGCGCGGCCGCCTGCGGGTCGCGGTCGCCGCGCGCTCGGCCGGGATGGCGCGGCTCGCGACGCTCGACGCGATCATGGAGCGCGTGCTCGGCGCGCGCGAGCGCAGCCTGCTGTCGGCCATCCCCGCGCTGCTCGGCACGCGTTTCGGGCGGCTGCGCGACGCGGAGCGGCAGGCGCTGGCCGACGCCGAATCCGCGGCCGCAGCCACGGTCGCAGCCACGGCCGCCCCGGCCGACGGTGGCGCGGTGGTGGCCGAGGGCGCGGCCGTCGCGGCGATCGTGCCCGGCGCATGGCTCGATACGTTTCGCGACGAGATGCAAGGCATCCTGCTTGCCGAACTCGAAGTCCGGTTTCAAACGGTAGACGGGCTGCTCGCGGCCCTTCGCACCAGCTAATCAACACGCTATGTCCAGAATTCGCCTTGATCTCGTTGTCTTCGTCGCCGGTCTGCTCGCTGTGGGCTGGATCGGCGTCGGCTATGTCGCGTCGAACCCGCTGGCGTCGGCCGTCACGCTGCTGATCGCCGCGTGCTACGTCGCCGGCGCATGGGAACTGCTGCGCTACCGGCAGGCCACCGCCACGCTGTCGCGCGCGGTCGCCGGCCTGAGCGAGCCGCCCGCGAAGCTCGACGCGTGGCTCGACACGCTGCACCCGGGCCTGCGCGGCGCCGTGCGCGCGCGGGTCGAAGGCGCGCGCGTCGCGCTGCCGGGCCCGTCGCTCACGCCTTACCTCGTCGGGCTGCTCGTGCTGCTCGGCATGCTCGGCACGCTGCTCGGGATGGTCGTCACGCTGAAGGGCACCGGCGCCGCGCTCGAAAGCGCGACCGATCTCGACGCGATCCGCGCGTCGTTGATCGCGCCGGTCAAGGGCCTCGGGTTCGCGTTCGGCACGTCGATCGCCGGCGTCGCGACGTCGGCGATGCTCGGGCTGCTGTCCGCGCTCGTGCGCCGCGAGCGGATCGATGCGGCCCAGCAGCTCGACGCGAAGATCGCGACGACGTTGCGCGTGCATTCTTCCGCGCACCAGCGCGACGAGTCGTTCCGGCTGCTGCAGCGCCAGGCCGACGTGATGCCGGCGCTGGTCGACCGGTTGCAGACGATGATGACGACGCTCGAGGCGCGCAGCGTCGCGCTGCACGATCGCCAGATCGAAAGCCAGCAGGCGTTTTTCGACCGGACCGAGCGCGCGTATGCGGGCCTCGCGTCGAACGTCGGCGATGCGCTGAAGGAAAGCGCCGCCGAAAGCGCGCGCGTGGCCGGCGCCGCGCTGCAGCCGGTCGTCGCCGCGACGATGACGGGGCTCGCGCAGGAGATGGCCGCGCTGCGCGATACCGTGACGGGCGCCGTGCAGCGTCAGCTCGATGGGCTGACGGACGGCTTCGAGAAGACCACCGGCAACGTGACGGCCGTCTGGAACCGCGCGCTCGACGAACAGCGTCGCGCGGGCGACGCCGTCGCGCAGCAGCTGCAGACGACGCTCGGCCAGTTCACCGACACGTTCGCGCAGCGTTCGACGGACTTGCTCGACGGCGTGGCGACGCGCCTCGAATCGACGGAAAGCCGCCTGTCGGACGCATGGCGCGATGCGTTGTCGCGCCAGGAACAGGTCGGCGAGACGCTGGCCGCGCAGCATGCGCGCGCGCTGGGCGAGGCCGCCGCGACGTTCGAACGCCATTCGGGCGCGACGCTCGCCGCGATGCGCGAGTCGCACGCGGGGCTGCAGACCGACCTGGCGGCGCGCGACGAACAGCGTCTTGCCGCGTGGAACGATTCGCTGGCCGCGATGGCCGCGAAGCTCGGCGACGAATGGCAGCGCGCAGGCGTGCACAGCGCGGGCCGTCAGCAGGAAATCTGCGATGCACTCGCACAAACGACGCGCGACTTCGCCATGCAGGCGTCGACGTTCGAACAACGCTCGAACGAACTGCTGTCGACGATTCGCGATTCGCACACGGGGCTGCAGACGCAACTGGCTGCGCGTGACGAAGCACGCCTGTCGGCATGGAACGATTCGCTTGCCGCGATGGCCGCGAAGCTCGGCGACGAATGGCAGCGCGCAGGCGTGCACAGCGCGGGCCGCCAGCAGGAAATCTGCGACGCACTCGCACAAACGACGCGCGATCTGACCACGCAGGCGTCGACGTTCGAACAGCGCTCGACCGAACTGCTGTCGACGATCCGCGATTCGCACACGGGCCTGCAGACGCAACTGGCTGCGCGTGACGAAGAACGCCTGTCGGCCTGGAACGCCTCGCTGGCCGCGATGGCCGAGAAGCTCGGCGACGAATGGCAGCGCGCGGGCGTGCACAGCGCGGGCCGTCAGCAGGAAATCTGCGACGCGCTCGCACAAACGACGCGCGATCTGACTACGCAGGCGTCGACGTTCGAACAACGCTCGAACGAACTGCTGTCGACGATTCGCGATTCGCACACGGGGCTGCAGACGCAACTGGCGGCGCGTGACGAAGAACGCCTGTCGGCATGGAACGCCTCGCTGGCCGCGATGGCCGAGAAGCTCGGCCACGAATGGCAGCGCGCGGGCGTGCACAGCGCGGGCCGTCAGCAGGAAATCTGCGACGCGCTCGCACAAACGACGCGCGATCTGACCACGCAGGCGTCGACGTTCGAACAACGCTCGAACGAACTGCTGTCGACGATTCGCGATTCGCATGCCGGCCTGCAGACGCAACTCGCCGCGCGCGACGAAGCACGCCTCGCCGCATGGAACGACTCGCTCGCCGCGATGGCGGCCGCGCTGCGCGACGAATGGGCGCAAACGAGCGCACAGGCCGCGGCGCGCCAGCAGGACATCTGCGACACGCTGGCCCGCACCGCGAACGACATCACCGCACAGGCGCAGGTGCATGCGAGCGACACGATCAACGAGATCGCGCGCCTCGTGCAGGCTGCATCGGAGGCGCCGAAGGCCGCGGCCGACGTCGTCGCCGAGCTGCGCCAGCGCCTGTCCGACAGCCTGGTGCACGATACCGCGATGCTCGAGGAGCGCAGCCGCCTGCTCGCGACGCTCGAAACGCTGCTCGGCGCGGTCAACCACGCGTCGACCGAACAGCGCACCGCGATCGACGCGCTCGTCAGCACGTCGGCCGACCTGCTCGACCGCGTCGGCGCGCGCTTCAACGATACCGTCGATGCCGAGACGCGCAAGCTCGACTCGGTGGCCGCACAGGTCACGGCAGGCGCTGTTGAAGTCGCGAGCCTCGGCGACGCGTTCGGGATGGCCGTGCAGGTATTCGGCGAGTCGAACGACAAGCTGCTGACCCATCTGCAACGCATCGAGGCCGCGCTCGAGAAATCGCTCGCGCGCAGCGACGAGCAGCTCGAGTATTACGTCGCGCAGGCGCGCGAGGTGATCGACCTGAGCATGATGTCGCAGAAGCAGATCGTCGAAGACCTGCAGCAGCTCGCCGGCCGGCGGGCGAGCGTCGGAGCGTAACGCATGCATGACGAAATCGACGGCGGCGCGTCCTCCGCGCCGGTGTGGCCCGCGTTCGCCGACCTGATGTCGGTGCTGCTCGGTGCGTTCGTGCTGATCCTCGTCGGCGTGATCGGCATGCAGCTTCAGCTCACGTCGAAGCTCGAGGAAGCCGTGCGCGCGCGGCAGCTCGAAGCGCAGCAGCGCAAGTCGCTCGAGCAGGCGCTCGCCGGGCCGCTCGCGGCTGGCCGCGTGACGTTCGTGAACGGCCGCATCGGCATCAGCGGCAACGTGCTGTTTGCGCTGAACTCGGACCAGTTGCAGCCCGCGGGCCGCGACCTGCTGAAGACGCTGGCCGCGCCGCTGGGCGCTTACCTGAAGACGCGCGACGAGATCCTGATGGTCAGCGGCTTCGCCGACGACCAGCAGGTGCATGCGGGCAACCGCCTGTTCGCGGACAACTGGGAGCTGTCGGCCAAGCGCGCGTTGACGGTCACGCGTGCGCTGATCGACGCCGGCGTACCGGCGTCGTCGGTGTTCGCGGCCGCGTTCGGCTCCGAGCAGCCGGTCAGCTCGAATGCGGACGACGAAGGCCGCGCGAAGAACCGCCGCGTGGAGATCGCGCCGGTGCCGCGCAAGTCCGCGTCGAACGGAGGGAAGGCGCAGTGATCGGCGACGCGACGCACGTCCGAGCGATGCTCGACGCATGGCGCGAGCAGGGCGCCGACCGGCTCGATCCGGTGCGCTTTCACCGGATCGACGCGCTCGAACGGCGTGCGGCCGCGCTCGAAGGCGACGCACGCGTGTTGCTCGACGCGCGTCTGGCGACGTTGCTCGAAGGCTTCGCGGAGGTTGTCGCGCGCGCCGGTGAACCGGCAGCCGCGAGCGGCGCGGCGGATGCGCCCGCGCGCGGCGCGCTGGCGGAACTCGTCGAGCGGCTCGCGCGCGATGCGCAGGCCGACCGGCGTGGGCTCGATCCCGAGCTGGTCGACTACTTCCGCTCGATGTGGTCGAAAGTCCGCACGGAACAGCAGTACCGTCAGTCGCTCGACCAGGTGCCGCGCAACGCGGGGCCGCTCAATTCGAACAGTCTCGTGCACCGGTCGCTCGCGACGATGCGCGAGTTGTCGCCGGCTTATCTGCAGCAGTTCCTGTCGTATGTCGACGCGCTCGCGTGGCTCGAGGATCTCGCCGGCGGCGGCGCGCAGCCCGAGAAGGAAGCGCCGCGCGCGAAGGCGGTGAAGAAGGTCGCGCGGAGCAGGAGCCGCTAGCGCGCGACCTCGTGCGCCGGCGATCCGGACTCGCTACATCGACACCACGCCCGATGTCGTCGCGTTCCGATACCGGGCCGCGCTGATGAACTTCGAAAAGCGCTCGCACCAGATCACGACCGACGTGTACTGCGCGGGGTTCACGTCGGCGGGAAGCGGCACGACGAAGTTGCCGAACGTCTTCAGGTCGGCCACGCGCACGGCGCGCGCCTTGATCGCGAGGAACGACGCGCGGGTATCGACGAATTCCGGCACGAGATAGATCTTGTAATCGGGCCCGGCGCGATGTCGCCTTCGAAGGCGATCGACGAGTCGGTGATGGTCAGCTTGCCGTCGGCCCAGTGCAGCGCGTCACTGCCCGGCAGGCCGCGTTCGAAACGGCCGGTATGACGCGCGCTTTCGGCGGCCACCTGCAGTTCGACGGCGCTTGCGCCTTCCGGTGCCGTCAGGATCGGAAGGACGTAGATGCCTGCCGCGAATGCCACGAGCCCCGTCGCGAAATGCGACGCGATCAGTATCCAGATTCTGGTTTTCATGTGTCGGACCCCATGAGCGGAAACAGAGGGTGGCGCAGGGCCACGACCCTGTAGTCGCGCGAGCCGGCAAAATCTGACACCCGGGCGGCATTCATTTGCGCATGCCGTATCCACAGGGCAGGGCGCCCGGCAGCCGCATGGCGGCACGATGTCGAAAATTTTCCGCCGGCGCGTGTCATCTTTGCGCTCGCGGTGCGACTCACTCTCCGTCGACAACGTCGTCGACGCTCAGGAGAGATCAGATGAACAAGCTTGCCCTGTATGTTCTCGCGACGGTTGCCGCGACTGCTTCCATTTCCATTTCCGCATGGGCCGCGCCGGAGTCCACCGTGACGCGCGCGGACGTCACGGCCGAACTGGCCGCCGTGCGCGCGGCCGGCTACCGTCAGACCGGCGAAGACCCGCACTATCCGGCACGCCTCGCTGAAGCGCTGACGAAGATCGGTTCGACTGGCCCGTCGACGGCCGATACGAGCGGATACGGGACGATGTCGCCGGCCGCGAGCGAATCGGGCTCGGTTGCCCGCGAGCTGTCGATCTATCGTGGACGATGAGCCGGCCAGGACATGACGCCTGTCGACGGGCGTCATGTCCAATTATTACGGACTGCGATGTGTTTTAGGATTCACGACGTCAGCGTGACGGATCGCCTTGCGCAACTGCCGCGCGCAGCGCGTGCAACGCATCAACCAGCGCGGATGCGAACGACGGATGCGTGGCGATGCCTGCCGCGTCGAGTTGACTGCCGAGCACCGGCAGCGTGATCGACGCGCGTTCGACGATGTGCGCCGACATCACCGCCAGCGTTTCCCGCAGCGCCGCGTCCGCATGTGTCGCGCGCGGCGACGCATTCAGCACCGCGACCGGTTTGTACACGAACGCTTCGCATCCCACGACCCAGTCCAACGCATTCTTCATGACGCCCGTCACGCCGTGTGCGTATTCCGGGCTCGCGATCAGCACGCCGTCGGCCGCGTTCAGGCGCTCGATCAGGTCGCGCACGGCGGCAGGCGACGGGTATTCGGTATCAGGATTGAACAGCGGAAATTCGCCGAGACGATCGAAGCGCACGATGCGCATGCCGCTCGGCGCGACGAGCGCGGCCGCATCGAGCAGCGCGGCGTTGTACGACTGCGCGCGGAGGCTGCCGCACAGCGCGACGATGTTGATGTGACGGGTGGGATCGGTAGCCATCGGTGAGTATTCGGGACGCGATGCGTGGGGCGGACGCATTATCGCACCGGCGCGTGATTGCCGCGGGATCCGATCGCAAGCACCAGAATCGCGGCATCGATTCTGTCGGCCCTGGGCATCTTTTGAGGAATGGTTCGCTCATGAAGCGCTGGAGCTGTCTGGCAAGTGTTGGCGTCACGGTGTCGATGAGCGCTCGCGCCGGTCCTTCTTCCAAACATGACGAGGTCTTGCACCCGCCCGGCGATGCGGACCTGCAGGCCGTTCTCGCGGAGATTGCACGGGCGTCGGGTCGAGCGTATTCCGGACTGTCCGGCGCGCACCAGTCTCTTGTAAAACGTGACGAGTAGTCTTCGCGATCGATGGTTGGCAATGCCAACGGGATACGACAGTACCCGCTATCGTGCCGATCCCGCTGCCATGTCGGTCATCCCGGCCGCAAGCGCGAATGCTTCGAGGTTCCATCCCGTGCCGAGCATCAGCCGCCGCGTATGCAGCGCGCCGTGCACGTCGTCGGCGACGGTTTCGCCGAGATAACGCAGCGCCCGCCCGTCGATATCGACGAAGCCGTGCCGGTAGTCCTGCGCGAGCGCCGTCCACAAGCGCGCGGCGCCGACCGACTGGCGCGCGCCGCTGATCAGGCACAGGCCCGCGTCGAGCGCCCAGCGATACAACGTCGTCGCGAGGCCCTTGCGTTGCGCCGAGCCGCGCAGCCGCGTATGCGGCGCGCGCAGGTAGCGGTCGGCGCGGCGCGGGATTTCAGGCAGGCGGTTGAACACCGTATAGCCGGCGAGCTGGCGCGCGGCCGGATCTTCGACATACAGGAAGTACTCTCCGTCCGCCTCGCGGTGGCGGACGATCAGGCCGGAGCGGCCGAGCGCGACGGCCGGCAGGCCGTGCAGGCGATGGCCTGGCTGGTGGAGACGCGCGTAGAGCGTGTCGAGTTCATCGTCGATGTCGTGCTGGGAATGCTGTACGTCGATACGCATGGCAAAGGTCGCCCGTCCCGGGCGGTCCGAGAAAGTGGTTCATCGCAGAAGGGAAAAGGAATGGCTGCGGCCCCCGGCTCGGCGAAGCGAACCGGGGCCGCGAATCAGCTGGGGATGTGCTGGAAACCGGCGGCGATCGCGGCGAGGCCCGCGATGCAGAGTGCGAACAGGATCAGGACTTTGTGGATCACGTCTCTCTCCTCATGAATGCGCGGCGCCGAAGGGCGGCATCGCGGAGACGGTGAGCGGCGGGCACGGCCCGCGCGGCCGTCGTGCGGGACGACGGTCGAAGGTCCGGGCGGCAGCGCGCGGGTCGGGCGCCGTGTCGCACGCGGACGGCCAGCACCATACGCGACGCGATCGGGTCGGGCAATCGGACTAGGGGAGAAAAGCGACGAATCGCGGGGATTCGGGGTGTTTCGCGACGATTGGTCGCAAGGGGGACGCACATTCGCCCGCGCGAGCAGGAAGTGCGTTCCGGCATCACACGCGTGTTTTTGTTGCGTGCTCACGACAATGCAGTCGCTACATCGATTCGGCCGCGAAACGTCTCGCTCACACGCCCGCTGGTTGGCGAGATTGTCAATAAGGAGTGTGAACGATCAATTCGGGATAGGAGGAATGGAGAGGGCGGCCCTCCGGGATGAAGTGAGAAAACCCCGCGTTCGATTGACGCTGGCAAAGCGCTGATATGCCCGATTTCTGCTTGTTTGAGCGGCTTCGTCATCAAGCGGTTGATGGGGGGCCGATCACGGGACGGCTACGGATATCGAATTATCTCAAATATCAGGGGTGTTTTTTTAAAATCAATTCCAATTGTTAAATAGTGGCGTGGAATTGCGAGCCACTCTGGTCTGCACTCGACTCTGATGCGCGAGAAACCGAGGCGTACCTACCCGGAAAGTCGATTGCGGCCATTCCGGAGCGACGCGACTTTATCAATTCCTGACAATGTACTGACAAATGTTTCGATATATTTCGGCGGGAGAGACCAATCAAGTTAGCTACGACCTGAGTGACGAAAAGGCGGGGAAATTCGGGCGCGTCGATCCCGGCGTTGCCAACCTCTTCGTTACCTGTCGCGGCGTTCCGAACTTATTCGCCTGGTGCGTAAAAGCACGCCCGCCGTACCATGAACAAGAACCAATATCGTCTGGTATTCAGCCGCGTACGTGGCATGTTGATCGCGGTCGAAGAGACGACCAGCTCGTCGGGGAACCCAAGCCGTGGAGAAGCCGTCCACGTTGCACAGCCGCCGCGCGTAGCGGTGAGGTTCGCGCTGCGCCACGCGGCGTTTGCGGTGCTGCTTGCGGCGGGCGTGGCGCCACGCTGGGTGCAGGCACAGGTGGTGGGCGCAGGGGCGAATGCACCGTCGGTCGTGCAGACTCCGAACGGTTTGCCACAGGTCAATATCAACAAGCCTAGCGGGGCCGGTGTTTCGCTGAATACCTATTCCCAGTTCGATGTGCAGAAACCCGGCGTGATCGTAAACAACTCGCCGGTGATGACGAACACGCAGCAGGCCGGCTATATCAACGGCAACCCGAATTTTGGCGCACACGATGCAGCCAGAATCATCATCAATCAGGTCAACAGCAACAACCCGTCGCAATTGAGGGGGTATGTCGAGATCGCCGGCCAGCGGGCCGAGATGATTATTTCGAACCCGTCTGGTCTGGTGGTCGATGGTGGCGGCTTCATCAACACGTCGCGCGCCATTCTCACGACCGGAACCCCCAATCTGAATGCGGACGGATCGCTGGCCGGTTTCAACACGACGCGCGGCCTCATTACGGTGCAAGGCGCCGGCCTGAATGCGAAGAACGTCGATCAGGTGGATCTGATTGCCCGGGCCGTTCAAACCAATGCGGCCATTTACGCGAACAACCTGAACGTGGTGGCCGGCGCGAATCAGGTCAATCACGACACGCTTCAGGCGACCCGAATTCAGGGTGAAGGCGCCGCGCCGGCCGTCGCAATCGATGTCGGTCAATTGGGCGGCATGTACAGCAACCGGATTTTCCTGGTCGGCACCGAGGGCGGTGTCGGGGTTCGGAACGCCGGCACGATCGCAGCCGACGCGATGGGCCTGACGCTGACGACGGCCGGCCGGCTGGTACAGTCCGGCAAGGTGAGCTCGCTCGGCAACGTCGTGGTATCGGCCGCGGGCGGGGTCGAGAACAGCGGCACGACCTATGGCCAGCAGTCTGTTGTACTGAATACCGGTGCCGACGTAGTGAACACCGGTACGCTCGCCGCACAGCACAACGTGGGCGTGAATGCCGGTTCGCTGAATTCAACCGGTACACTCGGCGCGGGCGTGAACAATGACGGCTCCGTCGCACACAGTGGCGACCTGAACCTGACGGCGTCCGGCCAACTGACCGCGACCGGCCAGAATGTCGCGGGCGGCAATGCATCGCTGACGGGCGGCA
>NZ_JAIZRY010000022.1:0-89291 GCF_020420125.1 Burkholderia sp. AU30280
GGCCCGCCGGCGGGCGGCCCGCTGTCCGGCAGCCGAAGCTCGACCCGCGTGCCCCGGCCGACCTCGCTGTGAATCCGCAAATCGCCGCCGCTTTGCCGGACGAACCCGTACACGCTGCTGAGCCCGAGCCCGCTGCCTTCACCGGCGGCCTTGGTCGTGAAGAACGGCTCGATCACCTTGTCGAGCAGCACGGGCGCGATGCCGCACCCGGTATCCGTCACGCTCAGCACGATCGACGCCGGGCCGCCCGCCGCATCCTGCGCCGGCTCGCGATGCGCGGACAGCGTGAGCGTCCCGCCGTCCGGCATCGCCGCCGCGCTGTTGAGCGTCAGGTTGAGCACCGCGTTCTCGAGCTGGCCGCGGTCGACGTTCACCCACATCGTGTCGGCGGACGGCTCCAGCACGACGGTGACGCGCTGCCCCGCCGAATATTCGACCAGGTCGAGCATTTCCGCGAGCATCGCCCGTACCGACACGCGCTCGGCCTGCAGCGGCTGACGACGCGCGAACGCAAGCAGCCGCCGCGTGAGCCGCGACGCTCGCTCGGCCGCGCGGCGCGCACGTTCGGCCATCGTCTGCGTGTCGTGTTGCCCGTCGAGCCGCGGCAGCAACAATTCGAGGTTGCCGAGAATCGCGACGAGAAAATTGTTGAAATCGTGCGCGACCCCGCCCGTCAACTGGCCGAGCACGTCCATCTTCTGCGCCTGGCGCAGTTCGGCCTCGACCGCGCGGCGGCTCGTCAGGTCGCGGCATACCGATACCCATCCGCCGTCCGGCAACGGCTGACAGTGGAATTCGAGCGTCCGCCGGTCGCTCAGGTGCAGCTCGGCGGACGCGGCGACGCGCACGCCGTCCGACGTATGCGTCGCGGTCTCGGACGATACCTGGTGCCACCGGGCGGGCCGCGCCAGCGCAGCACGGAGGGCGACGAGCGGCAGGCCCGCCCGCAACGCGGACGCGTCGATGCCGAGCAGCTTCGCGAACGTCGGGTTCCACGCGACCAGGCTGCCTTGCGTGTCGTGCACGGAGACGCCGTCGTTCATCGAGTTGAGCACCGATTCCTGCAGGCGGCGCTGCGCTTCGAGCCCCTGGGTCAGTTGCTCCTTCTCGATCAGGTTGGTGCGAAACACCTCGAACGCGCGCGCCAGCTCGCCGATTTCGTCGGGCCGGTGCATCGACGGCATCCGGTCCGACGTGATGCCCTTCGCCAGGCGCGTCATCACGCGCGTCATCGCCTGCAGCTTGTGCAGGATGCGGCTCGCGTAGGCCACGCCGAGCAATGCCACCGCGACGCCCGCGACGGCCAGCAGCAGCAGGCCCGACTGGCTCGACACCGCGACCTTGCGCACCTTGTCGCTACGCTCGCTCGCGATCTGCCGCAGGCGCTCGACGTAGCGGGCGGACTTGCCGCTGAGGTGATCCGCGTGACCGCGCAACAGCGTGACGAGATAGCCCGTCTGCGCTTCGCTCGACAGAAACTCCCGACGCACCGCGAACACGCTGCGCGCGCCGCCGTCGAGGCGCTGCAGCGCCTCGGCGAGCGCCGGCTGGCTGCGCTCCTCGCCGCGCTCGCGCACCCGCAGCCACAACGCCTCGTTGTCGCTCTCCGCGCTGCCGAGCTCCGCCGCGTTCGCCGCCTGCAACGCGCCGGTCGTGCGCGCCCAGATTTCCAGCAGCGTCGGCGCTTGCCGGGCGATCACCCCTTTCTGGCGCGCGATACCGTCGCCGATGCTGTCGGTTGCCGCACGCAGGTCGCTCAGCTCCGCCTTGAGCTGCCGCTGCCGGCCCGATACGAGCAGCAGCCGCGCCAGATCCTGGTCGATCGCATCCAGATCGTCGATCACCGCGAGCCGGCCGCCCGCCTTCTCCGCCGTACCGGCCGGCTTGCCGAAACCCGGCGACAGTCGCCGGATGTCGCCGAGCAGGCCGCGCAGCAGTTCGGAATCGCTGTGCAGCAGGTCCGGCGAATCGGTCAGCATCATGCTCGGCGCCACCGCGGCCAGTTGCGCGACCTTGTCGGACAGCTCGAGCGCGCGCGCGATCTCCGGCACGACGTTCGCCTCGTATTCGTCGAGCGCGTTCTGATTCGCGCGCATGCCGAGCACGCCGACCACCACGACCGCCAGCGTGATGCCGAACAGCACCAGGAACGTCGCGATCAGCTTGGCCCGCACGCTCCACGGCGGCAACAGGGTAGGGGGCATGCGCATCGCGTCACACGCGCACGACCGGCACCGAGAACACGTAACCGGCGCCGCGCTGCGTGCGGATGTAGGTCGGGTGCTCGGGGTTCGGTTCGATCTTGCGGCGCAGGCGCAGGATCAGCACGTCGATCGTGCGATCGTAGACGTCGATGCCGAAGCCGCGCGTGCGCTCCAGCAACTGCTCGCGGGACCAGACGCGCGACGGCTGCTGCACCATCGCCGCCAGCAGCTCGAACTCGCCCTGCGTGAGCGCGCACGGATTGCCGCCGTGCGTCAGCGTCCGGGCGGCGAAATCGAGCGTCCAGCCGTCGAAGCAGAAGCGCGGGCCGCCGCCGTTCGGAGCGGGACGCGGCATCGACAGCTCGGTCGTGCGGCGAAGCTGCGCGCGCACGCGTGCGATCAGCTCGCGCCCGGACACCGGCTTCGTGATGAAATCGTCCGCCGCGGTTTCGAGGCCGAGCACGCGGTCCGTCTCGTCGCCCAGCCCGCTGATCATGATGATCGATACGTCGGACCGGCGCCGCAGCTCGCGCGCGACCGTCAGGCCGTCCTCGCCGCGCAGCTTCAGGTCGAGGATGACGAGCGCGTGCGGCGCGGCAGCCAGTTGCTGCTGCATCACCGCGGCGCTGTCGGCCGTCGATACGTCGAACCCCGCCTCTTCCAGCACGCCCCTCAACCAGGCGCGCACCTCCGGATCGTCGTCCAGCACCAGGACCCGATGTTTCTCTGACATGCGTGTTCTCCTCCATGCCGGCCGCGCTCGGAACGCGCGGCCGTGCCGGATGCGAATGTTGGCTGAAGCCGACCGACTCTGGCAAGTTCCGTCGGATGCGCGCCGGGGAGGAGAACCGCGACCCTGCGCGCGGAACGAGGCGCGCAGATATGAACGGGCGCGCGATTCTAACGCTGCAAAAAATTCACCGGATACCCGTCGGTACCGGTGAATACCCTGCACGGCGAGCGGTCGCGACGCGTGCCCCGCATTGCCAATTCACGGTTACGACTGCACGCATCGCACGCGGCATTGCCGCGCCGTTCGCAGGTTTGCCGACACTCGGCATGCCCGCATTCCGTCGTCACGTCCGGAACGCCGCGATACCGGCCCGGCCGGCCTCCCCCCGCGCCTCGACCGCTCGCCCGAAACCGCCGCCCTGCCTGGGCCCGCGCGGCTTTCGGGTGACCCACTCCACAGATACGCCGAATGTGCGCGCGCAACAATGGCGATGCCTCGCGCCCGGCACCCGTCAGGACACTCGCCTCCTGCACGGCACCGGGCGCGATGGTCTTCAAGAACCACATCTCACGAGGACATACCATGCAACTCCAATCCCATCCCGCGTGCCGCCCGTTTTACGAAGCTGGCGAACTCACGCAACTGACCGCCTTTTATGAAGAGGGACGTAATGTCATGTGGATGATGCTGCGATCGGAGCCGCGGCCGTGCTTCAACCAGCAACTCGTTACCGACATCATCCATCTCGCGCGCGTCGCACGCGACTCGGGCCTGCCGTTCGACTTCTGGGTGACGGGCTCGCTCGTCCCCGAGCTGTTCAACGTCGGCGGCGACCTGAGCTTTTTCGTCGACGCGATCCGCAGCGGCAAGCGCGACCTGTTGATGGCCTATGCGCGCTCGTGCATCGACGGCGTGTACGAGATCTACACGGGCTTCGGCACCGGGGCGATCTCGATCGCGATGGTCGAGGGCAGCGCGCTCGGCGGCGGTTTCGAGGCCGCGCTCGCGCATCACTACGTGCTCGCGCAGAAGGGCGTGAAGCTCGGGTTTCCCGAGATCGCGTTCAACCTGTTCCCGGGCATGGGCGGCTATTCGCTCGTCGCGCGCAAGGCCGATCGGGGCATTGCGGAGCAACTGATCTCGACCGGCGAAGCGCACGCTGCCGAGTGGTACGAGGATCGCGGCCTGGTCGACCAGACGTTCGACGCGGGTGACGCGTACCTCGCGACGCGCACCTTCATCGACGTGACGAAGCCGAAGCTGAACGGCGTGCGTGCGATGCTGCGCGCGCGCGAGCGGGTGTTCCAGCTGACGCGCTCCGAGCTGATGGACATCACGGAAGCGTGGGTGCATGCGGCGTTCACGATCGAGCCGAAGGATCTCGCGTACATGGAACGCCTCGTGATGCTGCAGAACCGGCGCGTGTCGAAGCTGCGCACGGTGTAATGCGACGGGCGCCGCCGCTTGCCGGCGGCGCCCGTTCGTGAACGAAGCTCAGGCGATCAGCCTGAGCTTTCTCGTCTCCGCGAGCCACGCCTCGAACGCCTGTGCGGGCATCGGGCGGGCGTAGTAGTAGCCCTGCGCATGATCGACGTCGAGCTGCTTGAGGAATTCGGCTTCCGCATGCGTTTCGACGCCTTCGGCGACCACCGCGAAATTCAGCGCCTTCGCGAGCGACACGACCGAGCGCACCAGCGCCTGCGAGCGCGGATTGCGGTCGATGCCCGTGATGAAGCTGCGGTCGAGCTTGATCGCGTCGAGCGGCAGGCGCGACAACTGCGACAGCGACGAATAGCCGGTGCCGAAATCGTCGAGATGGATCTGCGCGCCGAGTTGGCGGAACTGCCGCATCAGCCCGTTGGCCGCATCCTCGTCCTCGATGAAGCAGCTCTCGGTCAGCTCGATGTCGAGCAGGCCGGGCTTCAGCCCCGCGGCGTCGAGGATCGACGCCATCTGGTGCACGATGTTCATGTCCTGCAACTGCCGCGCGGACACGTTCACCGCGATCCGGATGTCGAGCCCCTTCGCCTTCCACGCGGCAGCCTGCGCGGCCGCGGTACGCATCACCCAGCGCCCGAGCGGCGCGATCAGGCCCGACTCCTCCGCGAAGCGGATGAACTCGATCGGCGCGACGAGCCCGCGATCGGGCGACTGCCAGCGGATCAGTGCCTCGACAGCGTGCACGTCGCCGGTCGCGATATCGACGACCGGCTGGTAGTGCAGCACGAACTGCTCTTCCTCGAGCGCCTTGCGCAGGTTCGTGTCGAGCCACATGTACTTCGCGACCTTCTGGTTCATCTCCAGCGAGAACACGCGGTACGTATGCTTGCCCTCTTCCTTCGCGACGTACATCGCGGTATCCGCGCTGCGGATCAGCGTCTCGAGCGAATCGCCGTGCTGCGGATGCATCGCGATGCCGATCGAGCAACTCGTGTAGACCTCCATCAGCCCGAGATGAATGGGCGTGCGCAGCCGTTCGAGAATGATCTGCGCGGTCGCTTCGAGCAGCGGCCGCGTGCCGTGCTCGAACAGCACGAGGAATTCGTCGCCGCCGAGCCGCGCGAGCGTCGCGCCGGACGGCAGGCAGCCGCTGATGATCGCCGACACGTCCTGCAGCAGCCGGTCGCCGGTGATGTGCCCGTAGTGATCGTTGACGCGCTTGAAGTTGTCGAGATCGAGGAACAGGATGCCGACCTGCCCGCGCGATGCGGCGGTCTCGGCCGCAATCGCCGCGTGGATGCGCTCGCTGATCGCATGGCGGTTCGGCAGCCCGGTGAGCACGTCGGTGTTCGCGAGTTCGATGAGCCGATGCTGCGCGTTGCGCTCCTCGGTGATGTCGATGCCCGAGCAGATCAGGAACTGCTCTTCGACGCCGCTGCCGCTCTGCACGAACTTGTTGCGGAACTGGAACAGGCGCGGCCCGTTGACCGTATTGATGTAGCGCTCGACCGCGAACGAGTGGTTGCTCGCGAAAAAGCCCGTGATGTTGCTGCGCGACTGCGCGCCCTGCTCGGGGCTCATGAACAGTTCGAACGCGCTGCGGCCGATCACGTCGACCTCGCGCTTGCCCGTCACTTCCTCGCACAGGCGGTTGAAGCGCTGCACCATCCCGTTGCGGTCGAGAATCACGACGAGCGAATTCACTTCGGACACGACCTGCTCGGCAAACGCGAGCCCGTGCGCGAGATCGGCCGCGACGGATTCGGTATCGGAATAGGCCGAGGCCGTGCCGGCCCAGTCGGTCGTGTCGACTTTCCGCCCGACGAGATGAAGGCTCACCGGTTCGCCGAACAGCGTGATGTCGAGCACGAGGTGCGACGTGACGCCGGTCAGCGCGCGGATGCGCGCGGCCTGTTCGCCCGTCAGCGCGACGGCGACGTTGGTCAGGCCGCGGACGGCCGCCAGTTCGAGGGCATTGCTGTCGCTGCCGAGACGCCAGCAGGGGCTGCGCGTACCTACGTGCGCCTCGAGCACCGCGCTATCGTTTTCGTCATCCATGGAGACGCCCCGATCCAGAAAAAACGCACAGTGTAGACGGAGGCGACCCGGCCGGCCGCCCTTCCGGGGCGCGCGTCGCGCGTTCCCGGCAGGGCAACCGTGATTGCCGTGATGATGGGCCTCGTCCCGTACTTGTTTCCCGCTAATGCGACCCGGCGTTCGCGCGTGATGCGCGCAGGTGCTGCCAAAAGAATGATGAGAGCCATCTTATCAAATGACGATCAGGATTGGCACTCACATTTAGAGCAGAGTGTCAAGGAATTGGGACTCGATTGGCAAGCCGGATTTTTCATGATTGGCAGCCTGCCCGATCGCGGTTGCGGCGCTGCGGGACGGGTTCGGCGAATCGGGCTGAACGCCCCGCCGGGCGGGCATTTGCGGCCGATTCCAGCAGCCATGGGCAGCGCTGCGACAAGCCATCGGCGACAGGGTCGGATCGCGTCGCGGCGACCCGACTTTCCGTCGATTTTGATTCCTTTCGCGCGCTAATACGCAACTTTATTCCACAGTCCGTTGCAATGCCGTTCGAGCATCGGCGCGGGGCGCCGGCGCTGGTCGCGCGGCTCAGCCCGCCGTGCCGTATCCGCCGCCGCCCGGCGTTTCGACGACGAACACGTCGCCCGGCGCCATCTCCGCGCGGCCGATATGGCCGAGCGTCTCGACCGTGCCGTCCGCGCGCTCGATCGTGTTGCGGCCGAGCGTGCCTGGCTCGCCGCCCGCCGCGCCGAACGGTGCGTGGATCCGGTTGTTGGACAGGATCGACGCGGTCATCGGCGCGAGGAAGCGGATCCGCCGCACCGCGCCGTCGCCGCCGCGCCAGCGCCCGCCGCCGCCCGAGCCGGCGCGGATCCGGTGCGAGTCGAGCCGCACCGGGTAGCGCCATTCGAGCACCTCCGGATCGGTCAGCCGCGAGTTCGTCATGTGCGTCTGCACCGCGCCGACACCCGCGAAGCCGTCGCCCGCGCCGCTGCCGCCCGCGATCGTCTCGTAGTACTGGTAGCGATCGTTGCCGAATGTGAAGTTGTTCATCGTTCCCTGGCTCGACGCGACGCAGCCGAGCGCGCCGTACAGCGCGTTGGTGATCGCCGACGACGTCTCGACGTTGCCCGACACGACCGCCGCCGGATACTCGGGGTTCAGCATCGAGCGCGCGGGCACGATCACCGTGAGCGGCTTCAGGCAGCCGGCGTTCAGCGGGATCTCGTCGCCGACCAGCGTGCGGAACACGTACAGCACGGCGGCCATGCACACGGCCTTCGGCGCGTTGAAGTTGTTGTCGAGCTGCGCGGACGTGCCGGTGAAATCGATCTCCGCGCGCCGCGCCGCCCGGTCGACGCGGATCGCGACGCGAATCTCCGCGCCGTTGTCGAGCGGATAGCGGTACGCGCCGTCCTGCAGCGCGCCGATCACGCGCCGCACGGCTTCTTCCGCGTTGTCCTGCACGTGCCCCATGAACGCGAGCACGACGTCGCGGCCAAACTGCGCGACCATCCGGCGCAGCTCGTCGACGCCCTTCTGGTTCGCGGCGACCTGCGCGCGCAGGTCGGCCATGTTCTGCTCGACGTTGCGCGCCGGGTAACGGCCCGAAGCGAGCAGCGCGCGGGTTTCCGCATCGCGCAGCGTGCCGGCCGACACCAGTTGCCAGTTGTCGATCAGCACGCCCTCCTCGTCGATGTGGGTCGAATCGGGCGGCATCGAGCCCGGCGTCGTGCCGCCGATGTCCGCGTGATGGCCGCGCGAGCCGACGTAGAACAGCGGCGTGTCCGAGCCGTCGGCAAACACCGGCGTGATGACGGTCACGTCCGGCAGGTGCGTGCCGCCGTGATACGGGTCGTTCAGCATGAACACGTCGCCGTCGCGCATGCGGCCGCGGTTGCGCTCGATCACCGTGCGGATGCTCTCGCCCATCGAGCCGAGGTGCACCGGCATGTGCGGCGCGTTCGCGATCAGCTTGCCGTCGCCGTCGAAGATCGCGCACGAGAAGTCGAGCCGCTCCTTGATGTTCACCGAGTACGCGGTGTTCTGCAGCCGCAGCCCCATCTGCTCGGCAATCGACATGAACAGGTTGTTGAAGATCTCGAGCCGCACCGGATCGGCGTCGGTGCCGAGCGAGCGGCGCGTCGGCAGCGGCGTCGTGCGCGTCAGCACGAGGTTGCCCTGCGCGGTCATCCGCGCGCGCCAGCCGGGCTCGACGACGGTCGTGCCGTTCTTCTCCGCGACGATCGCCGGGCCGTCGATCGCGTCGCCGGCCAGCAGCGTGTCGCGCACGTAGAGCGCCGCGTCGTGCCATTGCCCGCCGGAATGGAAGCGCACCGTGGAATGGGCGCGTAGCGCGGCACCGGCGCCGTTGCCCTCGTTGCGCGGCGCGAGCGGCGCGATCTCCACCGGCGCGTCGGAGCGGCCGATCGCCTCGACCGACGCGAGCTCGGCGACGAGCGGCGTGCCGGGCATCAGGAACGCGTAGCGCTGCCGGTATGCGGCCTCGAACGCCTGCTGCATCGCGGCGACGCTGCCGGCCGGCACGTCGAGCGCCGAGTCGGTGCCCTGGTAGCGCAGGTGTACGCGCCGCTCGGTCGCGATCCGCTCCGGCGGCACGCCCTGTTCGAGCAGCGCGCCGACGGCTTCGTCGGCCAGCCGGTCGAGCGCCGCGTTCAGCGCCGGCAGCGACGCGTCGGACAACACGGCCTCGACCGCGCGCTCGCGCATCGCGGTCTGGTCGGCGAGGCCCATCCCGTACGCGGACAGCACGCCCGCGAGCGGATGCGCGAACACCTGCGTCATCCCGAGCGCGTCGGCCACGCCGCACGCGTGCTGGCCGCCCGCGCCGCCGAACGTCGTCAGCACGTAGCGCGACACGTCGTGGCCGCGCTGCACGGAAATCTTCTTGATCGCGTTCGCCATGCTGCCGATCGCGATTTCCAGGAAACCTTCGGCGAGCGCCTCCGGTGTCTCGCGCCGCCCCGTCGCCGCATGGATTTCATCGGCGAGCGCCGCGAACTTCGCGACCACGCCGTCGCGGTCGAGCGGCTCGTCCGCATGCGGGCCGAACACGCGCGGGAAATGATCGGGCTGGATCTTGCCGAGCATCACGTTGCAGTCGGTCACCGTCAGCGGGCCGCCGCGCCGGTACGCGGCCGGCCCCGGGTTCGCGCCGGCCGATTCCGGCCCGACACGCAGCCGCGCGCCGTCGAAGCCGAGCACCGAGCCGCCGCCCGCGGCAACCGTATGGATGCTCATCATCGGCGCGCGCATCCGCACGCCGGCCACCTGCGTCTCGAACACGCGCTCGAACTCGCCGTGGTAATGCGACACGTCGGTCGACGTGCCGCCCATGTCGAAGCCGATCACGCGCTCGAAGCCGGCCGCCTGCGCGGCGCGCACCATCCCGACGATGCCGCCGGCCGGGCCCGACAGGATCGCGTCCTTGCCCTGGAACGCGTCGGCGCGCGTCAGCCCGCCGCTGCTCTGCATGAACTGCAGGTTCACGCCCGGCATCTCGTGCGCGACCTGCTCGACATAGCGGCGCAGGATCGGCGACAGGTACGCGTCGACGACGGTCGTATCGCCGCGCGACACCATCTTCATCAGCGGCGACACCTCGTGCGACACCGACACCTGCGTGAAGCCGATGCGGCGCGCCAGGTCCGCCAGCGCGCGTTCGTGCGCGGTGTAGCGATAACCGTGGATCAGCACGATCGCGAGCGCGCGCACGCCGGAGTCGAACACGCGGCGCAGCGACGCTTCGGCACCCTGAACATCGAGCGGCACGACAACGTCGCCATGTGCGCCGATGCGCTCGTCGATCTCGACGACGGTCTCGTACAGCGCGTCGGGCAGCACGATGTCGAGATCGAACAGGCGCGGCCGGTTCTGGTACGCGATGCGCAGCACGTCGCGAAAGCCGCGCGTCGTCGCGAGCACGGTGCGCTCGCCCTTGCGCTCGAGCAGCGCGTTGGTCGCGACCGTCGTGCCCATCTTCACCATCTCGACGCGCTCGGGCGTGATCGGCTCGCCGGCCGCGAGGCCGAGCAACTGGCGAATTCCGGCCACGGCCGCGTCGCGGTATTGCTCGGGGTTCTCCGACAGCAGCTTGTGCGTGACGAGCGTGCCGTCGGGCCGGCGCGCGACGATGTCGGTGAACGTGCCGCCGCGATCGATCCAGAATTGCCAGCGTGCGGCGTCGGAGGGAACGGGGGAAAGGTGTCGGTCAGTCATGATGTCGGGTCGATGCGTCGTTGGGTCGAGGGGCGAGCGCCGCCGCACGGCGCGCGTCGCGCGCCGTGTCGCCGGGTCGGTCAAAGGGGGAGAAAAACGAAGGGCCGGCCGGCCCGCCGCTCAAGCGGCGTCGAGTTCGCGGCCGCGTGTCTCGGGCAGCGTCAGCGCGGCGACGATCACCACGCCGTACGCGGCGACCGCGAAGATGCCGATGCTCATGCCGAGCCCGTATTGCTTGGACAGCGCACCGATCAGGAACGGGAACAGTGCACCGATCGCGCGGCCCACGTTGTAGCAGAAGCCCTGGCCGGAGCCGCGCACGCGGGTCGGGAACAGCTCGGTGAGGAACGCGCCCATCCCCGAGAAGATGCCCGACGCGAAGAAGCCGAGCGGGAAGCCGAGCCACAGCATCGACGCGTTGGTCAGGTTCAGCGACGTGTATGCGAACGCAATCGCCATCGAGCCGACCGCGAACAGGATGAAGTTCGGCTTGCGGCCGAGGCGGTCGGTCAGGTACGCGCTCGTCAGGTAGCCGACCCACGAGCCGAGGATGATCATCGCGAGATAGCCGCCGGTGCCCATCACCGTGAGGTGCCGCTCGGTCTTCAGGAAGGTCGGCAGCCACGTCGTGATCGCGTAGTAGCCGCCCTGCGCGCCGGTCGTCAGCAGCGCCGCGCGCAGCGTCGTCGTGATCAGCTTCGGCGCGAAGATCTCGGTGAGGCGCGGCGCATCGGCTACTTGCGCCTGCGCGGCCTTCTCCTTCTCGTAGACGTCCGGCTCCTTCACGTAGCGGCGGATCGCCACGACCAGCAGCGCGGGGGCGAGGCCGACGAGGAACAGCGCGCGCCACGCCTGCTCGGCCGGCAGCACCGAGAACAGCAGCGCATACAGCAGCGCGCACAGCCCCCAGCCGATCGCCCAGCCCGACTGCACGAGACCGACCGCCTTGCCGCGGTCGCGCGCACGGATCACTTCGCCGATCAGCACCGCGCCGGCCGTCCACTCGCCGCCGAAGCCGAAGCCCATCAGCGCGCGCGCCGCGAGCAGCTGGTGGTAATTCTGCGCAAGCCCGCACAGCGCGGTGAACACCGCGAACCACAGCACGGTGAGCTGCAGCGTGCGCACGCGGCCAATCCGGTCGGACAGGATGCCGGCGATCCAGCCGCCGAGCGCGGACGCGAGCAGCGTGACCGTGCCGATGAAGCCCGCGTCCGCGAACGAGATGCCCCAGGTCGCGACGAGCGTCGGGATCACGAACGACAGCATCTGCGTGTCCATCCCGTCGAGCATGTAGCCGACCTTGCAGCTCCAGAACGCGCGGCGCTCGCGCGGCTGCGCATCCCCATACCACGAGAACAGGCCGCTACGCTCGGGGCTCGCGGGCTCGGCGGCGGGGGCCGCGAGGGTCTTGCTTTCCATGGTGATGCTCCTGTCGTTGTGCGCAGCCAAATGGCGATCGTGCGTGCGGTGTGTCGTGCGGGTGGTCGTCGCCCCGGCTCAGAATACGGCCAGCGATGCGTTCGTGATGTCGGTCATCAGCATGTGGCCGGGCGTATGCGCGATCGCGATCGGCAGCTTCGCGTCCATCAGCGCGGTTTGCGGCGTCACGCCGCAGGCCCAGAACACCGGCAGCTCGCCGTCGCGGATCGTCACCGCGTCGCCGAATTCGGGGGCGTTCAGATCGGCGATGCCCAGTTCGCGCGGATCGCCGAGATGGATCGGCGCGCCGTGCACGCCCGGAAACCGGCTCGTGATCTGCACCGCGCGGATCGCGTCGGCGCCGCGCATCGGCCGCATCGACACGACGAGCTGGCCGCCGAAGATCCCCGCGCGGCGGTTCGGAATCGACGTGCGGTACATCGGCACGTTACGCCCCTCCTCCACATGGCGCAGGCCAATCCCTTCGCGGGCCAGCATGTCCTCGAACGAAAACGAGCATCCGATCGCGAATACAACGAAATCGTCGCGCCACAGTGCTTCCAGCGACTCGACGCGTTCGGTCAGGCGGCCGTCGCGGTAGACGTTGTAGCTCGGCACGTCGGTGCGGATGTCAAGATCCTCGCCGAGTGCGTCGACCCGAAACGCGCCCGGCTCGCCGACGCCCAGCAGCGGGCAGGCTTTCGGGTTCGCCTGGCAGAAGCGCAGGAAATCGTGCGCGACCGCCTCGGGCAGGATCGCGAGGTTCGCTTGCGCGTACGGGCCGCAGTGGCCGGCGGTCGGGCCGCGGAACGCGCCGTGGCGCACGGACTGGCGGAATTCGGAAGGGGTCATGAGGGTCTGTCGCAGATCGGTATGTCGTCGGGATGGCGGTGCCGTGTCATCGGATACGGCGAAGAATAGAAAAGAAAAAATTTTGTCGCCAACGAGTTTTTCTGCGCTCCGTGTATAGAATTTCTTAACGGATCTTGGGGTTTTCCCAGGCTCTGTTCACTTTTCCTCACCGGCAAAGTGCATATCCCCCCATCGCCCGACCGCCATGAACACGCGCTTTCTCGAAACCTTCGTCACGCTCGCGAAGCTGCGCAACTTCCGCACGACGGCCGCCGCGCTGCACGCGACGCCGGCCGCGATCTCGCAGCGCCTGAAGGCGCTCGAGGACGAACTGCAGACTGTGCTCGTCGACCGCGACAGCCGCGAATTCCGGCTCACGCCGAACGGCGAATACCTGCTCGGCTATGCGAAAGCCGTGGTCGAGGCGACCCAGGAGCTGCTGGCCGCCGCCTCCGGCGAGCGCGCGCTGCGCGGCAAGCTGCGGCTCGGCGTGATCGAGACCGTCGTGCACAGCTGGCTGCCGCACTACATGCGGCGGCTGGCGGCCGACTATCCGCAGCTCGAGATCGACCTGACCGTCGACGTCAGCGTCGTGCTGCAGCGCCGGCTGATGGCGGGTGAGCTCGACCTGATCATCCGCGTGGAAGGCAGCGACGAGGCGTCGGTCGTGTGCGATGCGCTCGCGAACTATCCGGTGCGCTGGATCGCGCGCGCGGGGCTGCTGCCGAACACGCGCACGGGGCTCGCGCGGCAGGTGCTGCGCCAGCCGATCCTCACTTACGGGCGCGGTACGGCGCCCCACCGGGCGCTCGAGGATATCGTCCGCACGCTCGCGCACGCGCACGGCGTGCCGCTGTCGGACACGCGCATCACCGGGTCGCCGTCGATCTCGGTGATCGTGCAGCTCGTGCGTGACGGGTTCGGCGTCGCGGCGATTCCGGTGCTGTTCGTCGATGCGTTGATCGAAAGCGGTGAAGTCGTGGAGTTGCCGCTGCAGCCGTCGCCGCCGTCGATCGTCGTGTCGATGTCGCGGCGGGCGGACGCGCCGAGATTCGTGCATGGCGCATCGATCGCGGCGCGGGCCGCCTGTCACGAGTACTGCGAGAAGAGCAAGCGGTTGCTGGTCGAAGCGCTTTGATGCGGTGCGGGCCGGCGGGTCGCGAGGCCGGGCAGCCGGCACGGATTCGACATCGTCGCCCGAATCACCCACAATCGCCCACAATCGCCGGCGACGCGTGCGTGCCATGTGTCGCGAATGCCGGCACGGCCGTCCGGCATTGACCGCTTCGCACGCGCCTGCACAACAGGAAGGCAACATGCAGACTCGCCCCGCTTCCGCTCGCCTGAACCTCGCGCGCGCCGTCATCGTCGCGCTGTACGTCGTATCGCTGCTGCTGCCGGTCGCCGCCGAACCGCCGAATGCGGCTGGTGCAACAAACTGGTGGCGCGGTTATATGGTGCTCGCGATCGGCCCGCTCGCGATCCTCGACCTGCAATTCGCCTGGCTCGGCAACCCGCTGCTGGTCGTTGCGCTGATCAAGCCGAACCGCATCGTGTCCGCGCTGCTCGCCGTGGTCGTGGCCTTCGCACTCGGATGGCACACGATACCGACCGGCCCGGACTTCAAGCCCATCCACGCATTCGGCATCGGGTACTACCTGTGGATTGCGGCGATGGTTGGCGGCGCCGCATTGCCGTGGATTGGCGGGCGCACGAAGAAGGACGCCGTCGCGCCAGCGGCGGTGATCGCGCCGGATGACCCGGTCGAATCGATGAATGCGACGGATGTCGCCGCGCCAGCCGATTCCGGCGACGCGGCGCAACCCGGCACCGCGCCGTCACCGCCCGTTTCGCCCATCCCGCCGAGCCGCTGGGCCGTGACCGCGACCGATACGCGCATCGAGGCGACCGACCCGAAAGGCGCAACACACGGAATCGCGCTGTCCGATCTCGGCGCGGTCGCGATCGAAACCAACGACCAGGGGCCGTACGAATCGGATGTGTGGTGGATCCTGTTCGATATGAACAAGCAGTTCGCGTGCGGGTTTCCGCAGGACGCCGAAGGCGCGAAAGCGGCCGTGGATCGGCTGCTCGACCTGCCTGGCATCGACCACCGCAAGGTCATCGACGCGCAGACGTCGGTCCAGAACGCGATGTTCCCGATCTGGCAGCGCGCGACGCGGGCGGAGCCGAAAGACGACGTAGCACAACGCACCGACTGAACCCGTGCCACGACAAAGTTGAAGGACACGGCCACGGAAACGCGCAGCCGTGCCTATGTCGCCCGGCATCAGCCCGCCGGGCGCTCACCTTCTTCAGTGCGACCGCCCCGTATCCGTCCCCGGCGCGAACTCGATCCCCCGCAGCACTTCCGCAAACTTCGCCGTCCTCAGCACGGCGAACTGCTCGTGCGCAGCCGTCGTCGCGCTCGTGTTCTTCAGCACGTCACGCACGGCAACCAGCCGGTTCGGATCCGCACCGATATCGCCGTTGCCGCTGACCGTCGACGTGATCGCCCAGATCGTCACCGTACCGTCGCGTTCGACGCGGCCCGTCAGGTTGCGCAGGCCGGCCGTCGCCGGTGCCCACGGCAGGCCCGTCGCCGAATTGTTGCCCGTCGGATAGCCTGCGACCGAATACGGCTGACCGAGGTTCAACCCGTTCTGCAGCGTGTATGCGAGCTTCCACTGCTTCGCCCCTGCGTCGTACACCCACTTCTGCAAGCCGGCCGTGGTCTGCGCGGCGGCATGCGTATACAGGTCCGCGCCGCCCGTATAGCCGTCGCCTTCGTCCGCGACATAGAGCGTGTTCGCGTCGGCGAACCAGATCCCGAACGGATAGGAGAGCGTCGTCGCGGTCTTGTTCAGCGTGGTCGGGAAGCCGGCCAGCACGCACATGTTGTTCGGCAGGCCAGCCGTCTGCAGCGTGGCCGCGTTGTAGGCGAGCGGCGCCGTCGGCAGCGCGGCCTTCGGCGACGGCACGCCGACGCCCGACGGGCACGCGGTGCCGGTCGTATCGACGAAGTACACGGTGTTCACGCCGTTGCCGCCGCTGCCCTTCGTGTAGTACACGACGTTCTCGTGCACCGCGATACCACGGAAGTTGTCGTCCTTGCCGATCTTGTCGGCCTTCGCGCCGAGTGCCGTGACCGAGAAGCTCGCGAGCGGCGTCGGCACGCCCGGATCCTGCTGCGCTTCGTGATGCTTCGCGCCGTCGATGAGCTGTGCGCCCGCGCCGAGGATCACGTTGTCCGGCTGCGGGTTCGAGCCGTTGCCGGCGTTGCCCGACGTGTAGTAGATCTCATGGCCGTCGCGATTGTTCAGGATCGCCGCGCGGCCGTTGTTGCCGCTGTACGCATTCGTCTCGGTGAAGCGGAAATGCCCGTGGCGATCGATGCGCGCGATCGCGCGATAGAAGGTCTGCCCGTCCGGGTTCGTCGTATCGACCGCGAGCGGCGTGTTCGAGTTCGACACGTCGATCGCGTTGACCGGTGCGACGTAGCCCATGAACGTCAGATAGTTGCCGTCGAGCGACAGGTGCAAGCCGAGTTCCGACTTCGAGCTGAAGCTTGTCACCATCTGGTCGCGCGCGAAGCCTTTCTGCAGGCTGTTTGGCACTTCGAGCGTGCCGACGACACCGCCGGCCGGCGTGATCTGGTCGAGGAAGATGCGCGAAGTGATGCCGAAGTTGCCGTCGTAGCGGTCGTTGTTCCACACGTACGGATAGGTGCCGTCGCTCGGCGCGCCGGATGCCGTGCCGCACCCGCCGGTGGTCTTCGCGCAGTTCGGCGGCAGGATCGCGCCGGGCTGGACGTTGCTCGACACGTTGTCGTACACGCTGCGGCTGAGGACCAGGAAGCCCGGCACGAAGCCCGGCGTAAAACGGCTGTCGCCGTCGTTGTCACGCGGGGCAGCGTGCACGCCGATGCTCGCGGCAATCAGCGTCAGTGCGAAGACAGGAACGGTACGATCGCGCAGCGCGCGGCGGCGCTTCGCGGACAAGGCGAAATTCGGCATGGACAAGGCTCCGTACGACATCGAGTGAGGATGTTGTTGGTGGACAGACTGACGACGTGAAGCCCCGCCACCTTAGCCATGCTTGATGAAGAATTGATTGCACACGAGCGCGGGGAAACCCGCGCGCCAACACGGGCTGCCGAGCGCAACGCCTCGTTATTGATCCGTAATGCGAAAGAAATGCATCAGACAGCCATTCAGGCGGGTTGCCCCGCATGCGGCTGCGTGAGCTTGCCGTCGCCATACTCGCGCAGCACTTTCGAAATCACGACGCGATAGCCGTCCAGCCAGCGCGCCTGCTTCGTCTTTGCCTCGAGATGCGCCGGGTGCTGCATCAGCTGCTGCAGCGCGGCCTCCGACTCCCAGTAGTAGACGTTCTGGATCAGCCCCGATTCGGCGCTCTCCCACGTCTCCTCGCCGAGATAGCCGGGCGTCGTGCGCGCCATGTCGGCAATCTGCCGGTCGAGCCGGTGGAATTCGTCGTCGTATTGCCCGGCACGGAAAATGAAAGTCGACGCGTACATGCCCGCTCCATCGAAAGCGATTGAAAGAGGGCCGATTGTAAGACAAATGCGGCGTGCCGAGATCGTCACGCGGCGAGCGTGTCGAGGTCGGGCCGGCCGGTGAGCCACGCGTCGATGCGCGGTGCGTCTTCACGCATGCCGGCCGCGGGCGCCGGCAGCGCGGCCAGCGCCTGTCGTGCGCGTTCAAGCGCCTGTGCGAAGCCGCGCAACTCACGCGTCGCGGGACGGTCGTCGGCCAGCCGGCGCGCGAGTGCTGCTTCAATGTTCATACCGATCAACGCGAGTTGCGCATCGATGAATGCCATGCACAGCGCGTGGCAATGCGCGGACACCGATGCAACGGCCAACAAGACCGGCGCGATCGACACGGTCAGGTAGCCGCCCGGCGCAAGCCGCGACAGTGCATGCCGCACGTCCTGCCCGCCATCGGTCAACGATGCGACCACCGCATCTCGCCACACCACGCGCTCGAACACGAGCGCTTCGCGATACGCGTCGAGCGCCGCACGATCCGCGACCTCCCCGGCTGTCACCAGCGGAATCGGAAATGAAGATTCAACGGACGATTGCGTGCGCGCCGTTTCGACGATGCAGTTCGCGCCGAGCCACGCCGCATCGTCGCGCCGCGCGGCCAGCACGCGGGGCTGCAAGCGGTCCGGCAGCATCGGATCGAGCGGCACCGCGCGGCAGATCGACGGCTTGTCCGCATGCACGCTGCAGCGTCCGTCGCCGGCCAGCGCCGCGCAACGGCCAAGCGACGGATAGTCGTAGCCCTGCAGCGTCAGCGCGATCCATTCGGCGCCCCCGCCGCCGGTGCGATGAAACAGCCGCGCCGCCAGCGCATCGGAAGCCGCAACGTCGTCCGCATCGAGCGCGTGCTCGCGGCCGCCCGCACGCCAGCGCTCGCCGATTCGCCGCTTCGGCACGCGACGGATCGCCAGCGCACCGACGAAGCGATGCCGATGCCGGAACAGTTCGCGCAACGACAGCGCCGGTGCGCTGTTGCAGCAGCGTCCGCATGCGTTGCATGCGAGCAGATAGGTCTCTACCACGGCCGCCGCACCGAATCCTGGTAGCGCGTGAGAATGAAGCGCGCGACGTCGTCCGAGTGATACGCGGCGACGAGTTGCGTCACCCACGGCTTCGTGCGATCGGCCTCGCGCACCGTCAGCACGTTCGCATACGGCGAGCGCGCATCCTCGAGGCTGATGCTGTCGCGCGCGGGTTGCAGCCCGGCGCGCGCGGCATCGTCGCTGTCGATCGCAACGAACGCGGCCGTGTCGAGCGCCGCGTAAAGGCGATCGCGCCGCAGTGCGACGAGCTTCAGCCCGAGCCGGTTGCCGGTCACGTCGCGCAGTGTCGCGTGCAGGCCGGCCCGCTCGCGCAGCGTCACCAGCGTGTCGTTCTGCAGCAGCACGAGCGCGCGCGCCATCCCGCGCGGATCGGCGGGAATCGCGACCGTCGCACCAGGCCGCAGTTCGTTCAGGTTCTTCAGCCTGCGCGAATAGAGCGCCATCGGCAGCGTGACGGTCGGCGCGATTTCGGTCAGCGCGTAGCGTTTCCGCGCGCGTGTCGCGGCAAGCTGTTGCGCATCCTCGAAGCTGGCCGCGTCGATCCGGCCATCGGCCAGCGCCGCGTCGATGCGCGATGCATCGTCGAATTCGACGACGTCAACGCCGAATCCTCGCGACGCGGCGACCCGCTTCACTTCATCCATGATCTGCGCATGCACACCGCGTGTCACGCCGACGCGCACGGCCGGCGCAGCCGATTCGGCAGCAACGGTCAAACCCGAGTGAACGACAGCGCACGCAACCATCAGCCACGCGCCCGCGCAGACCATGACGCGCTTCATGACGCATCCCTCAGTATCGTGCGAAACCCGATATGCGACGCGCCGAGATCGGCTTCCTGCTGTTCGCGCGACGACGCACGATAACGCACGCAGTAGTCGCGCGAACACAGGAACGAGCCGCCCTTGATGACCATCGGCGTATCGTGCCGGCGCGTCGGCGGCGCGACGGCCGCCGTGTCGCCGTTCCTGTGCGACTGGTGCGGGCCCGTGTACGCGTCCTTGGTCCATTCCCATGCGTTGCCGATCATGTCGTAGAGCCGGAACCCGTTCGCCGCGTAGCAGCCGACGGGCGCGAGCCCCGCATGGCCGTCCTCGGCCGTGTCGAGCACCGGGAACACGCCCTGCCAGTAGTTCGCGGCCGGCTTGCCCTGCGCATCGCGCGGCGCCGCGTCGAGCGATGCGTCGTCGCGGCCGGCCTTGCCCGCGTATTCCCATTCGGCCTCGGTCGGCAGGTCGCGGCCGAGCCAGCGCGCATACGCGAGCGCATCGCGCTGCGTGACGAGCGTGACGGGCAGGTTGCCGAGGCCGTCGACGCCGCTGCCCGGCCCGCGCGGATGACGCCACGATGCCCCCTTCACCCACGACCACCACGCCAGGTCGCGCGCGTTCATCTCGTCGCGGGTCGGCACATGAAACACGGCCGCCCCATCCTGCTGCTCGGCCTCGGTCACGTAACCGGTCGCCTGCACGAACGCGGCGAACTGCGCAATCGTCACGTCGGTCTGGTCGATCCAGAATCCGCCGACACGCGCGCGACCGTCGCCAACCGGGCGCTCGTCCGCGTAGCCGCGCGTGCTGCCGAACACGAACGCGCCGCCGCGCAGGTGCACCATCCCGGCCTTCGGGTCGTCACGCCACCCTGCCGGCAGCCCCGAATAGCGCGCGCATTGGCGCTCCGAGCCGAGCGGGGCGAGCGCGCGGCCGCGATTCGCGTCGTCGAATGCGTCACCCGCCGGTGCGACGGGATTGGCATAGCCGGCCGCGAACGCGGCGGCGAACAGCGTGGCGGCAAGCGCCGCGCCGATCGTCCAGAACCGGAACCGCATCGTGTCGCCCCGGTTCAGTAGTAGCCGCGCGGACGCAGCGGTTCGACCCCGCCGACGTTGCTCATGTAGGTCTTCCATTGGTCGACGAGCGTGCTGATCACCGACGGATTCTGCGCGGACACGTCGGTCGTCTCGCCGCGATCCGACGCGAGGTCGTACAGCTGCCAGTGACCGTCGAGCGGCCCGAGCGGCGGCTCGGTCCACAATGCCTTCCAGCGACCGTCGGCGCTGCGCAGGTAGGCACGGCCGTATGCTTCGTCGCCGAACGGCGCGGTATGCACCTCGCCCGTCGCCGTGCCCGTCAGCACCGGCAGCAGCGACTGGCCGGTGACCGGATACACGTAGCGGTTGTTGTAGATCACCTTGCCCTTGTTCTGATCGACGCCCGTCAGCGTGTTGACGAGCGGTGGCGCCGGCTGCGACGGCGGCGTGACGCCCGCGACCGCGAGGAACGTCGCCGTGTTGTCGGTCACGTGCGTGAATGCGCGCAGCGTCGGCAGCTGCTGCGTCTGGCCCGGCAGGTGCACGATCGTCGGCGTCGACACACCGCCTTCGGCCGAATACCCCTTCGTGAGCCGGAACGGCGACGCACTCACCTCGGCCCAGCGCAGCCCGTATTGCAGGCGCTGCGCGTTCTGCTTGCCGTTGTCGGTGCCGAGCGTCGCGTAAATCGGCGCCTGCCCGTTCGCGGTGTCGGTCGCCGTCGGGTCCGCGCCGGAATCGATCGGCCAGCCTTCCGCGCCGTTGTCCGACTGGAACATGATGAACGTGTTGTCGTATTCGCCGATGTCCTTCAGGTGCTGGATCAGGAGGCCGATGTTGTAGTCGAGGTTCTCGACCATCCCTGCGTAGATCTCCATGTAGCGCGCCTGCGCGCGGCGCTCGGCCGGCGACAGGCTCGACCACAGCTTGTCGACATTGCCGGGGCCGTAGTCGCTGTAGCCGTCCGCGGCCGAATGCACCGCGCTGATGTATTTCGCGGCAGGCGTGCCGTTGTTCGCGGTCGCGGGCGACGCGGCCGTCGTTTCAGGCAAGCCGTCGAACGGCTTGAAATCGGCGGGGATCAGGCCGAGCGCCTTCTGCCGCGCGATCCGCGCGTTGCGGATCGCGTCGTAGCCGGCGTCATACACGCCGGCATACTTGTGCAGCCACGGATCGGGCACCTGCAGCGGCCAGTGCGGCGACGTGTAGGCCGCGTACGCGAAGAACGGCTTGCCGTCGCGCCGGTTCGAATCGATGTACGAGATCAGCTTCTGCGTATAGAAATCGGTCGAATAGAACACGGCCGGACTGCCGCCCGCGCCGCCCGGCTGACCGGGCTGGCCAGGCTGCACGTAGCGGCCGTCTTCCGTGTAGTTCGACGAGCCGGCCGGCTCGTGCGCGAAGTGGTTCGTCGCCGCGCCGCCGAGCAGCACGTAGCTGCGCTCGAAGCCCCACTGGTCGGGCGTCTGTCCGCTGCCCGTCGCGCTGCCGACGATCCCCGAGCCGATATGCCACTTGCCCGCGATGTACGTGTGGTAGCCGGCATCCTTCAATAGTTGTGCGAACGACAATGCCCGGTCGTTCAGGTAGCCCTCGTAGCCGGGCAGCCCGCGCCGTTCGTCGGTCGGCACGCCCATCGTGCCTTCGCCGACGAGATGGTGGTCGGTGCCGGACACCAGCATCGCGCGCGTGATCGCGCAGACGGTGCCGGTGTGATGGTTCGACAGGATGCGGCCCGACGCGACGAGCGCGTCGAGGTTCGGCGTGTTGATCTCGCCGCCGAATGCATGGATGTCGGAATAGCCGAGATCGTCGGCCATGATGTACAGGATGTTCGGGCGTTTCGCGGCCAGCGGCGGCGTGGTGTTCGTCTGTGGCGACGGCGTCTCGCTGTCGACGCCGCCGCACGATGCGAGCGACAGCGCGCCGGCAATCGCGGCGCAGACGACACGGAAACGAAAGGCATGCAACGGCGACGCGGACTTTTTCATTGTTCTGAACGCTCGATCTACGGGAGCGGCGATCTTAGCGTCGTGCGCGCGGCGCCCAAAGTCCGATTCGTCACATGCTAACGGGATGGCGGAATATGCGCGCAAGCAGAATGCCCGCTATCAGCGCGCGCACATGGGCGCGCCCCCCCGCCCCCGATACGCGCCGAAACTGGCCGCTGCCGGGCCCCCGCGTCTACGGCGTCCGACGCTTCAGCTTCGGCGTCAACTCCGCCCGCCGAGACTGCCGCCGCCATCCACGGCCAGCACCTGCCCCGTGACGAAAGCGGCTTCGTCCGACAGGAAGAACGCGACCGCGGCCGCCACATCGCCGGACGTGCCGAGCCGGCGCGCGGGGATCGTCGCGAGCACCTTGCGTTCGGCTTCGCTGCCGACGGGCCGCGTCTGCCGGAACAGTGCCGTCTCGATCGGCCCCGGCGCAACCGCGTTGACGGTCACGCCATGTTCGGCCAGTTCGAGCGCCCACGTGCGTGTGCAGCCGACGAGCGCACTCTTCGCGGCCGAATACGCGGTGCGATCGAGGCTACCGAAAATCGCGCGGCTGCAGACGTTGACGATGCGCCCGTAGCCGCGCGCCTTCATCGCATCCGCAAAGTGCTGCGTAACCTGGATCGCGGCCCGCACGTTGAGATCGAACACGGTCTGCAGCGACTGGAAATCAATCTGTCCAAGCGGTTGCGGCAACGCGATGCCCGCGTTGTTCACGATGCCGTCGACGTCGTGCTGTTCACTGACGCGTGCAAGGGTGGCCGCCGTCTGTTCGATGTCGGCGAGATCGCACGCGCGCAATTCGCCGGGGAAATCGATGTCCTGTGTGTGACGCGCGAGACCGATGACGCGATGGCCTCGCTGTGCGAGCAACGCGCTGACCGCAAGGCCGATGCCGCGCGATGCGCCGGTGACGAGATACGTGCGAGATGACATGAGTGCTCCCGAAGTTCATTCGCATGAATGGCGTGGAAGGATGTTTCCGGGGCGGAGGCCCGGAACCTGCGCTTTCATCGGACGATTCTACGTGCGTAACGGGACGTTACGTCGAGTCGTTACGCGCGAACCCGTAGCAACACGTTACGTTTTCTCCGCGTCAGCTTCGCCGGGGATTTCCAAATCATGATTTTCCTGAAATATCGTCTGATTTAATTGTAATGCTCCATTTATAAAGGAAAGCTTGTTAATGAATATCGAACTCGCAAACGTTTTGCGTGACGAAAATATGCAACCAGAAAATTAGACGAATAACGACTTAAAAAAGTATGCCGTTTAAAAAATTGGCAGGCATGCCTCTTGCTGCCTCCCCCCACCATGTGCCGCGTTCGACCAGGAACAAATAACCCGAAAATCGGGCGGCGCCCTATTTCGCAAAAGTGATTCCGGGGTCGGGGAAATGGTATCGAACGCAAGCAGGCGATGGGCCTGGGGTGCCGCGAACGCGATGTCGATCACGCAAACGGGCGGCACGGCCAACGCCAACGTGACGCAGTTCGCCGAAGGCGACGACGCAGAGCGGCACCGAAACCGCCAACGTGAACTCGTCGTTCGGCGGCGGCAACGTGACGACGATTTCGCAATCGGGCGGCGTGAACGGCAACAACGCAACGGTGAACCGGCTCGCGGCGGCCGGCAACACGACGTCGATCACGCAGACCACGGCCGGCAACAACGCAACGGTCAATCAGTGGTTCGAGTTCGGCGACAACGCGACGATCACGCAGCAGTATGGCTTCGGCAACGGCGCGTCCATCACGCAAACGGCCGCGTTCAACACGGCGTCGATCACGCAAAGCAGCTCGGCCGGTTCGACGGCATCGATCACGAAGGGTTCGGCGGACAACCAGGCGTATGTGACGCAGCTGGCAGCATCGGGCTCGACGGCGACGGTGAACCAGTCGGGCGACACCGGCAACTACGCCAATGCGTCGCAGACGGGCGCGGATGACGTGATGAGCCTCTCGCAGGCCGGCGGCTTCAACCTCATCAACGCATCGCAGGTATCGGGCACGGGTAACCAGGGCTACGTGACGCAGATCGGCTACAACAACAACGCCACGCTGGTACAGCAAGGCAACGCGAACTACGCGAGCATCAGCCAGAACGGCCTCTACAACACCGCATCGATCAAGCAGCACCGAGCGCCGCCGGTGTAACGAAAAGGCCGGACGGTGGCCCGTTCGACCTTTTTTTCATTCGACAGGGGACGATCATGGTTGGCATTCACGATCTCGACGCCTATTTCGACATCGCCGCCAGCGCCGGCGGCGTGAACATCGTGCCGCACGTGCGGTCGGCCGCGCCGGTCGACGTGTCGTACAGCCTGCGCATCGTCAGGACCGGCGAAGCAGGATCGGCCACGCTGACGCGCTCCGGCGAGTCGCGGCTCGCCGGCGGCGAGGACCGGCCGCTCGCGACGCTGAGGCTGAGCGTCGGCTCGGACGACATCTGCAACGCGACGCTGGTGCTGCACGTCAACGGCGAGCACGCGGAGTATTCGGTGGACTGCAATCCGCATCGGGCGTCGAATTGAACCCGTGCGACGCCCCGGCGTCGGCACGCCAAGGGACACGCGATCGCTCGGTTCAGTAGCGCATCACGAGAAACAGGCGCGCGGCCACGCGAGCGCGCCGACCGTCTCGCCGAGCGCAACGGATGCGGGGAACGGCGCGGCGACCGCAAGGCCAACCGCGTACCGCGCGAAGTTCGCGGTGACAGGATGCACGTCGGTGCCGAAGCGCGTTTCCCGAAGCGGGCTGCCGGGATCCTCGGCGTGAGACGATCATGCGCCGCGTCGGCCGATCATGCTTCGTGGAAATGCCGCCCCCCTCAATCGTCCGACGCCAGCACGCGCGGTATCTCGTCGACGAGCGCATCGATGACGACCCGCACCTTCGACGGCACCTGGCGCGACGCCGGCCGCACCGCGAACACTTCGGTACCCGACACGCTGTTGCTGTCCATCACGAGCGCGAGGCGGCCGTCGCGCAGGTAAGGCGCCATCAGCCAGCACGGCAGCCACGCGAGGCCCGCGCCGGCGGCGGCCGCATCCGCGATCGCCTGCAGGTCGTCGAGGCGCAGGCGGCCGGCCGGGCGATGGTCGTGCACTGCGCCGTCCGCACCGACGACCCGCCACGGCGTCGGTTGCCCGCCGCGCGAATACGCGATGCCGACGTGCGACGCGAGCTCGTCGTGCCCCACCGGACGGCCATGGCGTTCGAGATAGGCAGGCGACGCGCAGATGCCCATGCGCTGCACGCCGAGCTTCCGGCCGACGAGCGCGCTCGTATCGGCCAGTTCGCCGATACGCACCGCGATGTCGAAGCCGTCGTTGACCAGATCGGCCACGCGATCGCTGAACGACACGTCGATTTCGAGCCGTGGATGGCGCTCCACGAGGCGCCGCATGACGGGCGCCACGCATTGCCGCCCGAACAGCACGGGCACGCTGACGCGCAACCGCCCCGCCGGCTCGCGCTGCCCCGCGTCGAGCGCGGCCTCGGTCTCGCCGAGTTCGGCCAGCAGCCGCCGGCACTGCTCGTAATAGACGAGCCCTTCGTCCGTCAGGCCGAGCTGGCGTGTCGTGCGCTGCAGGAGCCGGGTGCCGAGACGGCGCTCGAGCCGCGCAACGACCTTCGCGACGGCCGAGCGCGTGACGCCGAGCCGCAGCGCGGCCGCCGCGAAGCTGCCCGACTCCACCACGTCGACAAATTCGGCCACGCCTCTCAGCCGCTCGTCCATGCCATTCCGCTCCGGTTGGGTCACATGATTGGTTCCGCACAGGCGACACGCATCAGCCGAATTCTCGCCAATGCGTCCCTGTGCGCAACACTATGATAGTCCGCTCTATCTCGAAATATCGAAAAGGAGTCGACATGCACGCATGGCAAGTGAAACCGGGCGACGGCGTGGCCGGGCTTCGGCGCATCGACGCGACACGCCGCGCGGTCGGGCCGACCGACGTCGTCGTGAAGATCCACTCCGCCGGACTGAACTACCGCGACCTGATGTTCGCGCGCGGCGACTATCTCGGCATCGGCACGGACGCGCTGATTCCGGTTGCCGACGGCGCCGGCGAAGTCATCGAAACCGGCCGCGACGTCACGCGCTTCAAGCCGGGCGATCGCGTGATCAACACGTACTTCCCGCACTGGACCGACGGGCCGCCCACACCGCTGAAAGTCTCCGGGTCGCCCGGCGCGCAATTCGACGGCGTGCTGGCCGAACACTTCGTGTCCGACGAAGCCGCGCTGGTCGCGATTCCCGCCCATCTGAACTACGACGAGGCGGCGACGCTGTCGTGCGCGGGCATCACTGCGTGGAACGCGCTGTTCGCCGACGGCGGCTTGAGGCCCGGCGCGACCGTCGTGCTGCTCGGCACGGGCGGCGTGTCGATCGTCGCGCTGCAGCTCGCGCATGCGGCGGGCCTGCGCACGATCGTCACGTCGTCGAGCGATGCGAAGCTCGAACGCGCGCGCGCACTCGGTGCCAACGCAACCATCAACTATCGTGCGACGCCCGAATGGCAGGACGAAGTCCTGCGGCTCACCGGCGGCGCGGGCGCGGATCTGGTCGTCGAAGTCGGCGGCAAGGATACGCTGCCGCGCTCGGTCGCCGCGACGAAGATGGGCGGCATCGTGTCGGTGATCGGCGGCCTCAGCAGCTTCGCCGGCCCCGAACTCGGGCTGCTGTCGCTGATCGGCGGGATCCGGCAGTTGCACGGGATCATGGTCGGCAGCCGCGCGATGCTCGATGACGTCGTGCGGCTCGTCGACGCGAAGCAGATCAAGCCGGTGGTCGATCGCGTGTTCGGCTTCGACGAAGCGCCGCAGGCCTATGCGTACCTGCAGTCGGGGCAACACTTCGGGAAGGTCGTGATTCGCGTCGCGCAGTAAGCGCATCGAGGCGACGGGCCGTTCGGCCCGCCGCCTCTTCCATCTTCGCCCGTCAGCGCTTGCGACGGATCCCCGCGTGCACCGTCAACTGCTTCGAGGTCGGCGACAGATCAGCCGCGCCGAAGCGAAGTTCGCATCGGCGCCGGCAAATCCCGAACCCGCGATCGCGCCACCCGACATCGCATCCGGGTTGTCCGCATTCAGCAAGGCCGCACCGACGAGCAGCCCGCCCTGCTCGTACTGCGCGCCGACACTCCACTGCCCGTTGTTCGCGAAGCCCGTGTCGTTGCTGACGCTGTACGTGCCGCCGAACGATTCGCCCGGTCTGCACGCCCGCCGCACGGCGGGCCGTGTCGCAACAGCGGGAGCGACGCGCTTTGCACGACGGCGCGAATGCATTTCCGAATCCGTTATTGGATCGCGGCGCCGCGCATTTTTATACTCGTCAGCACTCTCTGTTAAAGAGTGCCAGCCAATTTCGACAGATCAGCACAGGACGAAAAAATGAGCCTACGCCCCTTGCACGACCGCGTGATCGTGAAGCGACTCGACCAGGAAACCACCACCGCGTCGGGCATCGTGATCCCCGACAGCGCCGCGGAGAAGCCCGATCAGGGTGAAGTGATCGCCGTCGGCCCCGGCCGCAAGGATGCGGACGGCCAGCGCATCGTGCCCGACCTGCAGGTCGGCGAGCGCGTGCTGTTCGGCAAGTACGCGGGTCAGGCCGTCAAGCTGGACGGCACCGAGTTTCTCGTGCTGCGCGAGGAAGACATCGTCGCGGTCGTCAATCACTAACGGAGCGCAATCATGGCAGCGAAGGAAATCATTTTCAGCGACGTCGCACGGGCCAGGCTGACGGAGGGCGTGAACATTCTCGCCAACGCGGTGAAGGTCACGCTCGGGCCGAAGGGCCGCAATGTCGTGCTCGAACGCAGCTTCGGCGCCCCCGTCGTCACGAAGGACGGCGTGTCGGTCGCGAAGGAAATCGAACTCGCGGACAAGCTGCAGAACATCGGCGCCCAGCTCGTGAAGGAAGTCGCCTCGCGCACCAGCGACGCAGCCGGCGACGGCACCACGACGGCCACCGTGCTCGCCCAGGCGATCGTCCGCGAAGGCCAGAAATACGTCGCGGCCGGGCTCAATCCGCTCGACCTGAAGCGCGGCATCGACAAGGCCGTCGCGGCGGCCGTCGACGAGCTGAAGAAGATCAGCCGGCCGACCACCACGAGCAAGGAAATCGCACAGGTCGCGACGATCTCCGCGAACGGCGAGGAATCGATCGGCCAGCGCATCGCGGAAGCGATCGACCGCGTCGGCAAGGAAGGCGTGATCACCGTCGAGGACGGCAAGTCGCTCGCGGATGAACTCGATGTGGTCGAGGGGCTGCAGTTCGATCGCGGCTACCTGTCGCCGTACTTCATCAACAATCCCGACAAGCAGATCGCCGAGATCGAAAGCCCGTACATCCTGCTGCACGACAAGAAGATCTCGAACATCCGCGACCTCCTGCCGGTACTCGAACAGGTCGCGAAGTCGGGCCGTCCGCTGCTGATCATCGCGGAGGATGTCGAAGGCGAAGCGCTCGCGACGCTGGTCGTGAACAACATCCGCGGGATCCTGAAGACGGTGGCCGTGAAGGCGCCGGGCTTCGGCGACCGCCGCAAGGCGCTGCTCGAGGACATCGCGATCCTCACGGGCGGGCAGGTCATCGCCGAGGAAACGGGCCTCACGCTCGAGAAAGCGACGCTGGCCGAACTCGGCCAGGCGAAGCGCATCGAGGTCGGCAAGGAAAACACGACCGTGATCGACGGCGCGGGCGATGCGAAGAACATCGAAGCGCGCGTGAAGCAGATCCGCGTGCAGATCGACGAAGCCACGTCGGACTACGACCGTGAAAAGCTGCAGGAACGCGTCGCGAAGCTCGCCGGCGGCGTGGCGGTGATCAAGGTCGGGGGCGCCACCGAGATCGAAGTGAAGGAAAAGAAGGACCGTGTCGACGACGCGCTGCACGCGACGCGCGCGGCGGTCGAGGAAGGTATCGTGCCGGGCGGCGGCGTCGCGCTGATCCGCGTGCGGCAGGCGATTCGCGAGTTGCAGGGCGTGAACGCCGACCAGAACGCGGGCATCAAGATCGTGCTGCGCGCGCTCGAGGAGCCGCTGCGCCAGATCGTCACGAACGCGGGCGAGGAAGCGAGCGTCGTCGTCGCGAAGGTGGCCGAAGGCTCGGGAAACTTCGGCTACAACGCGCAGACCGGCGAATACGGCGATCTCGTCGAATCGGGCGTGCTCGATCCGACCAAGGTCACGCGTACGGCGCTGCAGAACGCGGCGTCGGTCGCGGGGCTGTTGCTGACGACCGATGCGACCGTGTTCGAAGCGCCGAAGGACGCGGCGCCGGCGGCGGCGCCAGGCGGCCCGGGTGCGGGCGGGCCGGGGTTCGATTTCTGACGGTGCGGCGCGTGTGCCGGTTCGCCGGCATGCGCGCGTTCTCATGGACTCCCGCGGCGCGTGGCGATCAAGGTCGCCACGCGTTTTTTTAAAATCCCGGTCTGCCGTTGCATCCATCCCGCGTCGACCACCCTCACCCCCTTGCTTCCACTCGCCGGCGTCCTCTTGATGAGCATCGCCAGCCCGGGCCAGCGCATCGTCAACTTCTGGCAGCGCACGTCACACGCGGCGCCATCCCGCATCGCCCCCGAAACCTTTACGACCTTTTTACTTGCGCCCGCGCATGCGTTCACTAGAATGTGTTCGCAACCCATCCCTCACCGAGCACGCACATGCGCATCCGAAGTCCTCGCCCTCCGAGTTGCTTTTCTGCCTGACAGGCAGGACGCCTGCGTCTCTCTTTTCCCGAGCCACCGTCCTGCCAGCAGGCGGACGGTGCGCGCCGTAGTCATTCCCGTGCACGCTTGAACACGACGTCGATGCGTTAGCCGCGCCTCGCGCGACGCAAGCGTGTTCGCGCGGACATTCCCGTCACGACGCGCCATCGATCCGCCGCCGCGGCAACGATCGATCGGCATGCCCGCATCCGACCTGTCGATCCAGCCTCATTGATTCGCATACCTGATTTAATCAACGGAACTTTCCGATACCGGAGCCCGATCATGTTCGAGATCGACAAGCAGTACACCCGCGAATTCATCCACACCGCCTGTGGCGGCAGCAAGCAGGCGTTCCTGCCGACGAAGAACGGCAAGGTCGTGGCCGCCTGCCTGCGCACGGACCTCAACCCGCACGCGCCCGACGTGATCCTCTGCGACGGCAGCGCGTCCGCGCGAGCGGCCGGCAGGACGCTCGCCGCGCAACGCGATGCGATTCCGGTGTTCATCCGCATGGCGACGGACGCGTACCGCTTCGTCGGCCAGTACGTCGTCAGCGAATCGCTCACCGCGCCGCTCGACTGCGCGCCTTACGTGCGCAACAGCAGCTTCACGCCCGGGCAGATCTCACGCGTGCTCAAGCTCAAGCGCTGCTGATACGCATGCGGGGCGCATCGCGCGCCCCGTTCCGGCCATCTTTCATACAGGAGCAACAATCATGCTTGGCCTGACGTTCTGGAAACACGTGATCGGCGAGCGGACCGATGCAATCCGCGATGACAGGGCGGCTGCACACGACCGGCACCGGCGGGTGTCGAGAACGCTCGTGCTGACCAGCGCCGCGGTGGCGTTCGCGGCGATCGCGTTCGGCGCACCGGTCGTCGGCATTTCGGTCTTTTTGCTGACGACGCTGCCGTTCGTGCTGTCGGGCACCTGAAGGCGTGGGTATCGAGCGCGTCGCGCGCGCCGCGACGCAATCGATACACCATTTTAATGCCGGCCCCCAACGTATCTGACACCGTCTTTACGCGGTTTTGTCTAGGATTTCCCTGTCATCCCGACACGGAGAGATCCGCATGCAAACGCAGCAGGCCGCCTCCGGCGGCCACCCCGACCTTCCCCGCCGACGCGGCGGCGCACCGGACACGACCCGGCTGGCCGCCGCCTGCCCGCCGGACAACATCCTGCTCGACGTGCCCGTCGAAAGCGCGATCCAGTTGTTCGACCTCGTCGCGCGATATATCGAGCGCAGCAGTGGCGTATCCGCCGAACGGATCAGGACCGAACTGATCAAGCGCGAACAGCTCGGCTCGACCGGCCTCGGCCAGGGCGTCGCGATTCCGCATGCGCGTGTCGACGGGCTTCGCTCGGCCGTCGCGCTATTCGTTCGCACGCGGTATCCGTTCACCTTCAACGCACCGGACCGCAAGCCGGTGCGCGAATTCATCGTGCTCGTCCTCCCGAAAGAAGACGACCGCGCGCATCTCGAACTGCTCGCCGACGCGGCGCGGTGTTTCAGCGAACGCCCGTTCCGGCAGGCATCGCGCGACGCGCAGACGCCGCACGAGATTCACCAGCTGATGCAACGCATGCATTGATGCCGCACCGTGCGGCGACAGGCATTCCCTTCATCCATTCGGATTCCCATGTTCCCAGACCCTGAAAGTTCCACCCCTACGTCGCGTCGCGTGGCCGGCCTGGCGCGCTCGCTGCCGTTCATGCAGGCCCTGCACGGGCAGACCGTCGTCATCGTCGAGGGCGGCGCCGCGAGCGATGCGCGCGCCCGCCAGGCGTTCGCGCAGGATGTCGCGCTGCTCGCGCTCACCGGCGTTCGACCGATCGTCGTCCAGAGTGTGCCGGCCGCGTCCGGTACGCAATCGATCCACGCCGTTCACGCGGCGATGGCAGGCGTCAATCACGAGCTGGTGCGCCTGATCGGCAGTCACGGCGCCAAGGCAATCGGCATCGACGGTCACGATGGCGGCCTGCTGGTCGCGAGCGTAGATCCCGACCGCACCGGCACGAGCGCGATCGCACGTTTCGACGGCACCGCGCTGAACGCGTTTCTCGAAAACGGCCTGGTGCCCGTCGTGATGCCGGTCGCCCCGGACGACGCAGGCCACGATCACCTGCTGCGCGCCGAACGGCTCGGCAGCCTCTTCGCGCAGCGCACGAGCGCCGTCACGCTGGTGATGATGGTCGAAAGCACGCTGCTGCGCGAACTCGGCGAGCTCGCCGGGCTTTACGGCATCACGGAACTCGAGCACTGGCTTGCCGAGCACCCGGCCGCTACTGCGGCGTCCTGCGTGCGCGAAGCGCTCGATGCACTCGCACACGGCGTGCAGAACGTCCATCTCGCCGATATCGGGCAACCCGAATCGCTGATCGACGAGCTGCTCACCGAAGAAGGGTCCGGGGTCGTGTTCTGCCGCCGCGGCAACACCGACCTGCTGTCGGAAACCCGCCGCTACTTCGCGGATTCGGCGAGCGTGCTGCGCGACGGCTTCAGCGTCGAGCAAAAGCAGGTCGTGCGGTTCTGAAGCGTGTAGCGATCGAACGCTTGCGGCGACCCGCGCGGGCCGCCGCAAGCGAATGGCGTCAGCGCCGCGTCGCGAGACGCCGCACGACGCTCACCAGCGCATCGACCTCGTCGCACGTGTTGTAGAACGCGAGCGACGGCCGCACGGTTGCCTCCAGGCCGAAACGCCGCAGGATCGGCTGGGCGCAGTGATGCCCCGAGCGCACCGCGATGCCCTCTTCGTTCAGCGCCTGCCCGACCTCCTCGGTCTCGTAACCCTTCAGCACGAACGACAGCACGCTCGCCTTGTCGCGCGCGGTACCGACGAGCCGCACGCCCGGCACCGGCGCCAGCACGCTCGTTGCATACGCAAGCAGGTCGTGCTCATAGCGCGCGATGTTCTCGATGCCGACCCGGCTCACATAGTCGAGCGCGGCGCCCAGCCCCACCGCATCCGCGATGTTGCCGGTACCGGCCTCGAACCGGTTCGGCGGCGGCTGGAACACCGTACGCTCGAACGTCACGTCCGCGATCATGTTGCCGCCCCCCTGCCACGGCGGCATGTCGTCGAGGATCGCGCGCTTGCCGTACACGACGCCGATCCCGGTCGGCCCGTAGATCTTGTGCCCGGAGAACACGAAGAAATCCGCATCGAGCGCCTGCACGTCCACGCGCATGTGCGAGATCGACTGCGCGCCGTCGACGAGCGCCTTCGCACCGGCACGATGCGCAAGCGCGACGATTTCCTTCACCGGCACGACCGTGCCGAGCGCGTTCGACACCTGCGTGACGGACACGATCCTGGTGCGATCGTTGAGCAGCTTCCGGTATTCGTCGAGCAGCACCTGCCCCGAATCGTCGACCGGAATCACGCGCAGCGTCGCCCCCTTCTGCGCGGCAAGCTGCTGCCACGGCACGATGTTCGCGTGATGTTCGAGATGCGACACGATGATCTCGTCGCCTTCGCCGACGTGCTGCACGCCCCATGTCTTCGCGATCAGGTTGATCGCCTCGGTCGTGCCGCGCACGAACACGATTTCATCCGGGGACGCCGCGCCGATGAAACGCCGCACGGTGTCCCGCGCATGCTCGTATGCATCCGTCGCGCGACCGGCCAGCGCATGGGCGGCGCGGTGGATGTTCGAGTTCTCGTGCGCATAGAAATACGCGAGCCGGTCGATCACGGCCTGCGGCTTGTGCGTCGTCGCCGCATTGTCGAACCACACGAGCTGCTTGCCGTTGACGCGCTCCTGCAGGATCGGGAAATCGCGGCGGATCGCGTTCACGTCGAACGGCGGGTGCGCACCCTGATGCCACTGACCCTGCGGCTCGGGTGCCTGCGCATCGTCGACGAAGTAGCGCGGCACGTCGGCGCCCGACGCACGCGACACCGGCACGTCGCGATGCACGGCGAGCAGCTCGCGCAGCACGTCGTCGCCCGGCAACCCGAACGCTTCCGGCGATGCGAGGCCGTTCGACGGCACGACGATGTCCTGCGGCGTCGCCTGCCAGCCCTGCAGCGAACCATCGGTGAAGTAGTACGGCGATGCTTTCGCCGCGCCTTCTTGCACCGGCGCATTCGCTTGCGGCACGCCGAGCGCCGCGCCGCCGACGCGCGGCTCGAGCGCCGGCGCGATCGACACGACGGTGTCGGGCAACCCGTTTTGAGCGGCTGCATGCGGCGCGAGCGCGGGTGCGCGGTTGCCGAGCGACAGCACGTGCGTCGGTGCGGACGGCGCGAGGTTCGCGCCGGGCACTTTCCCTTGCGGGAGCGCGAGACCGGGCACGCCGGTGCCCGCGCCGCCCGGCCCTGCGAGCGGCGAGCCGCCCGGTACCGGGTTGCTCACCGACGCGAGGATCGGTGCAGCGGCCGGCAATGCCGACGGCACGCCGCCAACCGCACCGCTGCCCGCCGACAGCCCGGGCGCGGTGGCCTGCCCGGGCGGTGTCGCGAAGAACTCGGACGCGAGCCGCGCAAGCGTCGCCGGGTCAGGCAAGCCGGCCGGCAGCGGCGCGTGCGGCAACGCGTGCGCGTCGCCGCCGGCCAGGCCGGGATTAACGGTAGGTGTCGGGATAGTCATGGAACTTGGCGATTTCGACATCATCGAGGACAGCCAGCGCATCCGGCGAATGGACCGCGAGCGAGCAATACAGCGAGATCAGGTACGACGCGATCGCCTGGTTGTTGATCCCCATGAAGCGCACCGACAGGCCCGGGCCCTGCTCGCCCGCGACGCCCGGCTGATACAGGCCGACGACGCCCTGCCGCTTGTCGCCGACGCGCAGCAGCAGGATCTTGGTCTTGCCGTCCGCGACCGGCACCTTGTCCGACGGGATCAGCGGAATGCCGCGCCACGTGAGGAACTGCGAGCCGAACAGGCTGACCGTCGGCGGCGGCACGCCGCGCCGCGTGCATTCGCGGCCGAACGCGGCGATCGCGAGCGGGTGCGTGAGGAAGAACGCGGGTTCCTTCCACACCTTGGTCAGCAGCTCGTCGAGATCGTCGGGCGTCGGCGCGCCCGTCAGCGGGAAGATCCGCTGGTCGTCAGTCACGTTTGCCAGCAGCCCGTAGTCGGGGTTGTTGATCAACTGGCTTTCCTGCAGCTCCTTGATCGTCTCGATCGTCAGGCGCAGCTGTTCCTTGATCTGGTCGTGCGGACTGCTGTAAAGATCGGAGATCCGCGTATGCACGTCGAGCACCGTGCTCACCGCGTTCAGGAAATACTCGCGCGGCTGTTCCTCATACGGCACGAAGGTCTGCGGCAGCACGCTTTCGTCCTCGAGCTGCGTGCACGCGGCGCGCACGGCTTCCGGGTTCTTCACCTGGTTCAGGCGATAGATGCCGGCCTCGACCGGCACCCATTGCAGAAGATGGGTCAGCCAGCGCGGCGTGATCGTGGAAAGCTGGGGGACGGTCTTGGTAGCGTTCGCTAGTTGGCGGGCGGCGTGATCGCTCAGCGCGGCCGTGCCGCTTGCAACGGTCGACATGTGGGGCTCCGGGTTCTTTAGATGAAAAACGGGATTGCTTATGACGCTCGACGATTATCGGAAGCACGCACCTGCCGGCTCAACATGCTATAGCCGTCATGTCGCGTGCAACCGAAAGGGAAACGAAACGGGGGCCTCAGGCGACGTACACGCCCGGCAGCAGCGTCGAGATCGACACGTCGAACGCGCGCGCGATCTTGTCGGCGGTGACGATCGACGCGATCGCCTCGCCGCGCTCGATCTCGCCGACATACGAGCGGTTCAGCCCCGCATGCTCGGCAAGCTGCTCCTGCGACCACGTGCGCGCTTCGCGCAGCTTGCGCACGTTGGCGCCGAAGTGATGGATGAGGTCGCTCATCGGGCCTCCTATGCAACCCGCGCCGCCGCGCGCGGCGCGGCGTTCGCTTCGCTGCGCAGCACGGCCTGCGTGATGTTCGCGCCGGCCGGCACGTCCTGCGTGAGCCACACGTTGCCGCCGATCACCGCGCCGCGCCCGATCGTCACGCGGCCGAGGATCGTTGCGCCCGCATAGATCACCACGTCGTCCTCGACGATCGGATGGCGCGCCAGGCCCTTCTCCAGGTGGCCGGCCGCGTCGCGCGGAAAGCGTTTCGCGCCGAGCGTGACGGCCTGGTACACGCGCACGCGCTCGCCGATGATCGCCGTCTCGCCGATCACGACGCCCGTGCCGTGGTCGATGAAGAAGCCCGCGCCGATGCGCGCGCCCGGATGAATGTCGATGCCCGTCTCCGCATGCGCCTGCTCGGCGATGATCCGTGCGAGCAGCGGCAGGCCGAGCCCGTACAGCTCATGTGCGAGCCGGTGGTGGATCATCGCGAGGATGCCCGGGTAGCACAGCAGCACTTCGTCGACGCTGCCGGCCGCCGGGTCGCCGTGGAATGCGGCCAGCACGTCGCTGTCGAGCAGCCGGCGAATCTCGGGCAGGCGCGCGGCAAATGCCTGCACGGCTGTCGACGCGACGTCATCGACGTTTTCGACCAGCACGTCGGCATTGCGCTGGCGCGCCGCGTAGCGCAATTCCAGCTTCACCTGTGCGAGCAGCGCATTCAACGCCGCATCGAGCGCATGGGCCACGTGAAAATTCTCGCTCTCCTGGCGCAGGTCGGGCGGCCCGAGCCGCATCGGGAACAGCACGCCCTTCAGCCCGCCGATGATCTGCGCGAGCGCCTCGCGCGCCGGCAGGTCGCGCCCGCCCGGCTCGAGCGAGCGGCGCTGCTTCTCGCGCCACGCGCGGCGCACGGTCTGCAGCGATTGAACGATGTCGTCGATGTCGAATGCGGCCATGCTGCTTTCTCCCTGTAACGGCCGTGAATCAGTCCTGCACCCACGGCAGGCCGCGAAAACGCCAGCCATTGCTGCCGCCGCGATGCTGCCGTTCGTCGAGGTCGCCCTCGAACCCTTCGAGCACGTTGAATACCTGCGCAAAGCCCCCCTTCGTCGCGGCCTCGGCCGCCTGCGCCGAGCGGTTGCCGCTGCGGCACAATAGCAACACGACGGCCGCCTTGCCGGTCTTCGCCTCCAGTTCGCGCACGAAGCGCGGGTTGCGCGTCAGGCTCGTGCCCGTTGCCCACGGCACATGCAGCGACTCCGGTACGTGGCCGACGAATTTCCGTTCCTCGGCGGTGCGCACGTCCACCAGCACTGCGTCGCCGGCAGAGAACAGCGCCCATGCGGCTTCCGGCGCGACGCCGCCCGCATAGGGCGTGCCGGCCGCTGCTGCCGCCGCGCGCGCGTCTTCGAGCGCCTGCTGCGCGGCGGTTCGTTGTTCCAATGCAACCGTCATGACACGTCCTTGTTTTCGTTGATTCGTATGATCAAAAAACACCGGGAATGCGGCCGTTGCAGCTTGCGTGCTGTCTATAGCCGTCAGCGCCACTATGCGAGTGCGGCCGGGCAAGCAGAACCAATAAAAATTCATTTCCTAATCAGCGGCGCGAGGAATGCAATAGCCGGGGAGCGTGAACGGGCGGATCCAGGTGGGGAGTTTTGCGGCGGCCGGAGGCCATCGCCTGGTGCGCGAGATAGCGGGTGGGGAATCAGAACGATCGAGACATGACGCCGGGATGCGAGAAGCACGCCATCGGCCTGGTTGTCGCCTTGTCTTCGGAAATGAGCCTCTGCGCGGCGCGGGCGCATGAACCCAGTATTTGAGTGTCCGTGATCTGCTGCGGATTCAACCCGTCGATGCAACACACTTGAGGCCGCATGGCAGCGACGCGTGTTGCAATGAAACAGAGGTGGCGGATCGACTATACAGACGGTCAGAAGGCGTCAATGCGGGAGCGCGGGCGACCGGCTCTCATCGCGCGGACTCGCGCGCGCGATCCAAGCGGCCATTGACGGCCCTGTTCGAGGCATCATGACACTGGCTCGGCCGCGACGGATCACGCAATTTCATCTTCGACACACTCTCCGCCAACTTTGGCCAACGCATTCAGCAACCCTGCTCGCAGCGTGATCAGCGCGAGATGCTTTGCGTCGAGTTCAGCGAGCTTTGCTTGCAGGCACACGACCTTTTGCTCAACGCCGAACGTCGGACTTTCCCATACATGGACAACGTCGCCAATTTCCGCCAGCGTGAAGCCCAACGCCTTCGCGTGGACGATCAGCCGTATCCGCTGTAACGAAAGTTCCGAATAGTGCTTGTAAGTGTTCGTCGCGTTAGGTTGTGGTGTTTTGTCCAGCAGGCCCATACGCTCGTAGTAACGGACGGTGTCGCGCGATACACCCGCCCGCTTGCATAGCTCGCCGATGCGCATGCTGCCTCCAATCAATGTCGTGGAGCGTCATTTACGCTTGACCGTTGCCTATAGTCAACGGTTTAGAGTGCAACTCCCGTTCCACTCCATCAGCAGGCCATGAGCAAATCTTTCGATTTTCGCGGTAAAACAGCACTCGTCACGGGTGCATCGTCGGGTATCGGGCGCGCGTTTGCCTATGCGTTGGCCGAACGCGGGGCGAGACTCCTGCTGGTCGCACGCTCTCACGACACGCTGCGCGATCTGGCCGCGGAACTGCGACGCGACCATGCGTGCGACGCCCATTTCCTGACGGTCGACCTGAGCGCGGCCGACGCCGTCAACACGATCGATCGTCATCTGAAGGCGACAGGCATGTTCGTCGATGTGCTGATCAACAATGCGGGCTTCGCGGCTTACGGGCGCTTTGAAACGATTCCGTTGACGCGCCAGCGCGATGAAGTTCAGGTGAACTGCATCGCCGCGGTCGAGCTGACTCATCTTCTGCTGCCGGGGATGCAAGCGCGATCCGATGGCGCAGTCATCAACGTCGCGTCAACCGCGGCATTCCAGCCCGATCCGTATATGGCGGTCTACGGCGCGACGAAAGCCTTTCTCCTGTCATTTTCGGAGGCCGTCTGGGCTGAGAACCGGCATCGGGGCATCCGGGTCGTCGCACTATGTCCTGGTGCGACGCAAACGGCCTTTTTCGACGTTGTTGGCGCGAGGGAGGCTGCAGTCGGCGTGCCGATGCCGGTCGCGAACGTGGTGCAGGATGCGTTGCGGGCGCTCGATCGCAATCTGAGCTATCGGGTTGTGGGAGCGCGAAATCGACTGCTTGCGAACTTGCAGAGACTATTGACCCGCCAGATGTCGGCTCGCCTCGTTGAAAAAATCCTTCGCCCGAGAGAAGTTCAGGGTCTCGCGGCAACAGATATCGAGGCGTAGGGTTGTGCTGTTTCCACACGGCAGTCTCTCGACGTTGCGATCCGCAGATCGCCTTCGGCGGATACCCGACTCACCTCGTTGCCCAGTTCGCTGAGCAAACGCTCATGGAGCGTCCGCAGGCAGTTCCAACGCAGCAGGTACCCTCTCCACGTGCGGCGAGTTCAGGAATGCCCGCAAATGCAGGAGGCGCTTGTTCCTCATCGCTCGATGGCTCGGACGCCGCGTTCACGCAGATAGCCGCATACCAGGCCGTTGAGTTCCCGCCGCACCTCGGGTACCCCGAGCGTGCCGCGCAACGCGGCGGCGTGGACCGTGCCTTCCACGGCCGCGGCGAGCACCTGGGCGGCAATCGTATCCCGCGGGTCGGCGGCGTGCGGCGCGCCTGGCCGGATCAACGCCTGGTAACGGCGCAGGTATTCCACCTCGAATGCGTCATTGCTTGAGCGCGCCGCGAGTGGGACTTCTTCGAGCAGCACCCGATGCACCCTCTGATCCGCCGAATGGATCGCGATGATGCCGTCGATCAATCGAGCGGCCCGCGTCACAGGCGGAATGGCGTCGTCGCACGCGCCGGGATCCGGCAACGCAGCAAGTACTGCACCGAGGTGACGCGCACGGATCGCCTCGGCCAGCGCCAGCTTGTCGGGAAAGTATTGATACAACGATCCAATGCTTGCGCCGGCGACGTGGGCCACTTCGTTGGTCGTGAACTTCGCCCAGCCGCGAGCGGCGAGAACGTGAGCAGCAGCCTCGACGAGTGCATCGACCGTGGCGCGCGAACGCTGCTGCCTGGGGACTCGGCGGCCCGATGGAGGGGGAGCGGAAAAGCGAGTAGCCATGGCTGTGGATTCACGCAAAAATTTCACTATACCTTCGCAGGCAAAACGTGTCGCTCGGCGATGCTGCCTGCGCCGGATCGAAGGAGTCCCCCATGGATTTGCATCCCCGTGTTTCACGTCAGGTTCAACTCGCCACCCACCCGGATGGCACGCTCCAGTCGGCTCATTTCTCGATTGTCGAGACTTCCTTGCCGCCTTTGGCGCCCCATCAGGTGCTGCTACGCAACCGGTGGTTCCGCATCTCGGTGTCGACGCGCCTGATGTCCAGCCGCGACGCGAAAGAGATCAAGGGCATTCCGTTTCCGCCCCTCAAGCCCGGCGACGCCCTGGCGGACGCGGCGATTGGCGAGGTGATCGCCGCAGGGCCGGAATCCGGACTGCAGGTGGGCGAGATTGTCCTGCATCCGCTGGGTTGGCGCGACTATGCGGTCGTCGACGCGCATCGCTGCGAGGCGTTGCCCGGCGAAGGCCTCGATGCCGCGGCTTACCTCGGTCATGGCTCGACCGCCTATGCGGCGCTGACGCGTGGAATACAGATCAAGCGGGGCGACACGGTGCTCGTATCGAGCGGAGCAGGCGCCATCGGATCGATGGCCGGACAGATCGCGCGCAGGCTCGGTGCCGGGCGAGTCATCGGCAGCACGCGCAGCCCGGACAAGGCGGCGTGGATGAGGCGGGAGCTCGGCTATGACGCGGTGATCGTGCGCGACGGTAGTCCATTCGTCGCGCAACTGGCCGACGCTGCGCCTGATGGCATCGATGTTTTCGTCGACATGGTTGGCGGCGAACAATTGAGCGCCGCCGTGGGGCTGGCGCGAGAGGGAGCGCGTTTCGTCATCCTGGGCGCCCTCGTCGCGGAACTGAGTGCCGAGCACGCCAGCTCTATCGCGCCGGCCGAGATCGATACGTTTCGGCTTCCGATCAAGGGCATCACGCTGCGCGGCTACAGCGCATGCGAAGACGATCCCGGTGTGATCGACGAATGGTTGGACCGCCTGCACGAATGGCGGCAAGCCAGTGCGATTTGTCTGCCGTGCACGACCTTCCGTGGCCTCGACAATGCCCCGGCGGCATTGCAGGAGGCGTGTGCGGGCAGGCTCAAAGGCGTGGTGCTGGTCGAACTGTAGTGCGGCGGCTGGCCAGATGAAGCGGGATAGGGATGTCGATCTTCCAGGAGAAGTCAGTGACGAATGCAAGTGTAGCGATTGTCTTTCATAGCCGTTATGGCCATACCGCACGGCAGGCGATGGCCGTAAAGGAAGGGGTCGCCCGTGCTGCCGGCGCAACGGGATTTCTTGTCGCTTGCGAGGACGCGCCAGCGCGCTGGGACGAACTCGCACTTGCCGACGCAATCATTTTCGGCGCGCCGACTTATATGGCGGGCGTGTCGGCGGAATTCAAAGCCTTTCAGGAGGCGACCTCCAGTGCGGTGATGTTCAGGGGCTTCCTGTGGAAGGACAAGATTGCGGCCGGATTCACGAATTCCGGCGCGCACGCCGGAGACAAACTGTCCACGCTTGTGCAGCTTGCCTTGTTCGCCGCCCAGCACGGCATGCACTGGGTCAATCTTGGCCTGCCTCCTGCCAATAACTCGACCACGGGCTCGGCGGAGGATCTCAATCGGCTGGGTTTCTGGTTAGGTGCGGGCGCGCAATCGAATACGGATCAAGGGCCCGAGGCCGCGCCTCCCGAAGCGGATCTCGCCACCGCGCGCCACCTCGGCTGGCGCGTCGCCGACGCGGCGCTTCAGTTCGCGCGGGGCCGCACCGCGTCGTCTGGTCGAGATCGCCAGGATCGTCAGGATGACAAAATCAATCTGTGACTGCATGGGCGCCCGCCCCGCGAGCCAGGTGACTCGCCACTATGATGATCTCCTGGCCGCCCACTATTCGTGGATGAGCGGCGCGACGGTCAGCGATAAGGCCGCCGAGCAGAAAGCGCTTCTTGCCGAGCTGGGCTTGAACTGCGGACCGAAGGCCGTCGCCGTCGATCTTGGGTGTGGACCGGGATATCAGTCCATGGCGCTCGTCAATCTCGGCTACGGCACTGTCATTGCGATCGACACCAGCCGGGATCTTCTCGCGGAATTGGAAAAGGCGGTGGACGACGATCGGGTCACGCCCGTGTTTGCCGATCTGCGCGCCTTTCCAACCCTGGTCGAATGCGGCTCGGTCAGTGTCATCGTTTGCATGGGAGACACGCTGACACATCTGGAACGGCAGGACGATGTATCGAGACTCTATCGGGACGCCTACGATGCCCTGGAACCGGACGGGCGCCTCGTGCTGACTTTCCGTGATCTTTCACGAGAACGGGTGGGACTGGAGCGTTTCATCCCGGTTCGCGCCGACGACAAGCGCCTCATGACTTGCGTGCTTGAATACGAACCTGAAAACGTTGTGGTCACCGATCTGATCCATGTGCGTGAGGGCGAGGCATGGAGGCTCTACAAGAGCAGCTACAAGAAGCTGCGCCTGTCACCCGCAAGCCAGGTCGCAGAGTTGCAACGGGTCGGATTCACAGTGGATCACGACAGGTCAGTCGGTCAAATGCACGCAATCTCGGCGAAAAAGTAGTTGATTGCCGAAGCCGTTTGCGGAAGTCTGCATCTCATGGCAAAGACTGCGTACTCAATGCGCCGACGAAGCAGCACGCTGCCGAATCCGGTCGAAGCATTGCATCGGCGACGGTTTTGCCTTTCCGTCGCATTGAGAACGCCTCGTTCCAGTGACTTTTGCAACCGTACTCGGTGCTCGTCTACGTCGAGGGCTTCACCAGCCCGCTCTACGTGTTCGCGTGAGGTCGGCGCATCAAGCACGAGACGCTCGGCGATCCCCTTCATCTCACGTCTGCCGGGTCGAGTGCGGTTCAGGCAGCATGGCATGATCTGTACCGGGATAAATGCTTAATCTTTTTTCATGAGAGTACGTCGGTTAGGCTGGAGTCCTTCAATCAACGGAGACTCCATTCGCATGAATCCAAGAATTGCGGTTTTGCCCGGTGACGGCATTGGTCCTGAAATCACGGCGCAGGCCGTCAAGGTACTCAACGCGCTTGATTGTTCCTTCGAACTGGAAGAAGCACCAGTTGGCGGTGCCGGCTATGCCATCCACGGCCACCCGTTGCCCGAGCGTACGCTCGCGTTGGCAAAATCAGCCGACGCTATTCTTCTTGGCGCCGTTGGCGACTGGCAATACGACAAGCTCGAACGACCACTGCGACCGGAACAAGCGATCCTCGGCCTGCGCAAGCATCTGGCCTTGTTCGCCAACCTGCGTCCTGCGATGCTGTATCCGGAACTGTCAGCAGCATCGACGCTTAAGCCAGAAGTCGTTGGCGGTCTCGACATCCTGATCATCCGCGACCTGACCGGCGACGTGTATTTTGGCGAGCCGCGCGGCACGCGTATCGCACCCGACGGGCCATTCCAGGGTCATGAAGAAGGATTTGACACCATGCGTTACAGCACGCCGGAAATCGTTCGCGTGGCCCATGTCGCCTTTCGTGCCGCGCAAAAGCGCAGCAAGCGCTTGTGTAACGTCGACAAGGCCAATGTGCTCGAAACCTCGCAATTCTGGCGTGACACGATAACAAGGGTGGCCAGCGAATATCCCGACGTCGAGCTCTCACACATGTATATCGACAACGCCGCAATGCAGCTGGTGCGCGCACCGAAGGCGTTTGACGTGATTGTCACCGGCAACCTGTTCGGCGATATCCTGTCGGACGAAGCGGCGATGCTGACCGGCTCGATTGGCATGTTGCCTTCTGCGTCCCTCGATGCGAATGGCAAGGGCTTGTATGAGCCGTCACACGGATCTGCGCCGGACATCGCGGGCAAGGACATCGCGAATCCGCTTGCGACCATCCTGTCTGCGGCAATGATGCTGCGCCATTCTCTGAACCTCCCCAATGAAGCCCTGCGCATTGAGACGGCGGTCAAGCGGGTGCTCATGCAAGGGCTGCGCACGGCTGACATCTGGGAAGCCGGCACGCGCAAGGTCGGCACCAGCGAGATGGGCGACGCGGTCGCTGCGGCACTCCCGACGCAAGAAGCCATTTCGTAAAAGCTGCTGTGTCTGCCGTGAAGTGCCTCAGTCGATCATGCTGTAGAAGGTAGGACCGCTGCTGCATGAACGTCCGAATGTCCGAAATGGAGTGCGAATCCCGCCCGATGTGAAGGGCAGCACCCGACCCGCATCGGTCTGCGCTCCGAATGAACGACTCCCGACCGCTGCAAGTCAATCACCGGACATCCCAACAATCACGACCGCACCGGCGTAAAGCCGTCGGCGCTCCAGTCCTCGCTGCCGACCCCGTGATGGACGAAAAAGAATCCCTCGGGGTCGTAGCGGTTCTTGATCGCTTTCAGCCGCGCATAATTCACCCCCCAAAACGCTTCGCGCCAATCTCCACGGAAAAAATCTGCTTCCGAAAGATAGGAGCCACTTTGTGGTGACAATGCTTTAAGAACGGCCGCAGCTTTGGCCACACGCTCGGCTTGGCGATATGCCTCCGTCATGTCAGGCGGCGTGATCGGGAGACCCGCAAACGGCGGCGGACCGCCCGCAGCCACAATCATCAAGGCGAACGCGTCGGCGACTTTGGGATTCATCGCGCACTGACGTGCGTGCTCGTTTACTTCCGCAGGGGCACCGGCGAGTCCTTTGTTGACATGCAGTTCCACGGCCTGAAATTGAGCGGCCTCCACGAGCGCCCCGGCAAGCTCGCCGCGTCGGGCGGCTGCGAGAAGCGTCGCGGGCAGCCATTGTGACGCGTAGCCGTACAGAAATAGGGAGGCCTCGTCTCCATCGCCTCGCCACCAACCGTGCCGGGTAGCCGCTCCGGCTCGTGGGTCGGGCACCAGCCCCGGGTTGGCCTTGATATCCCACCAGCGGCGTGCGGGACCGGCGCCGATTCGAGGTTCGTCATTGAAGGCGAAATCTGCCGGTAAGGCGCGTACCCAATCGATGAAAGGTGCCCAGACCGATTTGGCTCGTCCGTCGTTGAGGCCCTGACACACCATCGACACGTGGACTTCGTCTTCGTGAAACACAAGCTGCTCGCCCCATTGGGGGTTGAACAGGTTTTCGGCATAGTGGCCGACGAGCCGTTCAACCAGCCGCCGGTAAGCCTCACGCGATGACGCCTTGACCGTGAACTCAGCCCAACCAAAGTGCTCAGGCAGATCGTGGGTCTGCAAAGTGAGCCTGGTCACCACACCGAAACTGCCGCCACCTCCGCCTTTCAGCGCCCAGAACAGGTCGGGCTCCCGCGAGGCGTTAACGGTGCGGACAACGCCGTCAGCGGTGACGATCTCGGCCTGGAGCAGGCTCGCGGCCGCCAATCCGTAACGCTTCGAGAACGATCCGAAACCGCCGCCCTGAACGAGGCCGGCCACCCCCACGCTCGCACAACCGCCTCCCTGGACGTATCGCCCAGCCTGGGTGGTGACGGCCGTGTAGACGTCGATCCACATGCAGCCGGCCTCGACAGTCACAGCCGATGTCGGAGGCATCGACGAGCCCAAGGGAACGAATGCATCGTGTAGCTCGATGCGGTTCATCGCGCGTGTCCAGATCAAAAGGGAATCCGGCGCGTTCGAGCCGCCCAGATAACTGTGCCCTCCGCCTTTCACCACCAGACGCAAATTGTGTTGGCGCACGAAATCGATGCCCGCAACCACGTCGGCGGTAGAACGGGCCGCCAGAGCGTACGCGCTCGCGCGGGGTGTCCATCCGTCGAGCCACCCTGAGATCTGCGTGCCGCCAGGATCGTCACCGAGCGCGATCGGGTTTCGCGCTTCCTCCAGGCGAGCTAGACAATCGGGCGTGCGGGGCGCTTGCGCGCACGTCTCCCAGATGGTCGTCGGTCGCATCAAATTTCCACCCACTGCGCGACTCAGCGCCTCCCATTCCTCAGTGTCCGGCCACGCAGGATCGCCAGGCCGAACGCGGCTTGTTCCAGCCACGGCTGGAATCACATCGGCAAAAATCGAGGGGGTTGGGAGGAAAGGCAGCGCGGCAACACCCTTCAGAAGGCATCGTCTCTTCATGACGTCTCGTTTTCTCACCGTGAGCGAATCGGCTTGGCGAACCATCCTTTCCGGATTCTAAAGCGAGCCCGGTTCGCTCCGTCGAGCGAATGACCGCTGCAATAGAGCAAAACGACATCCTATTGTCAGCGCGACATCGTGGACGGGTGGTCGCGATGGCTGAACCGAGCCTCAGAGCAACCCTGAGGCCGGCGGACCGGCCGGCTTCGGCCACAACCTTCAAGTAACTTTAGAGGTCAACGTTGAGTGAACAAAGCTCCAAGTAGAATGAATCTCGACACGTCTGTCGACTCCACTGCTGCTGCCCGCATCACCGGTGCATGCGCAGACGTCCCTGAGCATTCCTGTACATCGGTCACCGATAACGCAACATGCACGGCATCGTCGGGTGCGCCGTGGACAAACACCTCGCTTCACTGGCAAGCGCCCGATGTTTCAATGACGATTCTCAACAACACGAGTGTCGGTTTCTCGTGCGTCGCCAACTTCCACCCCGGTCATATTTCCGTCATGCCTGGTGTTTTGGACGGAAATCCCAACATTGCGACGGCAGCCACGATTCAATCGAGCTGCTAACCATCGACGTTGCGCGGGTGCACGATTCGCGGCGCCATACGGCGCCGCCTTCCCTCACTGCGCATCCTGCTTCACACGCTCCGCGGCCGCGATGATCGCATCGGCCACCGCCTTCGGCTGGCTCAGCATCGACACATGGCTGCCGTTCACGCGCGCGACGGTCGCGCCGATCCGCTTCGCCATCGATTCCTGCAGCGTCGGGTCGATCATCTTGTCCTGCGTCGCGACGACGAACGTCGACGGCTTCGCATGCCACGCGGCCTGCGTGACCTTCTCCGAGATGCAGCCGCCATACCACGGCCCCTGGGTCGCCGCGACGATGCGCTGCTGCGCGGGCGGCAGGTCCGGCGCGAAATCCTGCGCGATCGCCTTGTCCGACAGCGTCGCGAAACCGCCGGCTTCCTTGCGCAGTTCACTGGCCCAGGCGGGCGCCGGCAGCCCCTGCGTGACGTCGGCGATCGATTGGCCGTTGTCGGGCGCGAACGCGGCGACGTACACGAGCGACTTCACCTTGTCGTCGTTACCCGCCTCGCTGATCACGACGCCGGCCCATGAATGGCCGACCAGCACGACCGGCCCCTGCTGCGCGTCGATCGTGCGCTTCGTCGCGGCCGCATCGTCCGCGAGCGAGCTCAACGGATTCTGCACCGACACCACGTGCAGCCCGCGTGCCTCGAGCAGCGGAATCACGCGGCTCCAGCTCGACCCGTCGGCGAACGCGCCGTGCACGAGCACGACGTTCGTGCCCTTCAGGTCTTCTTTCGGCGCAGCCTGCGCCGCCGCCGCACCGAACAGTCCACCGATCACCGCGGCGGATACCAGAACGCGTTTCATCAAACCGGCCATCGTCATGCTCCTTGCTTTGCTGTGTTTTTCACCTGAAGTACTGCAGGGATGGCCGCGCCCGCCGGCGGCAAGCGCGGCAGCCCATCACGAATGCGCGTACAAGTTGTCAGCGGCATTCGGTGCGGCGGGCGCTTGCGTCGCGCCGCGATGGCCGACAGGCGTCGATGCGTCGGCCATGTTGTCGCCCTGCGACTTCGACGGGCCGTTCTGGTCGGAGCGCGCGACCTGCAGCGCGGCGGCGACGTCCTCCGGGTAATGCGGTTCACTGCGGGCCGGGTTGTAGCCGGCCTGTTCCAGGCGGACGAGTTCGGCGCGCACGTCGGCACGCGTGAGGCCGTGGCCGGTATCGGCGAACGACAATGCGGGGATGGCGGCGAGGACGGCGACGGCGAGGATTCGAGCGGCTTTCATGAAGGTTCTCCTTGAAGGAAGTAGGTCAGTCGATCATTCGGCATCCGATCCAGATCGTCTGGCATCGAACGTTTCCTGCATGTCGACAGTAGAACCCGCGCACGTATCTGCCATGTTTCCGAAATCGGTGCTTTCCGCATGCCAGTTTTTCAGGAGCGGCCGCAGATACAGTGCGATACAAACCGGGCTGCCGCATCGTTCGCTGCCCCGTTTGCCGATGTGCGCCCCAAGGCCCACCCGCCATGAAAAAAGGCGTGCCACACACGGCACGCCTTTCGGTCGAACACATCACGCCACGCGCGTCACGGCGCCAGCCGCGTGAACACGTCATCGTGATTCTTCACACGCGCCTCGTGGCACGCAAAGCACGTCCGATGCTGGCCGATATCGGCCGGCACGCCGTTGATGAAGCGCCCGAACCCCCAGCCGCCCGTCGATGCATAACGGCGCGAGTCCTTCACCATCACCTGGACCGTCGTCGCCTGGCCCGGCACCGTCGCCGGCGGGAACGCGTCGGACTGCTTGCGCTTGTACGCGAGCTTCACGAGGATCGCGCCGTCCGGGAACGGCAGCGTCGCCTGTTCGAGCGCGCGGATCGCGACGGGGTTGGCGAGCACCACGCGCAGTTCATCGAGCGGCGCGGCCTCTTCGGCCGGCGCGACCATTTCCCACTTCCGGTAGCCGGGCGGAATCGTCACGCCGTAGATCGGCGACGCGGCGGCAGCCGGCTGCGGCTGCTCCGCCAACGCGGCCGGGCCGCTCGCCAACCCCGCACCGGCCGCCAGCACGCCCGCGACGAACACGCGGCGCGCGGTGCGCCGCACCACGTCCACGCGTGCCCGCATCACAGGTGCTCCACCTGCAGGATCGCGTCCGCGAACGCCTGCGGCGCCTCCTGCGGCAGGTTGTGGCCGATGCCGCCGGTGATCGTCCGGTGCTGGTACTTGCCCGTGAACTTCTTCGCATACGCGGCCGGTTCCGGATGCGGCGCACCGTTCGCGTCGCCTTCCATCGTGATCGTCGGCACCGTAATCGCGGGCCCGGCGGCAAGACGCCGCTCGAGGTCGTCGTACTGCGCCTCGCCCTTCGCGAGCCCGAGGCGCCAGCGATAGTTGTGAATCACGACGGCGACGTGATCCGGGTTCTGGAACGACGCGGCCGAGCGTGCATAGGTTTCGTCGGAGAACTGCCACTTCGGCGACGCGAGTTGCCAGATCAGCTTGTTGAACGCGTCGCGGTTCGCCGCGTAGCCCAGCGCGCCGCGCTCGGTCGTGAAGTAGAACTGATACCACCACTGGAACTCGGCCTGCGGCGGCAGCGGCTTGCGGTTCGCCTCCTGGCTGCCGATCAGGTAGCCGCTTACCGATACCAGCGCCTTCACGCGCTGCGGCCACAGCGCCGCGATGATGTCGGCCGTGCGCGCGCCCCAGTCGTAGCCGCCGAACACCGCGCGGTCGATCTTCAGCGCGTCCATCAGCGCGATGATGTCGACAGCGGTCACGGCCTGCTGGCCGTTGCGCACCGTGTCGGCCGAGCGGAACGTCGTCGAACCGTAGCCGCGCAGGTACGGCACGATCACGCGATAGCCGGCCGCGACGAGCAGCGGCGCGACTTCCGCGTAGCTGTAGATGTCGTACGGCCAGCCGTGCAGCAGGAACACGACGGGGCCGTTCTGCGGCCCGAGATCCGCATACCCGACGTTGAGCACGCCCGCGTCGATCTGGTGGATCGTACCCAGCGACGCGACGCCGGCCGTGCGCTTCGCAGGCGCCGCATCGGGCACCGGCTGCGCATGCGCAAGGGCGCTGAACCCGAGGTCGGCGAGGCTCAGGCTCGCCAGCGTCGTACCGAGGATCAGGCGGCGGCGGGTGTTCACGGTATCAGGCATGACTCGTTCTCCAGTGTCGATCGCTAAGAAGGGGCCCCGCGGCACGTGCGGGCACCCGGGAATCGGCGTTCGCAACGGCGGCGCATGGCACCGCGCCGCCGCGTGAATCGCTTCACCGGATTTATACCCAAGGCCTCTGGAGGCTTTGTATCCCAACGTATCTGTGCACGAACACGACACACGGCGATTCAAAAATCGTGCTGGAAACGCGCATGGGCGGGCGAGTCGACCCGCATTCACCCCTTGAGCCACACAGGCACACGAAGCCGTTCAGTCCTTCCGGTCCGGCAGGATATGCGCACGAATCGACCGCCCCCGCCACGATATGTGATCGATCCGCGCGCGCAGCGTGTAGAGCGCCACCGACGACAGCGTGCTGAACCTGAGCAGCGCGACCGGGTTGCCAATCCCGGCCGGCACGCGCTCGATCGCATCGAACCGCGGGAATCCATACTGGGTCAGGAACGCGCCGACCTCGTCGTCGCGTGCGTGTTCCTCGACATTGACCAACAACAGTTCGGCCATGACGGCTCCTTTCTCCGTTCGTTCGTCCGCCCGTCACCGGATCAGCTCGCGCGTATGGTGCGCGATCATCAGTTCTTCGTTGGTCGGAATCACCCACGCCGGTACGCGACTCGACGCCGTCGTGACGAGCGGCCCGCCGGCGTGGTTCGCGTCGACATCGATCTCGACGCCGAGCCAGGCCGCACGGCGCATCACCCCTTCGCGAATCGCCGCCGCGTGCTCGCCGATCCCCGCCGTGAAGACGATGGCGTCGATGCCTTCCATGGCGGCGGCAAGCGAGCCGAGTTCGCGCGCGATGCGGTAGACGTACAGCTCGATCGCGAAGCGCGCGCGTGGATCGTCGCTCGCGAGCAGGGTGCGCATGTCGCTCGATATGCCGGACACCCCGAGCAGGCCGGAGCGCCGATACAGCAGATCCTCGACGGCGCGCACGTCCATCCCGAGCTCTTCCATCAGGAACAGCACGACGCCCGGGTCCAGGTTGCCGCAACGCGTGCCCATCGGCAGTCCGTCGACCGCCGTGAACCCCATCGTGCTGGCAACGCTCTTGCCCGCCACGAGCGCACACATGCTCGCGCCGTTGCCAAGGTGGGCGACGACCGTGCGCCCGCGCGCCGCCCGAGGCGCGACGTCGGGCAGCACGCTCGCGATGTACTCGTACGAGAGCCCGTGGAAGCCGTAGCGGCGCACGCCCCGGCCGGTGATCGACTCCGGCAGCGCGAACGCCTGGGCCACCGCGGGCTGCGTGCAGTGGAACGCCGTGTCGAAGCAGACCACCTGCTCGATACCGGGCCGCACCGTTTCGAGGATGCGAATCGGCGTCAGGTTGTGCGGTTGATGCAACGGCGCGAGCGGGGTGAGCTTTTCCAGCTCGGCCACGATCGCGGGCGTGACGCGCACCGGGCCGCTGAAGCGCTGCCCGCCGTGCACGACGCGATGGCCCACCGCCGCGAGACGATGCCCTTCCCGATGCGCCTCCAGGAACGCGGCGATCTGCGCGAGCCCTTCGTGATGGCCGAACGTATCGCCGCCGCCCCATTGCTGCTCGTGACGTTCCGCGTGACGGTCGACGGCGCTGAAGTGCGCGGTGGCCGTATACAGGCCGTCGACCTGACCGTGCACGATCAGCCCGAGCGTGTCGCCCTGCACGTCGAATGCGGAAAACTTGATGCTCGACGAGCCGGCATTCAACACCAGAATCACGTCTGCCATGGCGTCACCCCGCGCGCGCGGCGGCTTCACGCTGCGCGTTCGCGACGAGCATCGCGACCGCGCATGAAGCCAGCCGGGTGATCAACGAATCGGCGCGACTCGTCAGGATGATCGGCACGCGCGCGCCGAGCACGATCCCCGCCGCGTCCGCGCCCGCGAGGAACGACAGGCTCTTGGCGAGCATGTTGCCCGCTTCGAGGTCCGGCACCATCAGCACGTTCGCATGCCCGGCCACCGGCGAATCGATCTGCTTGATGCGCACAGCCTCGGGGTCGATCGCGTTGTCGAGCGCAAGGGGGCCGTCGACGAGCGCGCCGGTAATCTGCCGCCGGTCCACCATCTTGCACAGCGCGGCGGCTTCGAGCGTCGACGGCACTTTCGGGTTGACCGTCTCCATCGCCGACAGGATCGCCACGAATACCTGCGGAAATGCCAGCGCATGCGCAAGATCGATCGCGTTCTGCAGGATGTCGACCTTTTCCTCGAGCGTCGGCGCGATATTGATCGCCGCGTCGGTCACGATCAGCGGATCGGCGTGCGCGGGCACGTCCATGACGAAGCAATGGCTGATGCGCCGGCCGGTGCGCAATCCGGCATCGTGACGCACCACTTCGGCCATGAGCTCGTCGGTATGCAGGCTGCCCTTCATCAGCGCGGCCGCCCGCCCGTCGCGAACGAGCCGCACCGCCGCGGCCGCCGACGCCTCGCTGTACGGCGCATCGACGATCTCGTGATCGGCGATCGACAGCCCGCACTGCGCGGCGGTCGCTTCGATCCGTGCGCGCGGGCCGACCAGGATCGGTGCGATCAGCCGCTTGCGCGCCGCCTCGAGCGCCCCCTCGAGCGAGCTTCGATCGCACGGATGCACGACGGCCGTCGGCATCGGCGCCAGCGTCCGGCAGTGTTCGATCAGGCGGTGATACTTCTCGTGTCTGGTTTCCATTGCGATTCCTTGCTGTCCGTCACTGCACACGATCGAGGGCCGCGACCGGCCCCTTGGCCGGCCGCTTCGCGGGCGGCGCGCCCAGCACCGCGCGGATGCGTTGCAGGGCCGCCCACTGTTGCTCGCTCACCGCCGCGCTTTGCACGCGCGGATCGCCCAGCAGCTTGTCCAGCAACGTCAGCAGCCGCCCGCGATCCTCCGGCCGGGCAAGCAGGGCCGGCAGCGTGGCGACGGCCTGTTGCGACGCATACGTCGCGATGATCTCCTGCTCGCCGTAGATGCGCCGCCACTGGTCGGGCGGCAGGTCCGGAAGGTAGTCGGCGTAGGTTTCGGCGAGTTCGCGCTCGGTCGCAAGCTGCGCCAGCGGAAACGGCTCGCCGCTGCGCTCGAGCAGGAACGCTGCGCGCGCCACTGCTTCGGTGTAGCCGCCCCGGTCGATCGACGCGAGCGCCTCCTTCACGAACGGCAGGTCACGGGGGTCCGTCGCCGCCGGCGAAGCAGCGTGACGGTCGCGATACTGCTCCGCGAAACGCAGCATGAACGGCTGCGTATACAGCGTGAAGAACAGCGCCTCGGTGCCCGCATCGCGGATCGCGCGGAAATAGTCGAGCGACGCGCTGATGACGTCCGAGCCGCGACGCTCGAGCCTGCGCCACGGCTCGATATCGTCGGCCGGCTGGCGGTTCGCCTTGACCGTGTCGGCGGCCGGTTTCAGCCATCGCAGCCACGGATTCAGGTCCGAAAACGCCCAGCGCTGAACGCGCAGCGGATGAAAATCGCGCAACAGTTGTGCCGTGGTCTCGCTCGATGCCTGCTGCACGAACGGCTGCATGAACAGTTCATAGGCGCGCTGCGTGAATTCGGACAGCTCGGCGACGGCCGCGAACGCCTGTTCGTCCTTGCGCCCGAAGCGGTTGAAGTGTTGCGCGATCTCTTCGAGACGGTGCTCGGCGAAGGTGACGTCGTACGCGACCTTTCCGTCGGCGCCTTTCACCTCTTCGATCGACATCGCATAGAGGCCCGGCGGCAGCGTCTCGACGGCATCCAGCACGCTGACGATCTGTGCGTGCTCCTTCTTCGCGACCTTGCCCGACACGAAGATACCGAGATGCCCGACATCCTCCTCCATCAACCCGATGATGACCTGCCCGCGCGACTTGATCTCCTCCGTGCTGCCGTAGATGTCCGCGACCCAGTTGAACGCCTGCTGCGGCGGCGTGATGTTGTCGCCCATCGACGCGAACAGGATGATCGGCGAGCGGATCTCGCGCAGGTCGAACGCCTTGCCCGCCCCGTCCCGCACCTCGCCGGACCAGAGCTTGTTGCCGATGAACAGGTTGCGCGTGATCCATTCGATCTCTTCGCGGTTCATCAGGTAGTAGCCGCCCCACCAGCGCTCGAACTCGAGGAAGCGCGGCGGCTCGGTGTCGATGTTGTCGTACACGTGGTAATACTTGTCCCACAACGTATTCGCCGGGTTCAGGTTCTCGAAGTTCTGCACGAGATACGCGCCGTCGAACTTGCCGTTGCCGAGGTCCGACGAGAACGACGCGAGCCAGGTGCCGCCGAGCAGGCCGCCCGCATAGCGCATCGGATTGTCGCCGGGCCCCTCGCTCCATGCGCCGCTCCAGTACGACATCGGGGCGCCGTTGATGACGATCGGGCCCGTATCGTCGGCGGACGAACTCGCGAGCATCATCGCGGCCCAGCCGCCCTGGCAGTTGCCGACGATGGCCGGCTTGAGGCTGTCCGGATGCAGTTCCCGCACTTTCCGGACGAACGCCTGTTCCGCCGCGCACACGTCGAGCAGCGTCTGGCCGGGCTCGGGCTCCTGGAAGAACACGACGAAGTACACCGGATGCCCTGCGCGCAACGCAACGCCGACTTGCGAATCGTCCTTGAAGCCGCCGATTCCGGGGCCGTGCCCCGCGCGCGGATCGATGATCAGGTAAGGCCGTTTCGCGGCGTCGACGATCACGCCGTCCGGCGGCTGGATGTGAACGAGCGCGTAATTGACGGGCCGCTCGAACTGCCGCCCGTCGAGCACGACGTCGTAGTCGAAATGCAGCACCGGCTTGAGCCCCTGGGCCGCGCGCTCGACGTATTGCGTGCCGCGCTCGCGCAGCGTGTCCCAGAACAGCAGCGAGCGCTGCACGGCGTCGACCGCGTAATGCCATGCGCTCAGCGGCGAGAAAGGTGTGCCCGAAGGCGCGGCGCCCGGATCGTGGCTGGGGCTGTCGCTGCCGTCGAGTGCTTCGCCCAACCGTTTCCCGTACTGTTCCAGCGCGTGCCGCGTGCGCTTATGCAGGACGTGGACAATCTCCGCGGCGATCTCGTCACTGCGCGCCAGTTGCGTGGCAGCATCCATAACACTGTTCTCCAGAGGGGCAAGGTGAATCGCGACGCATGCCGGGAGCGGCCGACTCGCGTCAGCCGAGCACGTGCATCCCGGCGTCGATGTAGTGAACGCCGCCGGTCATCGCGCGCGCGGCATCGCTGGCGAGAAAGGTGCACAGCGCGCCGACGTCATCGATGTCGAGCGCCCGGCGCAATGGCGCACGTCGCGCGGTGTCGTCGAGCAGGTGATCAAAGTTCGGCAGCCCGGAGGCCGCGCGCGTGGGCAATGCGCCGGGCGAAACGGCGTTCACCCGAATGCCTGCCGATCCCAGTTCGACGGCCAGGTAGCGAACGGAGGCCTCCAGCGCCGCCTTGACCGGCCCCATCACGCCGTACTCGTCGATGACCCGGTCGGCGCCGATGTAGGTCATCGCCATCAGGCTGCCGCCGGAGGTCATCAACGGCTCGGCAAGCTTGGCCATCCTGATGAACGAGTGGCAGGAGGTATCCATCGCGAGTGCGAACCCTTCCGGCGAACTGTCGACGACCCGCCCGTGCAGATCGGCCTTCGGTGCATAGGCAACGGCATGCAGCAGAAAGTCGAGGCCGCCCCACTGCTCGCCGATCGCGTCGAACGCCTCGCGCATCTGGTCGGTCCGGCTCACGTCGAGAGGCAACGCAATCGCCGGCTTCAGCTGTTCCAGCAGCGGCTCGACGTACGGCAACGCGCGGTCGGATTGCCAGGTCACGGCCAGCTCGGCACCCGCTGCGTGAAATGCGCGCGCGCATCCCCAGGCGATGCTCTGCTCGTTCGCCAGGCCGACGACGATTCCCCTTTTGCCTTCAAGGGGCTGCAAGCCATTGCAAGACACGCGCGACTCGCGCACGTCGTGATTCGTCATCGCGAAACCTCGGGTCGAATTTTTTCACCGGACGAAACTGCGTCAAGGCCGGTTGGCCTTTATGCGGAGAATCATTGTATTGAGGGTTTCAAACCATCTGATCATTCGCGCGACATGTTTTTGATTTTTATCAAAATCGCTTTTGAATCAGATAATTACGTTGAAATGTTTCGATCCATAAGTGCGCATTTCATCGATATGTCATTCAATCGTGTGTGCAAGCGCGTGGTGCTTCTGCAGGCAGCAATCCAGTCATCGCCGTTCTCGCCATAAAAAAGAAACGAACGCGAGTGGCATGACTGCGCCGCCCCGCGTTCGTCGATTTCATGACCGGTTGGCTGCCCAACGCACGATCTGTCGCTTCGTCACACGGCACCGACCGGGCCATCCGTCGGCCGGTTGCGTGCCGGCCGCGCACCGGGACATCCCCACCTATCGGAATGCGATCGGCTGATCTGCCGGACGCGGCGTCTCGCCGCTACGCTGGATCCATCCGCCCCCCAGCGCGCGGTACAGGTTGACCAGGTTGGTCCAGCGCGCCAGACGCGCATTGATCAGCGTCTGCTGCGCGTTGTACAGGTCGGTTTGTGCGGTCAACACCGACAGATAGCTGTCGGCACCGCTCTTGTAGCGCAGGTCCGACAGGTCGAAGCGGCGCTGCTGCGCGTGCGCGTTGCGCTCCAGCGCCGCGATCTGCTGGTCGTACGTGCCGCGTGCGGCCAGCCCGTCGGCCACGTCGCGGAACGCCGCCTGGATCGTCTTCTCGTAGTTCGCGATCTCGATGCGCTTCTGCACGTGCGCGAGATCGAGGTTCGCGAGGTTCGAGCCGCCCTCGAAGATCGGCAGCGCGACGGTCGGCGCGAACGACCAGGCCGCCGTGCCGGCCTTGAACAGGCCGCCCAACGTCGGGCTTGCCGTGCCGAACGCGGCCGTCAGCGAGATCTTCGGGAAGAACGCCGCGCGCGCCGCCCCGATGTTCGCGTTCGCGGCCAGCAGCGCCTGCTCGGCCTGCATCACGTCCGGGCGACGCGTCAGCAGATCCGACGGCAGGCCTGCCGGCACGTCCGGGAGCAGGTTCTGCGCATCGAGCGGCAGGCCCGCCGGCAGATCGTCCGGCAGCGGCTCGCCGATCAGCAGCACCAGATAGTTCAGCGCCTGCGCACGCGCACGCGCCTGCTGCTGCTGGTTCGCGAGCGCCGTCTCGACGACCGTCTGCGCCTGGCGCAGATCGAGTTCCGTGCCCGTGCCGTTGTCGAACTGCAGCTTCGTCAGGTCGTACGATGCCCGCGCGGTCTTCAGCGTGTTCTCCGTGACCTTCAGCAGATCGTCGGTCGACAGCAGCGTCAGGTATTGATCGGCCACCTGCGCCACCAGCGAGATTTCCGACGCCTGCCGTGCGTAGGCGGTCGACAGATACTGCGCGAGCGCCTGGTCCTTCAGGCTCTGCACGCGGCCGAACAGGTCGAGTTCCCACGACGCGGAAAGCCCGACGTTGTAGGTCCGGGTGATCGTGGCCTGCTCCGTCGGAGAAACACCCTGCGGATAGCGCTGGATGTTTCCCGTCCCCATGCCGTCAAGCGTCGGGAACAGCCCCGCGCGCGTGATCTGGTACTGCGCACGCGCCGCCTCGACGTTCAGCACCGACACGCGCAGATCGCGGTTGTTCTTCAGCGCGATCTCGATCAGCCGCTGCAGGCGCGGATCGGCGAAGAATTCGCGCCAGCCGATGGCCGTCGCCGCCTGGCCGTTCGCGCTGCGTGCACCCGCTGCGGCGCCCGGCTGCGTCGAATAGACGCCGCCGGCAGGGTACGCCTGCGCGACGGGTGCGTCGGGCCGCGTGTAGTGCGGCGCCATCGTGCAGCCCGTGGCGAAGAGCGCGGCCGCCGCAACCGCCGCGATGCGAATTCGACTCATGATGCTCCCGTGGCGCGCCGCCGCGGCACGCGTTTCAGATTGCACGTTCATACGGCCTCCAGCACGCGAGCGCGCTCGCTGGTCACCGCCTCGCGATGGCGCTTCGCGATCAGCGTGTACACGGTCGGCAGCACGAACAGCGTGAACAGCGTCCCGACCAGCATGCCGGTGGAGACCGTGATCCCGATCGCGAAGCGGCTGGCCGCCCCCGCGCCGCGCGCGAAAATCAGCGGCACGAGCCCGGCGACCATCGCGGCCGTCGTCATCAGGATCGGCCGCAGCCGTACCGCGGCCGCGTGCTCGATCGCCGCGCGCCGGTCGAGGTGCTGCGTGCGTTGCAGTTCGTTCGCGAAGCTCACCATCAGGATCCCGTGCTTCGAAATCAGGCCGATCAGCGTGACGAGCCCGATCTGGGTATAGATGTTCAGCGTCGCGAAGCCGAGGTACAGCGGCACCAGCGCGCCGCACACCGACAGCGGCACCGACACGAGGATCACCAGCGGATCGCGCAGGCTCTCGAACTGCGCGGCGAGCACCAGGAAGATGACGACGAGCGCGAACACGAACGTGACGGTCAGCCGATTGCCCTCCTGCACGTATTGCCGCGATTCGCCGAGCCAGTCGATGTCGTAGCCGGCCGGCAGCGGCTGCTTCTGCAGGAACTCGACCGCTTGCCCCATCGTCACGCCGGGCGCAGCCACCGCCGACAGCGTTGCCGAGTTCAACTGGTTGAACTGCGTGAGGGCGTTCGCCTGACTGCCATTCGACACGCGCACGACGGTCGAAAGCGCCACCATCTTGCCGCCGCGCGTTTTCACGTAGTAACGGTTGAGCATCTCCGACGACAGGCGCTCCGCGCGCGCGACCTGCGGAATCACGTCGTACGAGCGGCCGTTGTGGTCGAAGCGGTTCACGTAGTTCTCGCCCACGAGCACGGCGAGCGTATCGGCAATGTCCTTCATCGTCACGCCGAGCGCATTCGCCTGGTTGCGGTCGATCGTCACGCCGACCGCGCGGCTGTCGAATGTCAGATCGCTGTCGACCACCGCGAACAGGCCGCTCTTCGAGGCGGCGGCCTTCAGTTTGTCCATCGTCGCGAAAATGTCCTTGAAGTCGGCGGGCGCGCGCAGCACCATCTGGATCGGCAGGCCGCCGCTCGACGCGGGCAGCGACGGCAGCAGGAACGTGAACACCTGGTCGCCGGCGATCGCGTTCGTGCGCGCCTGCACGAGCGCCTGCAGGTCGGCCGCACCGCGTGTGCGCTTCGACCAGTCGACGAGGTTCACGCCGGCAAAGCCGAGATTGGCCCCGCCGACACCGTTCAGCACGAAGCTCGTGTCGGCTTCAGGCAGCGAGCGGAACACCTTCTCGATCTGCGGCGCGTAGCGTTCGAGGTAGTCGAGGTTCGCATACTGCGGCGCCTTCACCTGCAGCATGATCGAGCCCTGGTCCTCCTGCGGCGCCAGTTCCCGCTTCACGCCGCTGAACAGCACGCCGATGCCCAGCAGCACGCCCGCGCCGAACACCAGCACCGCCGGCCGCGCGGCGAGGCTCGCGTGCAGCAGGCGCCGGTAGCCGTGCGTGACGCGCGACAGCGTGTGTTCGATCGCCCGCGCGACGCGGCCCTCCGACATCCGGCTGTCGAGCAGCAGCGAGCTCAGCATCGGCGAAAGCGTCAACGCGATCACCGCGGACACGCACACCGCCCCTGCGAGCGTGAAAGCGAATTCGCGGAACAACGAGCCGGTGAGCCCGCCCATCAGCCCGATCGGCGCATACACCGCAACGAGCGTGATGGTCATCACGATCACCGGCGACGCGATCTCGCGCGCGCCGAGCAACGCCGCGCGCGCCGGCGGCTCGCCCGATTCGATGTGCCGGTGAATGTTCTCGACGACGACGATCGCGTCGTCGACGACCAGCCCGATCGCCAGCACCATCGCGAGCAGCGTGAGCAGGTTCAGCGAGAAGCCCGCGGCCAGCATCAGCGCGGCGGAGCCGACGAGGGCGAGCGGAATCGTCACGACCGGGATCACGACCGCGCGGAACGAGCCGAGGAACAGGAAGATCACGACCACGACGATCGCGATCGCCTCGATGATCGTCTCGCGCACTTCGTCGATCGACGCGTTGACGAAGCGCGCGACGTCGAACACATCGCCGATCCTGATGCTGGCCGGCTTGCTGCGCTCCATCGTCGGCAGCAGTGCCTGCACGCCGCGCACGATATCGAGCGGGTTGCCCGACGGCGTCGCGTTGATCGCGATGTTGACGGCGCGGTGCCCGTTCATCAGCGCGCTCGCGTTGTATTGCTGGCCGCCCAGCTCGATCGTCGCGACGTCGCGCAACCGCACGAAACTGCCGCTCGCGTCCGATTTCACGACGAGGTTGCCGAACGCGCCGACGTCGGTCAGGTCGGTGTTCGCGGAAATGTCGGCAACGGTCAGCGCACCCTTCAACTGGCCCGGCGCGGCCTGCACGTTGTTCGCCTTCAGCGCGGCCGCGACATCGGCGGCCGACAGCCCGTGCGCGGCGAGCCGCGACGCGTCGAGCCAGACCCGCATCGCGAGGTTCTGCCCGCCGACGATTTCAGCCGACGCGACGCCCGGCACCGTGGTGACCAGCGGCTGCGCCACCCGCACCACGTAATCGGTGATCTCGGGGATCGACAACGTATCGCTCGAGAAGCCCAGATACATGACGGCCGTGGGCGCATCGGTCAGCTTGGTGATCACCGAGTCGTACGCGCCCTCGGGCATCTTGTACTTGACCTCCTGCACCTTCGCCATGATTTCCGTCATCGCGCGGTCGGCGTTCGCATTCAGGCGCAGCCGCGCCTTCACGACGCTCTTGCCCTGCGTCGACGTGGAGGTCAGATACTCGATGCCGTCCGCCGTCGCGATCGACTGTGCGATCGGCGTCGTCACGAAACCCTGCATCAACGCCTGCGACGCACCGGGATAGGCCGTCTCGACGCTGATCGTCGCGCTCTCCAGCATCGGATACTGGCGCACCGGCAGCGCGCCGAGCGAGCGCACGCCCACCAGCAGGATCAGCAGGCTGCAGACGAGCGCCAGCACCGGCCGCCGCACGAAGATGTCGGTGAAGCGCGCGCCTTGCGTGGTCTGGCTCATCGCACCGTCTCCCGTTGCGTGGACGCATCGGCCAGCGCCTGCACCTTCGCGCCCGGCGCGACGCGCAACTGCCCGGTCGTCACGACCACGTCGCCGGCGCGCAGCCCGTCGTCGATGACGATGCGGCCACGCTCGCGCGCGCCGGCCCGCACCTGGCGCACGCGCGCCACGCCGACGCCGTGCGCGTCGCGCTGTTCGACCACCACCACGGTGTCGCCCGCCTGCGAGGTCTGCACCGCGGTATCCGGCACGCTGATCACCGCGTCGCGACCCGGCAGCGCCAGATGCGCGTCGATATACATCCCCGGGCGCAGCAACTGGTCGGTATTGGCCACCGTGGCCTGCACGGTGATGTTGCGGGTTTCGTCGCCGACCTGCGGCTCGATCGCGGTCACGCGCCCTTCGAACGTGCGGCCCGGATACGCATCTGTCGTCACGCGCACGGTCTGGCCGAGCGCCACGCGGCTCAACGCTTTCTGCGGCACCGTGAAGTTCGCGTGCAACACGTCGAGATCCGTGAGCGTCGCGATCGCGTCGCCCGGGTTCAGGTACTGCCCGAGGTTCACGCGGCGCAAGCCGATCACGCCGGAAAACGGCGCGCGGATCGACTTCTGCGTAATGACCGCCTGGGTCTCGCGGATATCGGCGCGCGCAGCGTCAAGCTCGTAGCGGCGGGCGTCGAATGTCGCCTTCGGCTCGGCCCCGTTCGGCACGAGCTGCTCGGCGCGTGCGAACTGCCGGCGCGTATAGTCGGCCTTCGCCTGCAGCCCGGCGAGCTTCGCCTGCTCGGGCGCGTCGTAGAGCTGCACGAGCGGTTGCCCGGCACTCACGCGCGAACCCGCGACGAACTGGATGCCGACGATGCGGCCCGCGACTTCCGGCGCGATGGTCACCTGCCGGACCGCTTCGAGCGAACCGACCGCGTCGAGCGTCGGCGCCGTCGCCTGCGGATTCACGACGATGGTTTCGACCGGCAACGGCGCCGGCGGCGACGCAGGCCGATCGGCGGCCGACACACGTTCCGTGCGCCACAGAAACAACGCGCCGAACAGGACGATCAACGCGCCCGCGGTAAAAAACATTGAGCGTCTCACCGATATCTCCCCAATCAATCAGTCATGGCATCAGTGTGTGGGGAGCGGCCTGCCCCGGATGTCAATTTTTTGAATCCCCGTTTAAATATTTCGCATGCCTGACACGAAAAAAAACCGCATGCCCCGAACGAACGGGACATGCGGTGAAAAGACACCCGCCACGAGGTCAGATCGTCGTGGCCGGCGATCGCGACGCATGAAGGGTCCATGCGCGCGCATACGGGTGTGACATCGCCAACAGGACGGCGCCGAACAGCAGCAGCGGATTGGTACTGACCGCCCCGCACATGAGGAACAGCACCGACATCGCGGCGGCGCCGGCAACGCCCCACGCGGTTGCGATGCCGAGCAGGATCGACAGCCCTGCCGCCAATTCGAGCCAGGGCACGGCCAGGTTGACCGCGACGACGTGCGGCAGCGCGACGTGTCCGATCGCGCTGGCCAGCGCGAGCCGCACGGCTTCGGGCGCCGCCGTGGATCGCGAGACGGCGGCCGTCAGGAATGGCCCCGCATCGAAGTGCCCGAAGAGCTTCGTCAAGCCGGCCCAGATCCAGAACGCGCCGAGTACGAGCCGCAGCACGAGTGCGACGGCGGTCTTCATCGCGCCACCTGCGGATGCAGGCGATGCAGCTGCCGGAAACCGATCAAGGTCACGCCCAGCAAACACGCGAACATGACGGCAATCGCCGCGTTCGTCTCCATGGGCATCGCGCTGACGACCCCCGACACGATGGAACCGAGCGCAAGCATCAGGCACCCCTGCAGGCTCGCGGCGGCGCCCGCGCGGCCCGGGAACAGGGCCATCGAGCGCGCCATCGCGTTGGAGAAGATGAAGCCCTGCGCAAACGCAATCAGCATGATCCCGCCGAGTGCGGTCACCAGGATCAGCTCGCCGCCGCTCGACGCCACGCAGGCCACCCCGAGCGCAAAGGTCACGATGCCGCCGCGCATCAGCTGCTCGCCGCTGTAGCGCCGGATCAGGCTCCGGTTCAGCGTCGTGCCGCACAGGTAGCACAGCCCGACGCCGAGCGCGGTCGAACCGAAATACGACGCCGAATGCCCGAGGCGGAACTGCACGATGTACGGCCCGATCACGTTCCACATCAGGAATGCCGAGAAGCTCATCCCGAGCATCGCGACCGCCGACTGGAACTGGGAATCGGACAGGATCTCGCGATAACCCGCGATGGTTTGCCGCGGCGTGCGCCGCAACTCCGGTCGCAGCGTCTCGCGCAGGCCCGCGAACGCGAACGACAGCACGACGAGCCCGTAGCCGCAGTAGACGACGAAGTTCCAGCGCCAGCCGGCCCACTCCTGCACGTGTCCGCCGATATACGGGGCGATCACGGGGCCGAGCCCGAACGCCAGGCTGAGGTAGACGATCGCGACGCGGAAGCGGTCGCCCTTCAGCCGGTCGACCAGCACGGCGCGCGCGACGACCTGGCACGACCCGATCGCGAAGCCCTGGATCGCGCGTGCCGCCATCAGCACCTCGAACGACGGCGCGGCCACCGCGAGCGCGCTGCCGGCGATGAACAGCGCGAGGCCGAACAGCACCGACGGGCGCCGGCCCAACCAGTCGGCCAGCACGCCGAACGCGAGCTGGCCGATCGCATAGAACACGAGCGTGATCGTGATCGTGTTCTGCATCATGCTCGGCATGACGTTGAGTTCTCGACCGATGGCCGGGATGCTCGGCGCGTAGAGGTCGATCGCGATCCCGCCGACGCTGTTGATCAGCGGCGCCAGGAACACGAGAAAGTTTTCGTATCTTTTTGAGTCGGACATGGGGACGTTCCTGAAATGACGGGACAGGCCGACGCGAATGCGTGCGGCCCGTCGGGATCAGTGACCGTTTGCGGTGAATTCAACCTGCCTCGGCGGCATGCGGGCCGACGGCGGATCGTCGAACGGACTCCACTTCGGCAAATCGTTGCGCCAGGCCATTTCGCCGATCTTCACCATGATGACGCGCGGCGAGTTGTCGTAGTACGTACCCCAGTCGACATGCCTGTCGCGTACCCGGCTCACGCAGGCGCGGCCGAGATCGTCGTAGGTGATTTGCAGCGACTGCACGATGTGACGCACCCGCTCCGTCGCCGTCATCAGCACGTACCGGTAGTGATGCTGGGCCAGTGTGCGGAACACGTTCGCGATCAGGTAGCGCCCGGCGCCCTTCGAGCCGAACGACGAGAACTGCCCGAGCTCGACCAGCTCCGCACGCGACAGCCCGTAAAGGCTCGTCAGCGATTCGTCGAGGTAGTGCTCGGAGAACAGCGGGGCGCTGTCGCCCCAGCTGAGCCCCAGGCACGCGTAGCCGGGCAACGTCATCGCGCGGTCGGTCAGGCACCAGAACTGGTCCGGGCGAGGCTCCGGACGCGCGCCGTGCGCCTGGTAGTAATGCTGCGAGACCGCGAGCTGCATCTCGCGATAGGCGTCCTGGCCCGGATGAAAGCTTCGTACGATGTGCACGGTCGGCTCCCGGTCAGTACAGCGACGCCGCATGATCGCGCTCGATCAGCTGACGGCGCGGCCGCCCGGTGACCGTGTAGTAATCCTTGCGGAAACGCTCGATGTCCGTCACGACCCGGACGCGCCGCACACGCGCGAAATCCGCGAGCCGCGGTTCGAGCCGCGCCATCTCGTTGCGCACCGCCGCTTCGTCGTGCGTGGACAGCACGATCGCCGCCGGCTCTTCGCGCCCTTCGCCGAACACCACGATGTCGTCGATCAGCGCACTTTCCTTGTAGACCGTCTCCACCCACTCCGGCGAGATGTTGCGCGCCGTCGACAGGATGATCACGTGCTTCTTGCGACCGGTGATGTACAGGAAGCCGTCGACGATCTCGGCGATGTCGCCGGTGTGCAGGTAGCCGTCGGTGAGCTCGCACGACGTATCGTCCGAGTTGTAGTAGCCCGCGCAGAGCGTCGGGGTGCGCACGCGCAGCTCGCCGTCGACGATCACCGGCACGATCCCGTCGAGCAGCGTCCCGGCCGAGCCGATGCGGCGCTGCCCCGGGTAGTTCAGCGAGATGATCGAGCTGTTCTCGCTGAGCCCGTAGGCCTCGTAGACCTGGACCCCGCGCTTGTCCAGCGATTCGAGCACGGTGGCCGGAATCTTCGCGCCGCCCGTGATGATGTGCGGATTGCGGCGGCCGAACAGTTGCGTCGTGCCGGTCGACTCCAGCAATGCGTCGGCCTCCTCGAGCAGCTTCGGCGGCAGGTACAGGAAGTTCGGATCGACGCGGGCGATCAGGTCCAGGTAGTCGCGCGCATTGCCGCTGCGTGCGCCGTACTCGGCGTAGTTCGCGGGCATCAGCGTCAGCGAGCCGCCGGACAGCACCGGCAGGAACACGCCGAGCACCTGTTCGATCAGCAGGCTCATCGGCACGATCGACAGGTAGTCGAGCGGGCCGGCCGGCACACGCTTGAGCACGTTCGTCACGAGCAGGCCGACGGCCTCGTCGCGGATCTTCACGCCCTTCGGCTTCGACGTCGTACCGGACGTATGGATGATCCCGCAGATGCCCGGCTCGATCCGCTCGCCGGTGGGTGCGCCCGCCGCCGGCCATGCACCGCGCTCGCTCGCGGCGTCGATGCATGCGATGCCGGGCAGGATCGCGCCGATCCGCGCGGCCGTGTGGGCGTCCTGCGTGAAGATCGCGGTTGCCTTGTGCAGCAGGCTGCCGATCTGCTCGTCGGAGAATTCGATCGGCACCGGCAGCAGCACGGCCTTTACGCGGAAGATCGCGAGCATCGTCGCCACCCACGTGTAGCTGGAGCGGGCGGCGATCCCGAAGACGAGGCCGCTGCAATCGCCATAGACGTCCTGCAGCGTCGCCGCGATGCGCGCGACGTCCGCGCGCAGTTCGTCCAGCGAGTATTCGCGGCCATCCATCTCGCGCACGACCACGCGGTTCGGCGCTTCGGCGAAATGACGTTCGATGAGTGCGCTGATCATGCAATGGCTCCCTTGCGATAGCTTTGCGCACCGAAGATGCGGCGGCCCGTGTCCGCGAGACGGCGGCGGCCGTGCATCACGCGGCTGTTGTCGATCACGACGATGTCGCCCTTGTTCCAGAACAGGTCGTACGTATAACGGGCGGTCACGTCCTTGATTTCGTCCCACACCTCGAAATCGATGTCGGTGCCGTCGGCCCACGTGATCAGCGGCGGCTCATAGTTCACGCTCGGCCCGAGCAGCGAGTTGCAGAACGCACGACGGCCGGAGAAGCAGCTGGTGATGATCGCATCGGTCACACGCTCGGACGACACGAGAAACGGGTCGAGACGGCGATAGTGCTGGCCTCGAACGCGCTGGTTGACGACCTCGAGATGCGAGTCGTTCACTTCGTGCGCCGGCACCTGCAGTTCGACGCTCAGGAAGCGTTGTACGTTCGGCCAGGGAATGCGGCGCGAATACTTGATCTGGCGTTGCTCGAACAGGCGACGCACGGCCGGCGTCAGTTCGTGCAGCACGCGCTGCCCGTCGCAGATCGTCGTCTCGGAGCCGACGCGAGCCGGCTCGAGGCAGTAGAACCATTGCAGGTCGGGCGTGAACGGCAGGTTGCCGTTCTCACGGTGCAGGCCCATTTCGAGGTCGCCGGCATCGATTTCCGCGGTGTTTTCCGTCGAGGTCTTGCGTGCCGGATCGAACGTGACGCGCGCCGAATGCTGGCTGACGAAGTGATTGAAATCGTCGAGCGTATCCGCGAAATTGCGATAGATGACGACACCCGAATGGGCGAGCTGCTCGTACAGCCCGTCAGTATCGACAAGGTCGATCGCCTTTTGACCGGGCTCGAGGCTTTCGATCAACTCGAAGCCGAAACGCGGCAATGGTTTGTGCTGAACCTGCGCAGTGACTACGTCAACAACATCCATCATGGTTGCCTCTCAGAGTAGTTAGTTTTGCGTTCGAAGCACTGCTTCGTCGAACACTGACCAATCTACCGACACGGCTGGGCACACCGTTTTAAAAATTAAATGGTGGATGTAAATTTTGTTTAGGGTCTTGCAAGGAAGCCCGGCTTTGCTTCCCCACGGGCAATAAACCGGACGGCGGCGATCGCCGGCCAGTGCGGGCAAGTTGCGGCTACGCGCGCGGCAATTCCCCCGGCTCGAGCGCGTTGGCGCTCGCGAGATCCTTGAACAGCGTGCGCATGGTGCGGATGTCGGGGTTCCTCTCCATCGGCGTCGACCAGATCACGTCCAGCGTAAAGGTCGGGAAGCCAAGCGGCACTTCGCAGATCTGCACGCTCGCCGGAATCGACAGGTACGGGATCAGGCGCCGCGGCAACGTCAGCGCAACCGGCAGCCGCGCAACGATGTTCAGGCAGGCCTGATACGTGTTGGCGCGCGCGACGATGCTGCGCGAGCGGCCGAGCTTTTCGAGCCAGCCGTCGATCATGTTGCGCTCGGAGACCCACGGCGTCGGGAACACGTGGTCCATGTCGCAGAATTCGTCGAGCGAGACGCGCGTCGACTGCGCGAGCTTGCGCGACGCGGTCAGGCACACGAAGGTGTCGGAAAGAACCGATTCCCATTGCAGGTCGGGATGCAGCCGGTGATAGCCAGGGCCGAAGCCGATCGCGAAATCGATTTCTCCGGCCAGCAGCCGTTCCACCGGAAGTTCGCGGCCGAGGCGATCGACGATCAGCGAGGTTTCGCGGCCACGCTTCATGAACGACTCGAGCACACCCGGCAGCAGCAGCAGCTCGAAGTACTCCGGCGCACAGACGCGCATCACGCGGCGCGCCGCCGCGACCACCTGGTCGTCATCCATGTCGGCGCAGTGATTCACCGCGTCGATCACGTTGCGCAGATAAGGCTCGATGGCCTCGGCCTTGGGCGTCGCGACGAGGCTGCCGTGATCGACATCGAAGAGCACGTCGTGAAAGCAATTGCGCAACCGCTTCAGGCAATAGCTGACGGTGGGCTGGCTGATGCTCATGACCTCGGCGGTGCGGCGTGCGCTTTTGTGTTCGTACAGACACAGAAACACCATCACGTCTTGTAAGTCGAGCTGGCGCAATACGTTACTGTTGAGCACGATTTTCCTCGTTATTGTTGTCATGGGACGTTTTCCCGGTTCCCCTCGACGCCCCGGCGATACTCCGGCGATCATCGATCGCCCTTTCCCGTCACGCCTGGCCAGCCTCGTCCTGTGGCAGTTCCTCTCCCGGCAACGCGAGCAGCGCCTGCTTCAAGAGCGCCGCGAGCAGGGTACGGTCATCGGCATCGAGTCCGCCGAGCAGCAGATTCTGCGTATCCACGTGCACATGCACCGCCCGGTCGATCAACTCAAGGCCTGCCGGCGTCAACCGCACGGTGAGGCTTCGGCCATCCTGTGGATTCGGGACACGCTCGACGAGCTCAGCCTGCTCCAGGCGCATCAATCGGTTCGTGATCGCTCCGGACGTGATCATGAGCGAGCGGTAAAGTTGCGTCGGCGACAGCTCGTAAGGCTTGCCGGCACGTCGAAGCGTCGCCAGCACGTCGAATTCGCCTTCCTTGAATCCAAACGGCGAAAGCGCCTCCGTACGCGCTTTCTCGCAGTGCTTCGCCAGCCGCGCGAGCCGGCCGAAAATTTCCATCGACGCGACGTCGAGCTCGGGGCGTTCGTGGCGCCACTGAGCCACAACCCGATCGACATGATCCTCCTTGGCCCACGCCATCATGAATGTCCTCGCATTTGAAGGGGCTCTCGATGAGCGCTTGTCATCAATATATCTCAATATTAAGATAATCGCGAGAGCGCATGTTGGGCGCAACAACGGAGCAGACCCATGACAAAACTATCATTCGGAGACCACGATCTCTACTACGCGGATGTCGGCAGTGGCACGCCCATTTTGTTGATTCACGATTTAGGCAGTTGCGGGCGCGCGTGGGCGCGCCAGATGTCGTTCCTGCGTCAGGCGGGTTTTCGAGTGATCGTGCCGGACCTTCCCGGCCACGGCGCGTCGTCCTATCCGGATCGCATGCTGGATATTCCAGCATTCGCCAGCGGCCTGGAATGTCTGCTGGATCATCTCGGGCTGGAAAGCGCGAACCTGGTTGGCCTGTCACTCGGTGGCGCCATTGCACTATCGGTGGCGATCGACGCCCCGTCACGGGTTGGCAAGCTGGTCATCTGCAACGGATTCTCGAACCTGGTGGCCGACGATGTCGCGCGCCGGTTCGAGCTCTGGAAGGCAGGGTTCCAGCGCGGCGACGGCGCGACTCGCTGGTTCGAGGAAATGTGGCCGTTAATGGTGAGCGCCGAGTTTGCTCAAACGGAAGACGGAGAGATCGCCTATCAGATCGGCCATGCCCATGCGGCAGGCGCGGATTCGGCCTTCCTGGCGCGCCTTTGCGAGGGCATCGCGAACCATGACGTGCGCAGACGCTTGAATCTCGTCCGCAGCGAGACACTGGTCCTGCAAAGCGACGACGATGGCGTTCACCCGGCGATCGAGGGGCAGCGGCTTGCCGCGATGATCCCGGGCGCACGATTCAGTGCGCTGCCGGGAAGCGGGCATCATCCGAATCTCGACTGCGCCAGGACATTCAACTGGACGCTCCTGCGCTTTCTGTCGGATCACAACGAGCTGGATGCAGCCCACGTTGCACCCTATTCGGATTATTGCCGGGGCGCGTAACACCGGCGGCGACTTCGCCACTCCGGCTGACATTCCGCCACGTCCAGTGCCGTGACTGGATGACCGTTTGCATGCAATGCGTAGCGCTCGTTCCCAGCCACCCGGAAGGAACCCGCATGGCCTCCCGTGCATGACGCCCGCTCCCCCACTGCCGGAGGCGCGGCGAGCGGCCCGGCCTGCGCGACCGCTCGCCGGTGCGACGCTCAGAGCGCCTTGACGATCGCGCCGTCGACGCGAATGTTCTGCCCGGTGATGTAGCCCGCGCCGTCCGACAGCAGGAACGCGACCGTCTTCGCGATCTCGCCGGTCTTGCCGAAGCGGCCGGCCGGAATGCGAGCGACGATCTCCGGCGTTTCCGGCCAGCTGTCGATGAAGCCCGGCAGCACCGCGTTCATCCGGATGTTCTCGGCCGCATAGCGTTCCGCGTAAAGACGCGTCCACGCGCTCAGCGCCGCGCGCAATGCCGACGAAACGGGCATCGGCTGCTCGGGCGCGTCCGCCGCGAAGCTCGAGATGTTGACCACCGCGCCGCCGCCCTGCTTCTGGAAGATCGGCGTCACGCGGCGCATCACGCGCACCACGTTCAGCAGGATCAGGTCGAGCCCCGCGTGCCAGTTGTCGTCGGTGATCGCCAGCAGCTCGCCCTTCGGCGGGTGCCCGGTGTTGTTCACGACCGCATCGATGCGACCGTAGCGCGCGACCGTTTCCTGCACGAGCCGTTCGATGTCGGCTTCGTCCGTCACCGAGCCCTGGAGGCCGAAACCGCCCAGCTCCTCGCCGAGCGCCACCGCACTGCCGGACGGCGACATCAGCGCGACGCGATAGCCCGTCGCCGCCAGCTCGCGCGCGATCGCCGCACCCATGCCCTTGCCTGCCGCCGTGATCAACGCTACTTTTTCTACAGTCACGATTTGCTCCTCGTTCGAATCCTGCCGCCGCGCAACCGCCGTTCGGTGCGCCATGGTGGTAATGTAGGCGCATCAATCATGACTGTCGAACCAGTATTTCTGCCTTCAGCCGATAGTTTTTCTACAGCCTGACGATGCCGCCCCGCCCCTCCCGCCTGCCGCCGCTGAATGCGCTTCGCGCGTTCGAAGTGTCCGCGCGGCACCTCAATTTCCGCGCCGCCGCCGACGAGATCGGCGTCACGCAGGGCGCCGTCGCGCAGCAGGTGCGCCACCTCGAGGACGTGCTCGGCCTGAAGCTGTTCGAACGCCTGCCGCGCGGCCTCGCACTGACGCATGACGGCGCCGCGTACTTCTCCGATGTGCAGCGCGCGCTGCATGCGATCGCCGACGCGACCGACAAACTCGTGAAGCGGCGCGCCGCGCTGACCATCAGCACGACGCCGTCGTTCGCGTCGAAATGGCTGATCCCGCGGCTCGCGCAGTTCACCGATGCGCATCCCGACTACGACGTGCGCGTGATCGCCGACCCGCAGATCGCGACGTTCCGCCACGACGGTGTCGATCTCGCGATCCGCTACGGCAAGCCGCCGTTCGGCAAGCATCTCGCCACGCATGCGCTGTTCCCGCTCGACGTGTGTGCGGTGTGCAGCCCCGCGCTGCTGGCCGCGCCCGCGTCGCCTCGCACGCTCGCCGGCCACGTGCTGCTGCACGACGCGCACGACCTGTGGCCCGAGTTCCTCGCCGCGATGCCCGAGCCCGTCGACGTCGATCCGCACAAGGGGTTGCGCTTCAACCAGACGTCGCTCGCGATCGATGCGGCCGTCGCCGGCCAGGGCATTGCGCTCGCCACCGATCCGCTGGTCGAGCGCGACATCGCCGCGGGCCGGCTGTGCAAGCCGTTCGATTTCGCGTTTCCGCTGTCGGTGGGGTTCTATCTCGTGTATCCGGCCGAGCGGCGCGACGACGACGCGATCGTCATGATGCGCGAATGGATGGCCGCGCAGGTGGTGTCGGGCGGACGCCCCTGAGCGACATTCGGCGGCGTCAGGGCGCGATCCAGCGGCCTTCGTAGCCGCCTTCGTGCAGGTCGAACACCGCGCGGCGATGGCCGGCACGCGCGAGTTCAAGCCAGTCGATGCGCGTCACGGTCACGTGGATCAGGCAGAAGTTGTCGTAGCCGTCGTCGGTCGATGCGGCGCTGTCGGCATGCGCGGCTTCAGGCGACTCGACCGGCATGCCCGGCGGCAACGGTGCGCGATACAGCAGCAGCGTATGCGGACGGCTCGACTGCCAGACCGCACGCCGTTGCGCTTCGTCGTCGCAGATCGATGCAACGCCTTCCACACGAATCTGCACGAGCGCATCGAGATCGTTGGCGACGAGCGCGATATGCGGATCGCGTCGCAGCTCGGCGACCTTCTCCGAACGCGCGTCGGTATGAAACGACAGCACACGGCCGGCGCGGCTCACCTGACGCAACACGATCGTGCGCACCTTCGGCGTGCCGTCGACGCCGAGCGTCGCGGCCTGCAGCATCGTGAACGGCGAGCGCGGTGCGCTCACGCCGGATTCGAGGCAGGACCACAGGCGCTCGTACGTTTGCACGAGCGATTCGGTAGCGGAGGCGGGCATGACGGGGCGGCGATCGTGCGGGTTGCGATCGCGCAAGCTTAGCCGCTTGCGGCGGCAACGGCACGCGGGCGGCTCGGGCGGCGCGCGCGCCGTCGCCGTGCGGCTCAGTTGTAGCCGCGTACGACCGGCGCCGCGTCGCCGAGGTCGGCCGCCGGCTCCGCGCCGAAGCGGCCGAGCACGTCGGCCACATACTGCGGCCCCGCGCTGATCTGCGACGACCGGTGCGCGACCGGCCGGTTATCGCCCGCGCCCGGCGCCGCGCCCGTCGATACGGTGTCGTTGACGATGATGGTCATGTTGCGGTCTCCTCACGCGGCGAGCGCCGCACCATAGGCGCGCACGAGGCGCGCAACACCTTCCCGGATCGCGTCGACGTCCGGCGCGGCAAACGACAGGCGCAGCGAGGCCGCGTCGACGTTGTCCGCGAAGAACGCCTTGCCCGGCACGAACACGACCTTGTTCGCGATCGCCTGTTGCAGCAGCACGTCCGACGACACCGCGCCGATCCGCGCCCATACGAACATCCCGCCTTCGGGACGGTGGAATTCGATCGCCTCGCCAAGGCCGTCGCGCAACGCATCGCACATCGCATCGCATTTGCGCCGGTAGGCGGCCGTGATGCGCGGCAGATGGCGTTCGAGCGCGCCGTCGGCCAGATATTCGGCGGCGGCCGCCTGTGTCCACGGCGTGCTGCACAGATCGACCGTCTGCTTCGCGATCACGCAGCGCCGCGCGATCTCGGCCGGCGCGATCGTCCAGCCCACGCGCAGCCCTGGCGCGACGATCTTCGACAGGCTCGCGAAATGCACGATCCAGTCGCGCGCGCCCTCCACTTCATCGGCGAGTGCGAGCATCGACGGCACGGCTTCGCCCGCGAAACGCAGGTCGCCGTACGGATCGTCCTCGACGATCAGGAAGCGGTATTGCACGGCGAGACGCAGCAGCTTCAGCCGGCGCTCGCGTGTGAGCGTCGCGCCCGTCGGGTTCGCGAAGGTCGGCACCGTGTAGAGCAGCTTCGGCTGCGCAATCGCGCCGGACGCAAGCCGTTCGCCGAGACGATCGACGTCGAGGCCCGCGCCGTCGACCGGAATCGTCACGATGCGCGCCTGCTGCAGACGCATCGCCTGCAGCGTCGCCGGATAGGCCGGCTGCTCGGTCAGCACGACGTCGCCGGGCGACACCATCACGCGCAACAGCAGGTCGAGGCCCTGCTGCGAGCCGGTCGTGACGAGCAGTTCGGCCGGCGTGCACGCCACGCCGCGGCGCCCCATCAGCGCGATCAGTTGCTGCTTCAGTTCGGCGAGTCCGTCGGTCGGGCCGTATTGCAGGCAGCGCACGGGCTGCGCGTACGCACGCTCGGCGGCTGCGTCCAGGCCGTCGACGTCGAACAGGTCGCTGGCCGGATAGCCGCCCGCGAAGGAAATCATGCCCGGTTCGGACAGGTACTTGAACAGTTCGCGGATCGGCGAGCCGGCGGGATTCTGGAATGAGGGAGTGAACGCGTACATGTCGTCGTGAGCTGGATGGCGCGGACGGCCGGGATAGCCGCCGAAGACCGGCCGCCGCGGCGCTTCTGGCGCCGCGGCGGTGCAATCGAGTCACGATTGTCGAGAGTCATTAAGGCCGCGGCAAACGATATCTATGCACTAGGTCTTGCGGTTTGGTCATCACATGGGGCGTGGGCGGGAGCGGCGAAACGCCCCGTCCTTCGGCGCGACGACACCGGTTTCGGACGTGTGTTGCCGCGAGAAAGCCAATCCCGGCGATTGTTTCGCGATGCGCGCACCCTGCCCGCCCTCGCTTGCCGGGATCGAGCCGGATCAGTGCGGCGTCCCGGAAGGCGTGGCCGTCGGCGGCTTGGGCTTCCACGTCGAGAGCGCGCGCGTGAGGTCGTCCGACACATAGTGCGGACCATCGAACAGATAGACCGGATAGCCGCGATACGCCGTCAGTTGCTTGCCCAACTCGTCGGCGCTGGCCGAACGGAACCCGCCGCGCTCGGCGGGCCGGAACGCCTCGGCGATGACCCGCACGCGCTGCTTGCCCAACCTTGCAGCCAGCTCGTCGAGGTAGCTGCGCGCGACATACGGCTCGCGGGCATAGACGCCGCAGCCATCCTGGAAGAACACGCCGACGTCCGCGGGCAGCCACGCTGCGAGCCACTCCGCGAGCGCCTTTCCGCCGATATTGGTCTGGTCGTACACGCTCACCCAGAGCGGGCGCGGCAGCCGTTGCAGGATCGCGGCGAGCTTGGGCGCGTCCTGCCAGGTCGGATCGATCTCGGCCGGAAAGTAGTAGCCCGTGACATGCAGCGGGACCGATGCGCGCGCCACTTCCAGCGACTGGTCGGCCAGCGTCGACAGATGCGTGCGCGCACGCTTTTCGTCCTGGTAGCCGGCGAGCCCCAGGATCACGTTCCGGGCCCACGGCTCACGACCGATGCGTTCCCAGTCGGGAAGGTGCGCGGCAGGCTGGATGCGGGTGTTGGGGAGGTACGCGGTATCGTCGACGACGGTCCACTGAATCAGCAGATCGTGTATGCCGAGTATCTGCCAGTTGCCGGCCGGATGGGTCGTCGCGTTGTCCACCTGCCAGACGATGCCGTCCGCGTGCACGTCGTGCGCGGTCCAGCTGCAGGCGGCCACGACGAACGATGCGCCGATCGCCGCGAGCGTCGCCGCGCGAGGCGAACGCGGTGCGGCGGCGGGCAAGCCCGGTCGCGCCGCGAGCCGGAACCGGCCCATACGCTGTCGAATCCTGCGCAAGGCCGGGATCGCGTACGTGGTCATCGCTGGTTCCCCGGAAGCATGCCTGCGCGTCATCGTAGCCGATCAAGCGAAAGCGTGCGACCCGCGTTGCCAATGCGGGTCGCACGGGGCTGCCGCTACGTCGTCGTCACTTGGCCGTCGTGCCGTCCACCCACTTGTAGCCCAGATTCGTGATGCCGGTGATGAGACTCTGGAAGTCCTGATACGCCGGCAATCCGAGATCCGGTTCAAGCCAGTACGGATGGAAGAAGAACGACGCGAAGCCGTCCCGCACCGCCAGGCCATACTGGGCATTCGTCACGATCTGCTGCCACGTGTACGTGACGCACGAGAACGGGTCGATATTGCAGATGTTGTATTGCACGCTGCCCAGGTTCTCCGGAACGATCCGCTGCCCGTAGTAATCGGAGTTGATGATGTACGGGAAAAACTGCCCGGCCGAGAAGTCCTGGTTGGCGGCGCCCGTTCCGAGTTGCGGATCGGTCGCCGTGTAGTACACGGCCCGCTGGAACGTGGTCGGGAACGTCAGGGCTGTCGCCGACGAGGCGGACGGCGACATCTGGTACTGCGGCGCGGCAAAGCCGACGACCTTGTAGCCGTTGGTCTTGAACTCCGCCAGGCCATCGGCCATTCTGCCCTCCGCCCACGGGATGGAGTCCTCATCAACCGGCCGGTTCTGCACGGCGAACCAGAACTCGTAGTCGCTCCCGCTCACTGCATTCTGCAGGTTCGGCGTCGAATCGTACTGGTGCGTATAGCCGTGCATCACGATCGAACCGCCGTGCGCGATCGCGTAGTTCAACGCCGTCTTCAGACCGGTGGCCTGCGCCAGATGGATCGTTTCCGGCACGCCGCCGTTGTAGTAGCCGTTCGGATCCGTATACAGCGGGATGGTGGCCATCGTGAACGGGATCTTCTTCGAGTACAGGTAATTCGTCAGCTGCTGCATCGAAGTCGTCGTCGTATACGCGTCGAGGTCCTCCAGACGGACGAGCGCACGGTGATTCACCGGTGCATTGGTATTCAGGATGTCGTGCAGGATGTCGCAAATCACCAGATAGCGATCCGTCGGTCCGATATAGGAAAACGGCATGTCCGCGAAGTACCAGAAGTTGCCCGAGCGCACGACGTAGGGCGTGGTTGCCCCGCTCTGGCTGTTCTTGATGGTGACGAGCGCCTGCGCCTTGGTGGTGTTGATCTGGGTCAGGCCGACATCCGGATCCGCGCTGATGACGCCGGTCGACGCGTTATACGAGTAGTACTTGACCATCGACAGGTTCTTGTACGTGACCGTGTCGTAGAAGCCGGGATTCGGATTGCTCGCCGAAGGCGTCGCGTTCATCCCGGCAAGGCCCAGGAAGCTGAACCCGAAGGTCTGGTTGAACGTGTAGGCCGTGTTCCATGCCAGCTGCCACAGGTTGTACTTGAACCAGACCACCGTCTTCGTGGTGGTCATCACGTCGCTCATGAACGCCGTCGGAATCGGGTTGTTGTAGTAGTCGCCGATATAGAACGTCGCGTCGTGGCTGCCGACCATGCCGGACGTGTAGTTCTGGATCGGCACCATGTCGATCGTCGTATTGAAGTGGCCCAGCAGATTCCTCAGCATGATGCTGTACATCAGCCCCAGCTTCGAATAAGGATCGTTGGCCGGATTGTCGTAAAGGATGAGCGTATGGGCAGTGGTCGCCTGCGCGTGCGCAGTGCCCGGCAATGTCATTTGCGCGAGTCCGGCAAGCAGGGCGATGACGAGCAAGATCTTTTTCATGGCCGTTTCTCCCTAGTCACGTTCCACGTTGCCGTTGAGTTTCTTGACCGAATTCCGGCTGAACTTCGGGCGCCCCGTTTCCTTGTATGCCAATTCCCAATCCTCGTCGGACATGCCGGCTTTCAGTTTGACGTTTGCCGATCCATTCGGCAGTGGAGGCGGCTTGACCTTGACGGCCGGCGCATTGGCGGTCTGCTGTGCATGCGCGCCCTGAACACCGACGGTGAAGACGAGCGCAGCGATCAGTGCGACAAGTGATCCTGCAGCGCTTAACCCGTATCTGAATGATTGGCCACGATGAGAAACCATGATTTTCATCCTTTGATATGCAAAATAAATCCATCTCGCTCATGAAGCGAGCACGGTCAATCGCCATCCGGAATCGGGGCGCCATGTCGTGAAATTCTGCGGCGCAATTGAAACCAGACAAATAAATCCGGGAGGAGATGGTTTGACTTTCAAGCTAGAACCGTACCATCCGTCGCAAATGGGCATAGGGCAAGGGAAGAAAATCGACGCATCGACGCAGCGCAAAAATGCGTCGATAAAACGTTTCAGGCGTGCAACGTGGCGGCGTCACGAATCAAATCGGACAAACCCGCGAAGCCTGTTCGTACGATTCGGGGAAAACCATTCGATCGCCGCGCTTCGCAGCGCGCGACGCGACACGCCTCACAGGTGGCATGCACGCGCAATGACGATTCGGGTGTCGGCGTTCCGCTTCGACGCCAACCGATCCGGACGGTCAGCGCCTGAATCGCATGACGATCTCCCGGGGGCGGCTGCCGTGGTCCGCCAGTGCGTCCGAAAACGACGTGTCATCCAATCGATCGGCCGCATGTTTCAGCACTGAAACATTTGGCTCGGATTCGGCGGACCGGTCCGGTGCCGCTTCGCGCGCCGCCCGCAGGCTCAAGGGTCACGCCGCGATGGCGCACGACTTGCTACATGATCTGTGTGCCGCGAAGCCGGTGCGCGCGGGCGCTGCGCGTGCGACGGGTGGAGAGCGGCTGCAAGCAGCCAAGCACGCAGGGACGGAAGCAGGAAAGCCGGAAACGGGCGGTCAAAAAGTCATCCACTGAGCACGTTGCGTCGCGCACGATGCAACGTGCTCACATCGGGAAAGCTCGCGTGTCGACAGGGCTTTTCCGGTTGACAGGCATTCGCGTGGCGCAAGCGACGGAGTGGACGTGACGGGGGCGACGAGGACGGGGAAAGTTTCGTCTTGCGTCGGTACGAGGAGGAATCATCCAGTACAAGATAAAAGTGCGGAATAAATGATGGATAACATGATTTGGAATGCGTATTTATATGCACTCAACCTTGTCGCCATTGTCACCGCAATCGTCATCCTGGTGAGCACACTGGATGACCTCACGCTGGACGCCTGTTACTGGTCCTTCGAAATCCGTCGCATCCTGCGCCGCGAAAAATCGCAAACGGTTGATATCGGCATGCTGCGCGCGCTGGAAGAGCGGCATCTGGCGCTGATGGTGCCGGCGTGGAAGGAATACGACGTCATCGCCAAGATGATCGAAAACACGTTGGCGACGCTCGAGTACGAGCGATACGTGATATTCGTCGGCACTTATCACAACGATGCCGAGACCACGGCCGAGGTCGAACGGATGGTCCGCCGGTATCCGGGCAGGGTCACGCGCGCGACCGTCATGAACGATGGGCCGACCTGCAAGGCGGACTGCCTGAACTGGATCATCGAAACCATCCTGCGCTACGAATCGGTCCATCACATTCAATTCGCGGGCGTCGTCATGCACGACTGCGAGGATGTCATTCATCCGGTCGAACTCAAGTACCTCAACCACGCGATTGCGGATAGCGACCTGGTCCAGCTTCCCGTGCTGTCGTTGCCGCGGAAATGGAACGAGTTCGTCGCCGGATGCTACCTGGACGACTTCAGCGAAACGCACCAGAAGGATGTGCCGGTGCGCGCCCGGCTGACCGGCATCGTCCCGGGCGCAGGCGTGGCATCGTGCTACAGCAGGCGCTCGATCGAAGCGGCGATGAAGGAGCGCAACGGCGCGCCGTTCAACACCAGCTCGCTGACCGAGGACTATGACTTCAGCTTTCGGTTGAGAGACCTGGGGATGAAGGAAACCTTCGCGTGCATTCCACTGACGGGGATCGTTCGCGATGCGGCGGACAAGCGCGTACAGGGTGGCGCCGTCAATCGAAACCTGCTGGCCACGCGCGAGTATTTTCCGAAAACGTTTCGCACCGCGTACCGTCAGCGCACGCGCTGGATCCTCGGCATTGCCTTTCAGGGTTGGGAGCAGCTCGGCTGGAAAGGCAATCTGCTGATGCGATACATGTTCTTCCACGATCGCAAGGGCATCGTTACCTCGCTGTTTTCGGTCGTTGCCTATGGCGTGCTGATCAACTTCCTGCTGCTTGGCGCGCTTCATCGATCCGGCCATGTCATCCCGCCTGGCGCCTCGTTCGTCATGGCGACCCACTGGGTCATGCCGCTGCTGTGGATCAACACCGCGATGCTGTTTGCGCGCGCCGGGCAGCGCTTCCATTTCGTCAGCAAGCTGAACGGGCCGACCCAGGGGCTGCTCTCGATACCGCGGATGTTCGTCAACAACCTGATCAACTTCTACGCGGTTTGCCGTGCGTGGCGCATCTATATCCGCCACCTCGCGACCGGCAAGCCCATCGCCTGGGACAAGACCAGTCATACCTACCTGTCCAACGAAGCACTCGGGAAGGCGCGCCTGAAAGTCGGCGAGATCCTGGTCGGCTGGGGCGTGGTCACGCTGGAGCAATTGCAGGCGAGCCTCGAGAAACAACTGACTTGCGGCAAGCGGCTCGGTGAACTGCTGGTCGAAGGCTGCGCGATATCCGCCGAATCGCTGGCGGATGCGATCGCCGAGCAGGCCGAGCTGCCCCGGGTGAGCCTCGGCAACGTCGCGGTGGGCCACTTCGCGGATTCACTGGCATTCGAACTGCAGTACGCGTACCGCGCCATCCCGTTTTCGACGGCGGACGACGGCACGTTGAACGTCGCGGTCGGACGGCCGCTCACCCAGGACGAACAGGATGTGGTGCGGCGGGGTGCCCGATCGAACGTGGCCTACTTCATCGCGTGCGATGCGGAGATTACCGCCGAACTCTCGCGGCACTCGCGATTCGTCGAACTCGCACGCACACGCGACGGCGATCCGGCGGCGCAGCACGGCGCTCCCGTCAAAAAACCGTCGGGAGAACAGGCATGAAGCATTCGAGACTTCCGATCGCGGCCAGCCTCAAGCGCTGCGCACGGCTGAGCGCACTGGCGATCGCCGTGTCGCTGGCCTGGCAGGCGCCGGCATCCGCCGCCCAGCAACTGACACCCAAGGCCTACAAGCTCGCCGACAGCGCCTACAAGGCGATCAACGCCGGCGACCTGCCCCTCGCTGAAGTGTATGCATCGCGCGCCATCAAGATTCAGCCCGGCAGCGAACAGCTCGGGCTACTGCTCGTCGACGTATACAGACGGGAAGGAAAAGTCGACGAAGCGGACGACATGGTCGAATCGCTGATCGTTCGTTTTCCGAAGAGTGGCGCGGTACGCGCGCAGCATGGCTACCTGGCGCAGCGCCAGATGCGCTACGACGTTGCCTGCAGCGATTTCGCGGCCGCCGTCGCGACCGGGAAATGGAGCAAGGATCAGCAGCGCAACCTGCGTCTCGCCTGGTCGGACAGCGCGCTCGCGGCGAAGCGTCCGCATGAAGCCGGCGTTGCACTGGCGCCGCTGGCCGATGAAAAATCGGCCGTGATCCAGTTGCGCATCGCGCAGATGAGCCTGCAGGCAGGCGACCGCGACACCGCCATCCGCATGGCCGACCTGGCGGCCAGCGACGCGACGAACGACGGCGAGCGCAACATGGCCGCGTCGATCGCGGCGCAGGCGCGCCAGGAAGATCAGGCCGCCGACGCGCCGGTGGACAATACCGCGCAACAGAAATTGCAGGAGGCCTATGACCTCCTGCGCGACCACAAGGATCGCGAGGCGCTCGATGCATTCAACGAGGGATTTTCCGGCGGCGCCGGCAATGCGATGAACTACGCGGACGCGGGCTACGCCGCCAAGCGGATCGGGCTGAACCAGGAATCCATCGACCTGTTCGAGCACAGCCTCGATGCCGACGAAAACGAACACACCTTCGATGCGCAGCACAAGTTCGGCTATCGGCGCGAAGTCGAGCAGCTTCAGCGCACCTGGGGGTTCGTGCTGAGCGCGCCGTACCAGTCGGCCGCGTTCGGGCCGCAAGGCACCATCAGCGTGTTGCAGCCGGGTATCGAAGTGTATTGGCAGCCGCCGAAGATCGGCTATCAGAACGGCCGCATCTTCCAGTTCTTCGTGCGCGGCTACGGCACGGCCTATGACGGGACGGGCAACGTGACCGGCATGCCGACCGTGCAGGGTTCGGTGGGCGCGCGCTACAAGCCGCTGCCCGACCAGAATGTCGTGCTGACCGCCGAGCGGCTGTTCCACGTCGGCAGCCTGTCGACGACGGACTGGCTGATGCGCCTGGGTTATTCGTCGGAAGGCGGAACCGACCTGAGGGTGACCGAACCGAGCTGGCGCAGCTGGCAGGCGTACATCGAGGGCGCTTACTTCATCAGCGCGGGTCGATACATCATTTATTCGGAGTTGCGTTACGGGCACACCTGGCGGTTGCCGATGATCAGCGATCGGCTGACCGTCTACCCGCACGCCGCGGTGGCCGGCGATCACGACAATCGAGAGCCGGACAAGACGGCGATCGGTGTCGGGCCCGGCATCCAGTTGCGGTACTGGTTTCGCGAAGGCCGCTATAGCGCGCCGGCAAGCTATCTGGATGTCACGGTGCAATACCGGTTCGGGTTGACGTCAGCGGCACGCGCACGTGGTCTCGTGGTACGCGCGACATTGTGGTTCTGACTGCGACGCTGACGCTTGCTTTTGGATGACGCGACTGCTTAGCTCGGCGATTTGAGCGTGATGATCGTTTGACGCAACAGCTGGAAGTACGGGCTCGTCGAATACGGGACCATTTCCTCGGCGTAGTACCACCAGAAGAACCCGCCGATGAAGCGCGGATCGGCCATGCTGTTGACCATCGGGTAGTACGTCTTGATCAGGTTCTGCTGCACCGACGCCGGCGCGGAGGTATCCGAGGTGCCGATTTCGCCGAAGCCGACCTTCGCGTTCGGGAAGATGCTTTCCAGCGCCGCGAAATCGTTCTTCCACGTCGGATTCAGCCCCGGGCAATCCTGGTACGGGTAGTAGCTGAACAGTGCGTAGTCGGCTTGCTGGCGGACCGTCGAGGACAGGAAGGTGGTCGGCCACGTCTTCCAGTAATCCTGCGGCTTCTCCCAGCAGTTGTTGCCCTTGCTGTCGTCGTTGTAGTACAGCGTGACGGCCGTCTTGCCACCGTTCGATTTGACGATCGTGTTGGCCGCCGCAACCATCTGGCCGATCTGCTGCTCTTCCGAGTTGACCACGGTGTTCGAGCCGTCCGGGTCGTTACGCAGCCATTCGCCGTTGATTTCGTTCGCGATCTCCCAGACGTCGACCGTGTTCTTCAACTGCGACACCAGTTCCTGCGTACGTGCCTGATACGTGGCGAGCGTCGTCGGGAAATAGTAAGAATCGTAGATTTCGCCCATCACGTACGCGACTGCGTGCAGGCGCAGCAGCGGCGCGTAGTAGTCGGCGGCCGACGTACCCGGATCGAACACGACACGCACGGTGGGCTTGTACGGCAGGTTCTGCAGCGACGCGACAATCGCGTCCAGCTTGCTCAGGTCGTCGAGGGTCACGCCGTAGACGGGATTCTTCAGAGGTTCGACCTGGGCTTCAGCGGGCCGGGATAAAGGCAGGAGCCCGGCATAAGCAACGCATGCGGCGATGGCCGTACGCGAGAGTTTTTTCGTCAGTCTTTTCAAAACAATTTCCGTCCAAAAGTAAGAAGAAGCGCGATTTTAGACGAAAATAAAAGGTAATTATCGGATGATATCGGAAGTGGCGAGCCCTAAAAAAATGGTTAGGATCGGTATCAAACGTGGCTGCGACAGGGTGTCGCGCCGAGGCAGTTGTTACGTGATGCTGATTAAATGCACTACAGCATTGGTGCAGGGAACGGGTGCGAGGAACGGGTGCGGGCGAGGCGGCGGATGCGCGTCAGGGTAAAGCCGATGTCCGGTTGGCTGCACGCAAACGATTGCCGACGTCCGAGGCCGGTCTCGACCGACCTCGACATGCATGCGCGGCGCCACGCCACGAACCACCAGCGGCACCCATTCACCAGGCGACCGGATAGCGGAACCCCACCACAACCGGGATCCCGCTACGCGGCGCCTTGCGGAATTGCCGCCGCCCTGCTTCCGTCACCCGTTCAGGCGGACGCGTTGCGATTCGCCTCGATCACCGTCAACGCCGCCATGTTCACGATCCGCCGCACCGTCGAGCTCGACGTGAGAATGTTCACCGGCGCGTTGACGCCCAGCAGGAACGGCCCCACCGCCACGTTGCTGCCCGCTTCGGTCTTGAGCAGGTTGTACGCGATGTTCCCCGCATCCACGTTCGGGCAAACGAGCAGGTTCGCAGCACCCTTTAGCGGCGACATCGGCAGCAGCTTCGACCGCAAGCCCTCGTCGAGCGCGCAGTCGCCATGCATCTCGCCGTCCGCCTCGATATCCGGCGCCTGCTCGCGGACGATCTCCAGCGCCCGGCGCATCTTCACGCCCGAAGCCGCACTCCCCGACCCGAAGTTCGACCGCGACAGCAACGCCGCCTTCGGCGTCAGATTCAACCATTCCATCTGACGCGCCGCGGCAATCGTGAATTCCGCGATCTGCTCCGCGTCCGGGTTGTCGTTGACGTGCGTATCCACCAGCGCGACCGTCCGCTGGTCGAGCAACAGGATGTTCATCGCCGCATAGGTCGACGCCCCCGGCTTCTTCCCGATCACTTCGTCGACGAACCGCAGGTGGTTGTGATACTCGCCCACCGTCCCGCAGATCATCCCGTCCGCGTCGCCGAGCCGCACCATCATCGCGCCGATCAGCGTCAGGCGGCGCCGCATCTCGACCCGCGCCATTTCCTTCGAGATGCCGTCCCGGCAGCGCAGCTCCCAATACGTCGTCCAGTACTGCGGGAACCGCTCGTCGTATTCGGGATTGGTCACTTCGACATCCTGACCGAGCCGGATCCGCAGCCCGAAACGCTCGATGCGCGCCAGCAGCACCTCCGGGCGCCCGACCAGGATCGGCCGCGCCAGCTTCTCGTCGACGATCACCTGCACCGCGCGGAGCACGCGCTCGTCCTCGCCTTCGGTAAAGACGATCCGCGCCTTGCCGCCGTCGCGCACCAGCCGGCGCGCCGTCGCGAACAACGGCTTCATGAACGCGCCGGAATGGTAGACGAACTGCTGCAGTTGCTCGACGTACGCGTCGAGATCGGTCAGCGGGCGCTTCGCCACGCCGCCTTCCATCGCCGCCTTGGCCACGGCCGGCGCGATCCGGACGATCAGGCGCGGGTCGAACGGCTTCGGAATCAGGTATTGCGCGCCGAACGCCACGTCGTACGCACCATAGGCCGCCGCAACGACTTCGTTCTGCTCCTCCTCGGCCAGGCCCGCGATCGCGTGAACCGCGGCGATCTCCATTTCACGGGTGATGGTCGTCGCGCCGACGTCCAGCGCGCCGCGGAAGATGTACGGGAAGCAGAGGACGTTGTTGACCTGGTTCGGGTAGTCCGAGCGGCCCGTCGCGATCACGACGTCGTCGCGCGTCGCATGCGCCAGTTCCGGGAAGATTTCCGGAGTGGGATTGGCCAGCGCGAGAATCAGCGGGCGCGGCGCCATCGCCTTCAGCATGTCGGCGGTCAGGATGCCGCCGACCGACAGGCCCAGGAACACGTCCGCGCCGCCGATGATTTCGGCCAGCTTGCGCGCATCGGTTTCCTGCGCAAAGCGCGACTTGGCCGGGTCCATCAGCGTGGTGCGGCCGCGATAGACGACGCCTTCGATGTCGGTCACCCAGACGTTTTCAACCGGCAGCCCGAGGTCGACCAGCAGGTCCAGGCAGGCCAGCGCGGCGGCACCGGCCCCCGACGTCACGACCTTCACTTCCGAAATCGACTTCCCGACGACCTTCAGCCCGTTGATGAACGCGGCGGAGACGGTGATGGCGGTACCGTGCTGATCGTCATGGAAGACGGGAATCTTCATGCGTTCGCGCAGCTTCTGCTCGACCGTGAAGCACTCGGGCGCCTTGATGTCCTCGAGGTTGATGCCGCCGAAGGTCGGCTCGAGACCGGCGATGATGTCGACCAGCTTGTCCGGATCGGTTTCGTTGATCTCGATGTCGAAGACGTCGATCCCCGCGAACTTCTTGAACAGGACGGCCTTGCCTTCCATCACCGGCTTGGACGCGAGCGGGCCGATGTTGCCCAGGCCCAGCACGGCCGTGCCGTTCGTGATCACGCCCACCAGATTGCCGCGGCTCGTGAAACGGTGCGCCTGCAGCGGATCGGCGGCGATGGCCTCGCACACGCCCGCCACGCCCGGCGTGTAGGCCAGCGCGAGATCGCGCTGGGTCACGAGCGGTTTGCTGGCGACGACCGAGATCTTTCCCGGGGTCGGAAATTCGTGATAGTCGAACGCTGCCTGCTGCTGTGTCTCAGTCTGTTTCATGTTTTTCGATCCGGGCACGGGCGCCAGGCCAGTCCCGGCGCGATCCATGAAGGGGATTCTAGGGATCCGCCATAAGGTGATGATTCTGTTTTAATATCGGTCCATCACTTTTTCATGATGAATACGTGACCAGTCAATGACTTTTGACGCAAACGACGTGGTCAGGCGGCTGGGCGCCCGCTTGAAGATGCGGCACCTGGTGCTGTTGCTGCAGATCCAGCAGCACGGGTCGCTGACGCGCGTCGCGGAGCACATGGCCAGCAGCCAGCCGGCGGTGACGAATGCGCTGTCCGAGCTGGAGAGCATGTTCGGCACGCCGCTTTTCGAGCGCTCGTCGCGCGGCATGCGGCCCACCGCGCTCGGCGCGGTCGTGCTCGAGCGGGCGAAGGCGATGATCAAGGATCTCGACCACCTCGCTCGCGAAATGGAGGCGGTCGCCGCCGGGCATGCGGCCCACCTGCACATCGGCGTGATTCCGTTCATTTCCGGGCACATGCTGTCGGCGGCGCTCAAGCGGCTGCAAGCGCGCATGGAGCGGCGCCTGACCGTGACGATTCACGAAGGCACCAGCGATCAGCTGCTGCTTCAGCTCAGGGATCACAGCGTCGACATCGTGATCGGGCGGGCATCGTCGGCGATCGACCTGGGCCAGGTCTCCTTCGAAGTGCTGTACCAGCAGCAGCCGCGCATGATCGCGAGCCGGCGTCTTGCCGCGAAACTGGCCCGCACCGCGCTCGACTGGCACAAGCTGCACGCGCTCGACTGGATTCTCGGCGCACCGCATACGCCGATGCGGGAACAGGTCACCGACCTGTTTCTGTCGGCCGGCATCGCGCCGCCCGTTCCGATCGTCGAGAGTTATTCCTCCAAGCTGATCGGCGAAATGATCGCGTCGAGCGACGAGGCCGTCTCGATCGTGCCCGCCGATATCGCGGAAGAACTGGTGCGGATCGCCGGCGTGGCGATCGTCCCGTACTCGCTGGTGTGGACGCTTCCGCCCATCGCGCTGTTTACCCGCGCCGCCGATTCGCGCTCGCCTGCGCGGGATCTCCTCGTCGAGGCGCTGCGCGAGGTGTGCAGGGAGACTTACGGGGAAGCGCAGCGGTAGCGGTTCACGCACCGCCCGCGTTGAACGGCCCGCCGGGTCCGCCGAAAACGGTCATGCGTCTCGACGAACACCGGGCACACCGGCCGCAGGCTACTTGCTCGCGGCGAGGCGCCGCATGATTTCCGCACGCTCGGAAGCCAGCACATGGTCCGAGCCCTCGCCGCGGTCATAGCGCCTGGTCGTCCGATAGGAAAACCGCTTCGTGTACAGATTGGCGGCGGGATCGAATACCCACGCGTCGACGACGAAAAAGTGCGGGCCGAAATGACTCTCGTCCTTGCCCCACACATAATCCGCGCGAACGAACAGCGGATAGGGCGACACGTCCGGCACCGTCCACATCGCGCGGTCGGCCAGCTCGGTCTGGGTGACTTTCGGCATCACGTTCTCGACCTTGCCGTTCGCGCGATAACGCAATACCGCCACACGCTCCAGCATCCCGCTGCCGCCGCCGGAGAACATTCCCGAGAAGAACACCCAGGAGCCGCCCGACGCAATCGGCAAGCGTTCGGATCGCGGATCCAGCCCGAACTGGTATTGCACCTTCGTCGAGCCATCGGGAAGCGGCGCGGGCGGCATCTCGAAGCACGGCGCATGGTCGGGAAGCACGCAGAGTTTCACGCCGGACAGCGGGAGTCCGTCGGTGTCCAGCCGGCCCTGCGCCTGCGTGAATCGCGGGAAAGCAAGTTCGCTGGAAGCGGCTTGCACATTGGCGACGCCAACGACAGAAAAGCCCAGGATCACCGCGAGCGTCTTACCGATCCAGCGCATACACCACCCTCTCTCATTTTTCGAATGACGCAGATTGTCGATGATCTGGCCGACTTTTGCCGAAAATCATTGCGACTTCATGCCATGCACCGCTTGCGGAGGGCAACCCCCAGCATCTCGGAAGGCGAAAGCTCCCGCCCGTCGTACGCAGCGCCGAAGTAGGCTTCGGGCCAGAAGATGAGGTCCGACATGCGGCCGTCGCCGGTGTTGACCGACAGACATCGAACCCAGTAGTCGATCAGTGCCTCGCTGCCGCGACACGCGCAGACGGCATCGAGCAGTTCCAGAAGCTCGGGCTCCGACAGATCGGTCGGGACGGCATGCCGGTCGATTGCCAGCCACTTCGCAAATTCGTCGGCACTCGTCGAACCAAACGCGCCGAGCACATCGGCGTGATCGATATCGTCGCCAAGCAATCGGGAAATCTGCTGCAACTCCGCATCGTATTCACGTCCGTTCTCGTGCAGTTGAAACACGGCTCTCGTCAGCGGTAGCAGGTGTCGAAGCTTGTCGTGGTCGACGGGGTCGCGCAGTTCGGCTCGCATGCGTGTTCCGGTTCCGACGATGCAGCGACTATTTGGACTCTGCAATCGCAGCAATGCAGAGCGCATGATCGGCGATCCGTTCGCGACCATAGATTTGCTCGCACCGTATCAATCCCGCATATAGATGCTCGAACGTGGGCATGTCGACCGTCAGTTCCTTCAAAGCGTCGTATCCTCGCACGCACCGGTTACTGCGAAGGTAATAAGTAGACGGCGAGTGCCTCACACCAGGAAATGCGGGAAAGACTCTCGGCAATTGCTGCGGGGCGATCGGCGAACTCGGCAGAATCGACGACGTGCTTGCGACGAGAAAATCGTCGAAGCGCATCAACGCGGATACGGCAGTCTGCATACAAAACTCGGCGGTTTCCTCAGGCGACTCGTCAGGCGACGGAGCCGGAAAAGTGAAAATCATGCCCAGACCAAAGCGAGGTTTAGGCGCACCGAAGAATGGCCATTGAGAAAAGGGAAACTGTGCGAACGCATCGAACGCATACATCACGAGAACCCCAAGCAGCAGATATTTTCGCAAGAGCAAGTATTCCGATTCGAGATGGGTGTCGATTCAGCCAGGTGCAAACTCGATTCCGGGCCCCGGCGTGATTTGCCTGAACGCTAACCAAGGGACCAGTAAATTCCGGCGCCAGCATCGACGATGAACACGAGCGCAATGAGGAGGCAGACAACTCGCCAGACACCGCGCAGGCGAGTCGCCCCGAAATACGATCCGACCACGCCGACACACAACGTCACCGGCCAATATTCAGCGCCAGCCGCAAGCACGACCAGATAAAAAGGCCAATCAATGGTGATGTCAGTCATCCCGGAATGCTCGGTTGCGTGCGTGGCGCATGCGTTCGCTCATGGCTTGAATGATATCGCTCAGTCGCCGGAGGCGCCTCCCTCCGCCTGATGACAGACCACCTCGATATTGTGCCCATCCGGCCCGATGACGAACGCCGCGTAGTAGTTCGCGTGGTAATGCGGCCGCAGCCCCGGCGCGCCGTTGTCCTTCCCGCCGGCCGCCAGCGCCGCGCGATAGAACGCCTCGACTTGCTGCCGGTTGTCGGCCACGAACGCGATGTGAAGATGCGCCGGTTTCTCCGTCGTCTGGAACAGGCACAACGAAGGCTTGCCCGGCGGAGAAATCTCGATGCCGTACGAAGGCTCGCCCTCCCCCTGCACCACGACGCCAAGCGGTTCAAGTGCATTCAGGAAAAACGCCTTGCTGGCTGCAAAGTCGCTCACGCCGAATTTGACATGGTCAAACATGACTCCCCCTCGGATAGATGGGTCTGCCGGCACCCGGTTGGAATGTGGAAATCACCGCGATGTTGCCACACGTAGCCGTCGCCGGCACCCCCGCTCGCGACCGAACAAAAAAAGGTTCATCGCGGAAAATCGTGGAGGGTTTGAGAGCGATTGCGTAACCTGACGCCTGACTTTAAGGAGGTCAGGAGGAAGAATTGCTCGATCGCAAGGCGCTTCAGGCACTGGGTTGCTGGACGGGT
>NZ_JAIZRY010000023.1:0-49746 GCF_020420125.1 Burkholderia sp. AU30280
TGTCGAAGGCATCAACAACACCATCAAGGTCATCAAGCGCAGGGCCTACGGCTATCGCGACGAGGAGTATTTCTTCCTCAAGATCCGCGCCGCGTTCCCCGGAATTCCGCGTTGAACCTTTTGTTTTTGGACCCATCACGCACTCCATCATCAGACGCGAATTCGCCCCTTCGCCGATTTTCGCTATCACTCTGAACGCGGCAGCGCTCGGACACCAAGCCAACGTGTCCCGTTGTTAAAGTTGAATCTTGTTCGACCATAAAGGTGAGACGCACCGCCCGTGCTCACGATCGCTATGAAGCCCCGCGCGAAATCCTCGACCCGCCGAAGCAAAAAGCCGCTGAGCAAAGACATGCTACTGCCCTTGCCAGCGGCCGCCGCTCGAAAAAGGTCATTGGAACATCACCTTGCGCTTGCCTCATTGCAGAGCGGCAGCGGAACCACCGATGCCGTCAGCAAGATATTTCAGACGATCTACGTCGCCTACTTCATCCATGAGGCGACAGCGGGTCGTCACGACCTAGAACAGTTCCGGGTCGCCGAAACCGCAGTGGTCGAATGTGCGGTTGCCGCGAAGAAAACCGGGGCCTTCGAAATTCCCTCCAGCGGTCGCACCGCTGTCGAACACGTCCTGTTGACGCACGACCAGCAACTGGCGAGCGTGCCAGCCCACGTGATCGCGACGGCTCACACCCGTCTGGCTCAATTTGTGGCAAACGACAATTTGTCGCCGATCGCAGATGCGTAAACGGACTCCTCTGGATGTGGAGAGGCGGTATGTCACTGTGGCCATAATGCAGAGAGCACTCCCCGCTCATAGCGCCGACTCACTTCCTTCGCGAACAAGCTGATAAGTTTATTGTCGGAATCTTGTTCTGCCTTAATAATTTCTGCTTCGTTGCTAGCAAATTGCATGTAGAGTGAAATTATCGGCTCACCTACGGCGTGCACCCTTGCCTTTATCTCATTCCGCGCATTAGGGGTATCATCATTTAGCTGAATCGTATCTCGCAGTAGCTTCATCGCCGACTCCGGCGCAAATTGGCCACTCAACTTATTTATCAAGATATCACGCTGCGCATGCAGAGACTGAACTGCGGAATCACGCTCCCCCGCGATTTTTACGAATTGATTGTACGTTGCAGTGGCAAGTGCAACCTCTTCATATTTTCGATAAAGCTCCGGTGAGCAAGTGTCGAGCTTGGACTTCAGCTCATCGACACGCGCCAACATCTTACTATTAGTCTCAAGAAGGGACTTCGGTATCACTTCGTAGGCAGGAGTCAGTGTCGCCGGATCAGAACTAGCCATATGATCCAATTCATTCATCATAAGCTTGTATGTCCCGGCTACACCGCCGTAGGCCGACATAAGCTGCCGCTCGGTTGAACGACATTCAAATTGCATTTCGCGCATTGGCCTATAAAAATCTAGAACGAGGTCTTTTCTAGAAGACATGTCATTTTTATAGCCCTCAATCAATGCAGAAAACAATAGCCCACCGAAAAATAATGGCACGATCGAAATTACAATCTCGCGCATCATCGACAACAATTTCTGACCAATCAAAATAAAACTCCCGCGCCCAATAACTCCACCATTCCATTCAATTTCAAATCAATTCTCCTCGTAAAAAGGGTAACTGCGACACCTCAAACGCGTCGACATCTACGCTACTTTCTTTTTTGAATCGCCGAAGAGTAACTTCCACGTCCACCACACGGATCGACCAAAGTTGAGAATTAGCTGCTCCCCCTGACGCATGAACGAACGGCTAACATCAATTTCGGCAAGTTTGAGAGCTTCCGCAATCTTCGAACTTGTCGGGTGTGCATCGCCTACCCGCATATCGTAGGTACCGGCGATCGGACCGAAGACACAACGGGCTTTTTCCGCGCCAACCTTTTGCGCCAAGATATCCTGTAGAAGCTTGTTCGAGCCGAGCTTGTCCTTGTCAGCATGCGTCGAAAGTTTGCGAAGTGCGCGCACATCGAGCCGGTCCGAGAACACCCGGACAAGCTCTTTTGCGAGCCTCAGCAACGTAGCTTGGTCTTTGCTGGCGAAGCGCGACACATGCTGCATGACCTCGGCATCATCAATTTCGTGCGTGTACAAGCCAACGCCGAAATTCTCGTGAAAGCCTGCGTCAAGCATCCGCATACTCTTGAACAGCATAGTCTCAACTGCATGCGTGGGCGCTACCTGCGCTTTCACCTGCGCTGACAGCAACTCGTTCGAAACCTTTCCATCGGGTACGACGTTGTGAGCGGCCCAAACGTGCTGCTCCCATGCGGCAACGCGAGCAACGTCATAGGCGTAGACAGTCACCAAATCAGACGAGTTGATTCCGAAGTGCGCCGAGTAGCCAGACGTGGACCGAATCCCGCCCGTTTCAGCCGTGTACCACTCAAGAGAGAAGCCGCGACGCCCGAGCAATTCGGTAACGATGCTTGAACGGAACCACAGCCAACGGCCCACATCCTCATTGTTCAAGTCGGACGACGCCGCCCGCGTTCCATCAGTTTCAACGATGAATTGCGGAAGATTTTTGTCGGCATCGCCTCGAACACGGATGCTCTGCCCTTGGTGCTCGATCCATTCGTCGCGCCAAAACTCCCCCTCTACCCTCACACCTTCGAAACCGCTGTGGTGCCCCTGTCCGGTTTCATAATCGGTGTTATGGTCGCTCTCCGGTCCCATGACGGGCGCGTCGTCATCTTCATCAACGTCCGTGCGCCAAGCGCGGAACATTGCCCAACTGCCGCCATACACATCCTCTAAGGTGCGGACAAGAAGCTTGAATCGCCCATCGTCTCGTTCCTCATCCCGGCCTTCCAAATTCTCGTACGCGCTGCCTTCGAGCGCGGCGACATTTTCGACTCTTTGGCGGTAGTAGGACAGGCGAAGCGAAAGATTCCGCGCCGCCAAATAGTCCATGAGAAACTCGCGCTTTATCTCGATCAGGCGATATTCTCCCTTTTCACCGACAACCTCACGGGCTACGACCACGAAATTCTCTTCTGGCCTTACCCACTCGCTCCCCTCTTTTATGAGGTGAAGGGCAACGACAAGATCGGGATTCAGAATCCACTGCGTTCCGCCGACGACGGGTTGCGGATGTTCGAAAACAAGTTCGACCCCGATAGGTTCCTTGTCGTTGTACTGATACTGATCGATAGGCGAATAGTGACCGTCCTCATAGGCATATGGCTGCACGTTATGGCCGATTCCGATATCAGACCAGCTAAGTCGTTCTGCGACCTCGCGATGCTCGGGCGGAAATGCAACAGACCCACACCCGAAATATTCGCTGACGTAGCCCACTTCCCGAACATCACCCCGATCGTCATTGTGCGACGCCCTTAAAGGAACCCAAGTTGCTTCAGCGAAGGTGCGGCGCGTTTCTTTTGTTTGCAGAATCCAGTCTCGGTTCATCGTTCTTCCATTTGAAATACCACACTCCACCTATTCGCCAAAGCTCGCCACGCCCTGTTCCGCAACGTGCCGCCACTGACGCATAAGCATCTCTAAATCGTCGCTGACTGCTCCCTGCGCGTCCGGCCACAGTGCGGTCATGGTGTCGATAGCCTTCACAATGAACGGCATCGTGTAGCGCAGTGGCATCGATGAGAGTCCGATTGAATCGAGGTCGCCCGCCTTCGCGTTCATCAGTTGGCGTATCGCAAACGGATAGGTATGCACATATTGAGACAAGAACATCGTCGCGGTCACGTAGAAATCGTGATTGATGCCGTGCGCTAAATTTAGCTCCTTCTGCGTCAAATGAGACGGCTCCCCTCTAGTCACACGAGCTTGCAAAGCCTTCGTTGCATTCGCGAAGAACTCGTGCGCTTTGATTTGCTCCGAGAGCGCCGCGGCCTTCTGGCGAATTTCTTCGACGCGACCATCGACCGATCCGATTTTTTCGAGCATCGCCAGACGACGCGTTTGGTCGTGCGCATCCCACAGCAAGATTCGAAATTCACGCTCGGACGAGCTGAGATTCGGCGCACCGATGTAGGCCAAAGCGTCGTACGCTTCAATCAACGAACGCGCCACAGCGCACGCGGATGGCAAATCCCAAAGCTCCTGCGGGGTGACTCGCACATCAAGGGTTGGAGAAATCCGCCGCAAGATGATGCCGTGGCAAATAAGCTTCGTGTAGATCGTATCGACATACGCCAAGTGCAACCCTTCAATCGGACGGCCCGTCAGTTGGTTACAGAGCGCGTGAGCATGACCAAGCAGCGTGTCGAACTCAGCGAGAGTTTCCTTGTATTTTTCTGGCGTCATACGTCCCCCGGTCTGCTTACGTCACCGCCAAGTCGGCACTTCAACAGGCGCGAAGTGCGTTCGGTACAGAAATATCCGTTCGAAGGCCCCGGCGTGGACCGTCGCCTCTTCCGGCCAAGATATGTCTTGATCCGATGCCGGATTCCAGAAATTTACGACCATCAACAACCAGTACGCGTCGCACGCTCGGTACTCCTTCGCCAGTCCCGTCTTTTCGGCTATGGCCTTTTCGACGCGTGGCAACGAGAGCAAAGGCGTAGCATAGCTTTGCGTCACCTGCCATCTGGCATCGGGATATTCCCGACCGTTCCAGAATGCCCAAGTCAATTCAGGGATGTGTCCGAACATGTCATCAGGAACGTTGCCTGACGGTCCGCTTTCGATACGAAGCCCTAGCTCCGCGATTGCCTTTGCAAGCGGCTCAATCTTACGGATAGGTTTGTCGAAATCGAAGGCGAAATGAAGCTCTGTCGAGCGCCCGCCCGCTTCGAGATACAGTGTTTGTGCTCGCTGGACCGCTACGTCACGGTGCCGTCGCTGCACCTGCTCGCTGTCTGGCTCGCTTCCATCGGCAAGGTACAAGTCTGTAATCTCGATGCCGATCTTACGCTGCCCATTGATGACGACATCGGGTTTGTCGCCGTATAGGATTTCCCCGGCAGGCAGTCCAAAGTCGCGTGCGAACATTTCGAACACGCGTTTTTCCTGCTCTTGCTTTCTCTGGTTCTTGGTGGAGCGTACCCTCATCCTCGTCTCCGATTCCCCGAATTCGACCGGCCACCTCTTTCCACTATCATGACCCATCTTGGATGGGACTCCGGCCATGAAAAGAGCACTCGATATCGCGGACCTTGCCCTGAAGGTGTTGTCGTGCCTCGCGATCTTAGGTGGTGGCGTATGGGCGTACTATCAGTTCGATCTTGCCGGGGCTACCAACTGGCAAAGCAATCTGTCGATCGAAACGCAGGTACTCCCATACCGGGACGATCTACGCCTGCTCGTCGTACATGTGAAGTCGAAGAATCCGCGAAGTGTGGCTTTTCGGCTGATCAAGAAAGACGGTGATTCGTTCGTACTTCACGTACAGAGAGTATCCGATGACGCGAAGGCTAATGCGATCGTCACGCCCGGAAAGCAGGATGCGGTAGTCCCCGATATAGACCTGCTGGCAGACACCGGAGGTGAATATGAGTTTGCACCCAATGCCGAAATGGACGACATGCGCACCATCGTCCTGAAAGTCGGCAGTACCGTAGCACTGACGGCCGACATGGAAGCAAACAACGGCGCACTTGATGCCCACGGCAAACCCGATACGGATTTCGTCTCCGCCTCGACCGTCGTGCACGTCGGTCCGTGACACGCTGCATTGTCCAACCGCCGCCGCCTAGTAGCCGGGAAGAAAGCCGGGGCCTTCGAAATCCCGGTCAGTGGTCGCGCCGCTGTCGAACACATCCTGTTGATGCACGACCAGCAACTTGCAAATATGCCCGCACACGTGATCGCGTCGGCACATGTGCGCTTGGCCCAATTCATCGCAACCGAAAAGCTGTCACCGATCATGGATGTGTGAATCTCTACTGTAGTCGTAGCGTCACCGAATGACGCCCGCGACGCTTGCGCAAGCGGTCGCCAACACCCTACTTGACGGCGTTGCCTTGATATCCTCGCCGTAGCAAGCAAGCTGATGGAGCACCATCGCACAACTGCAAGTCACACGCCAAGTCCTATGAGCGCTTCTCGCACATCAAGCGCAGAGGGCGAGCACAATCTCACGAGCGGTACACCCAATTCAGCGCAGACTGTCTGTGCATGCTCCAGCTCCGCTTGAGCGAAAGCCTCAATTTCGGATTTCCCCCAGGTCGCATCACCTCTCTTCAGAAGCCTGTCGGCAATGGTCTCGGCAGAAGCCTCCAAAAGGATCACCCCTTGCACCATGAGTTGGGCGAAGGTCTCGACACCAATCTTTTCGTGGATATCGACACCTCGACGTAAAACGAAATGGCCGTCAAGGACGACCGTTTCTCCACCTTCATCAAGCCGCTGCACCGCTGCAACCAAAGCCCTTTGGTTCTCATCGATATCATCGACCTGTCGAGAGACCGTCCAGTTCGCAAGTCCTCGCTGCTCTTTGATAAGTTGGCTCGCAGTTGCATGCCGCACCCCAAGTTCCCCACATACCGGCTGCAAGACAAACGTCTTGCCGACGGCATGAACCCCGCCGACAAATACCGTCATCGCTTACCCTTCCTCGTAGTCATCTTCTCAATTTTCATGTACTCGCTCACATCCAAGTATCTAAACGATTGGGGAGGCACAAAGTTGCCGAACACGTCCGAAGGCTCTACATGCTTAGCGAGCTTGACGACCTTTCCCAGCAGCACGGCTACCCCCTGCGACTTGTCGGCGAAGTACGATCGAAGCTCTTCCCTCGTCAGCCCACCGCCTCTTTCGACACAGGTCCTCCAAAGCGAGGTTGGCGACGCGACGACAATTTCATCCACTTCGACAGTACCAACGATCTTCTGAATCGGGGAACTCGAATAGAGCACGATCATGCTCACATGCTGCGTGGCCCAGGACCGACGAAACTCGACCCGCTTGGAGCCTGCAAGTATCAAGTCGGCGTACTTGGGCTTGATGGAAAGCAGAACAGCCCTACCGCCCTGAGGCGACAAGGACTCTTGAAAAAGAGACATCAGAAACCTTGCGAATAGATTGAATCGGCCCTGTCACGACACCGTCTTGCATGAGCCGCTCATACGGAACGACGGTAGGGAGATGGCCGACTAGTCGAAAGAGGATAACCTTCGTGGGCTTCTTCGCCAACTCGTCGATTTCGCCGAGGCTATAGACAGTACGGCGACTGACCAAGCTTGCGATTTGGGCACCGTCACTAGATACTTCAAATCGTTCAACGACGCCTAACGAAGTCACTGCCTTCTCGTCATCGGTCCGATAGAACAACAGGACATCCCCTGGACGAACCGATTTGGTCTGTGCATGGCAGAGATACGCAAGCTTGATGGCGTTACCTACGTTGCCCGTTGGCGCAAAAAGCCCCGGTTGGAGCGACACGTAGTCAGGAAAAAGAATTTCGTGATAGCGCGGCTGGATAGGGACCAGAAATTTCTGCACCAGCGAATCAGATCGATAGTGTGGAAAGTACCGCCGTACGTACTCGATGGGATCAGCACCGTCCGTGGGTGGCTGGACAACGGGGTGCGACTTGACCAGTACCACGTCCCCACAATAAGTACCTCGTTCCGCAAAGCCAAAATCCATCAGAACTCGGATCAGGTAATCCTGACTTTCCGCGCTTGCAGTGATGAAAAGGTGTGCACACTGGTTCTCAGTCGCGAAACGAAATGCAGCCTTCAGGAATAACTCGCCAATCTTTCGTCCGCGCACAAGTTCGCCAACTTTGAATGTACATAGCTTCAGGGCCGGACCTGGAAGAGTCTCACCAGCATCGTTCAGCACTTCATCATTCTTGATCTGATATATACAGATGGCCCCCAAGACACCATTGTTGTCTCGGTATATCCACGCATGCCGATCCTCTCTAGCCTTGTCGCGAAACCATTCATCAAAACCGACACGACCAGGGGTAGGCGGATATCCGTTTCGTAGGCTGTCGAAAAATGCTCCCGGCAACTCGGGTGTCAGACTATGAAGGGGAATATCCTGGATGTTCGGCAGAACGATCTGCCGCGTTTCATGGAGGCGCTTTAGCCAATCTTCAGCGGTTTGGACCGTATAGACTCGATGCGCAAGCCCGCGTATTCGGGCCTTCGCATGGATACCTCGATCTTCTGTGACTAGTGCATGTACAGCATCGCAATGAAGTGCGTATAGAAGTTCGTTATCACATGCGTCATTCGGACCTGTCTCGGATGTGTTCCAAATGCATGGCGCCGGATCATGTAGAGCGGGATACTGCCTAATACGCTGAAGGTTCCGCAGACGCCGCTCAGAATTGCTGTCCCGCTCGAAGTCCGCGATGTTGGCGGGGTGATACGTCAGTTGATGACCACCAATGCTTGCCAAGCGAACAAAGTTCGCCAAGTTCCCCTCAAGTACTTGAAGCGAATCCTGAAGTGGAATCAAGACATTTGTGTCTAACAAGAACCGTAAGCGCTGCGGCACTCCTAACTACCCCCGTTCATTTTCTGAGACACTCCGCCCAACTAAAGGCGACCCGCTCCCTAGACCCACGGGTTCTCGTAGATAGTTCTTCGAAGCGCACGTGCAGCAAAGAACGCCATGCGCTCAAGCTCACATTCCGTTTCTTCTGGATTTTCGATCAAGCTTCTATCGCACCAGGGATCATCAACATGCACCCAACGATTGCGGTACCTTCGCAACTCGTGGAGATCAGCCTTCAAATCATCCGGTATCGAAGATCGCTCTATTAAGTCAACCAGGCGATCCCGGCTCGTCACTGCATATTCCGAACGAAGATAAGTCTCGATCCCGGAAACCGCCGTGAGGATCGTGGCCAGATGGGCACCGCTCACGAATGCGACATCCGTCTCCCTAACGATGAACGAACACCACTCGGAAAGAATAACACCTCCTTGCAGCAGTTCTTCATCCAGCGCAACAAGATGCGACCAACGCTCGTCAGTGTTCATGGAGAAATCACCGCCTGTATACTAAGATTTTTCCACCAAATGATGCCAGTGCATGGCCTCCGGCTTTCGACGGACTTGCTTCACGATATCTTCTTACTAGGTTCTCATATGTTAGCCGCGCCGCAAGTCGGGCAAACACCGTGCCGCCGGGAAACGCCTCGCGGCGCTGATTTTCAACGATCGCGTGCTGCACCTGCTATCCCCTTCGCACCTGATTCGTGAACCATGCCATCGTAACGTCTCGACAGCCGATTTTTCATAACTGCGGCGACCGTTGATACGGACGGTCGAACCGTATGTGCTCGGCCCCCTTCATGTCGGGATTGCCGTCCCTGAATTCTTCCCAGACCGATTCCGCTGTCCTGTGCGGCCACAGATGGTTAATAAGGTGCATGTGCGGCCCGCCCTTGAAGTGATTTTTGTACTGCCACACGTCACGATTGTCGAAATAGAAGAACTGCCAGTTCGAGTGATCAGGTAGATAAAAGATGTGTCCGACAAGATACCTGCGCTCTTCGAGAAGCTGATACCACTTGCGCATCGCCTTCGTTTGCACCTCAGTCAACGGGCCGTTGTCCATGTCCCCGATCCTCTTCGCGTCCTCGTCGGTCCACCGCCAGTTCGGCAGGAAATCCCGATACGAAATGTGGTGTATCCAAGGGTGCAACAGTCCTGAATCGCAGGCCATGATGAAGTCGGCGAAGGCTGTTTCAGTAATCACCGTCCGCCTGCAAATCTTCCTCAGATCGCTGAGCTTTTTTGCGTTCACCAAGTCCTCGATGGCTTGCATCGCGGCCCTGTCTTGCAGCGTGGGATTCAGATTGATTGGCATGCGGCAGAATAATCTAGGGCGTGCTGAGCCACGAATGTTAAGAGTGCGATAGTCATGACGCGGGGATTTCCGAATCAATCGTCCTCAATAAAAATAGCGATGGCAAACAGGATTCCAGCGACAACCGCTCCCTGCGCAGCCCAAAGATTCTCTTGCAACGACAGGGTTTGAAGCGACCTAATTGCCTTCTCTGCGGTTGACGGTAAGGCGGCAGCCGCGATACCCGCTTTCGCCGAAACGTGCCACATGGTGGCAGAGAACGCAGTCGCCATCGCACCAATAGTCGCGACGGTTCGCCGCATCGATTTTTTGAACATAGCGATGGCCTGTAGGCTTGAAGTTTCAAGTGGCCGAGTCAGCCTCGGGGGCTGCGTTCGACGGTGAAATTTCTACACGGCTAACCGCGACTGCTTTCGCCGTTACCGCTCCAAGCATCTGCTTAACCCACTTTGGGTCTGCAAGAAGAGGCGCAATCTGCTGCTCTGTCAGGAGCCGTCGATAGTCCACCAGATTCGCGAGTGTCGAAATCTGCGTGCGCAAAGCCGGTAGATGCTCGGAAATTATTCCGTATGGGTATTTTGCATACGACTCTAGTGCAGCCTCCACGATGTCGCTCGGGATTTCGCGGCAAGCCAGAATTTCAGCCGCAACGTCGGCAAGAGGGTCCGGCGGAAACAACCGCTCGCCACCTTCGAACATTTCCAAGAAGTGCTGGCCGACATCCCGATCGTGCTCGAACGGCAATAATTCGACACCCGGCCATCCCTCGAACGAATGACAAAATGGAAGCGCGGTGACCCACGCACACTGTTCACTTGGTCGAGGTAGGCGCTGCGGCCCAAGCGCTATGTAGCTGTCAAACGGTGCCTCCAACTTCCGAAGATGAACCCGATAGATCACCCCAATGCCTGAATCGACCGGCTTCCAACCATCCTTGGTTTCGTGGCAAGTTGCGAAAAAGGCGCTGACGTTGAAATCATCCGAAAGGTCGAGGTATCCGGTCGGAATACCATAATGCTGAGCGAGCGCGATCGGGTCAAGATCGAGGCGCTGGCCTGCCGCATGGTGCGAAATGGGGTGGTGCGTCAGTTCGCGCGAAAACCACCACGCCTGAGCTACCCGAAGAATTATCTTCGCCTGATCGGCAATCGAGCCTTGATGTATTTTTTCGATGTCGGTGGATTGCAAGCCGCGACCGATCGATGGAAGCATGGGTGTGTGGTGCGCGTTCTGCCCTCGATAAAGTTCCGAGACAGCAAATGGTATTGCGCCACCAAGGTCCCCTTCTTCGTACCAGTACCAACTGGCTTCGCGGCGTGACCGATGCCCCTCTTTACGGTTCGACATTTCAATGAGCGCAGAGGCCGGAGCTATTTCCATACCGAGACTTCCCCTGTGAATCGTCGGCACGCAGCGCCCACGAGGCCCGACCAGATCGAGGACCAGTCGATCTACTTCATTTCCATCAAATGACACAAAGGTCACCGTGGAATCGCAATAGCAGCAATCATTCTGATCACGGTTTCGACGGCGACCGATACCAACGCCGTACGGACGATGGTTGCAAAATATCAGCTGCCCGTGGGAAACGGCCAAGCAGCCGTAGGATTCATGGCCGTCATTACTCCCGGTGAGCGATCCGTGGACGTTGCATCTTCCTGTTCGACAGTGTTATTCGCTCCCGACACGGCTTGGTCGTCCCGCGCCAACCTGTCGGATTGAACAGATTGGGCGATCAGCTGCACGATATCCTCGTTTGTCCCTTGGACAAACTCGGCGACCTTCATCCACGGAACCTTGCCTTTACTCAGCAGTGCCTGTCCGCTGTAATCAAGGATGCTCAACCGGAATGCGTGCGCTTCGCTCTGTACGAGAGCTTTCGCTTTTTCAGAGGAAGCCAGCCGTCGAAGGGCGACGATACGAATGGATTCAGCCATCAGCCACGGTCCAAGCCACTCCTGCTTACCTTCCGCGATTCGATTTTTCGCGTAGGCGATCAATTCCATGATCCGGGTGACTGCAGGCCCAAGCATTCCATCGTTCTCAAACTCGATGGCGAAGTGAACCGATTTGGCTTGAGCGGTCAGCAACTCTAGTTGGTCACGTTCAATCTTCTCGACAACATTCCCGACGATACTCTGAACGGCGCCCTCAAGCCTCTTCGCGACATCATCGACCGCGCTGGCGAGCTTTTCGTTCGAACGTGACGCGGCCACCACGAGCGCCAAGTCTGGCTCGCTACTACGCGTGACGTCCTCACGAAAGAACGAGAGGAATTCCCCGGCCAGTGTCAGCCCTTTGTCCAGCAACCCCGCATACCAAACCATGCACCCCCCGTATGATCTTTATTGTGCAAATGTCTCAAGCACGCTCTACCAGAATATTATGTCGATCAATGTAGAAGCCATCAACACCCTCGTTACGGTTGACAATAGCCATCCCGAGTGTCAATTCTTCATTTTATATATGACACTTCTGATCCAATCGATCGCAGTCCAGTCAGAATTCTGAGGATTTTTCAAACGCTTCGACTCGCGCATTTCGATCACTTTGTCATTCCATTCCTTCCGATTCGGCGAGAATTCTCCCAAACTATCAACGAGCATAGCCAAAAGAATGCCAAGACGCAATCGAAGTATGGCGAGAGCATAATTATCGCTCCTTCTTCCTCCAAGCGCTGGCGCATTAAGCCGACAACTGTACTCAATGTAAATCCCGCAGCGCGAATTTGACGCAACACCACCTGCCACCCATCCATCATCAGCCGCATTCGTTGGTTGCAATGTCCTACTGTAGAGATGCACTTTCATTTGCACACCTCGGTTTGAAAGACGCTGTTCAATCAGACGACCAATCTTTTGAATTGCATTTGTTCCGTGCTTGTTTTCCAACTGTTGAAGCTCAGGAATTTCGCAAGGACCTAACTTAATATCCGTGAGAAAAAAGTACTTCTCGTTATCTTTCCCGCGTGGCTCGATTTCACTGGCCTCGAAACCAGCAATCAGTGCTTCGACAATGTGGGTCATGTGCTCGTTACGTTGCGCTGAAAATGGGTATGCATCGAGCCAGCCGCAGTAGCATCACGACAGAGTTACCATAATGCGCCGCCCGATTCTGAGTAACGCGATCATTCTAGCCCCGTTTTGGGATCAAGGTGAACCAGCCCTTTGCACATCCCTCACCTCTCGTCGCGCACCCAAACAAGCGCCCCGATGAAAGCGCGTGGGCGCTTCCCGCTCATGGTCGGGAAAACAATTGCGCTGGATCGACATCCAGAGCCACGGCGATTCGTTCGATATTGTCAATCGATACGTTTACCCGCGCCCGTTCAACTTGACTGATAAACGTCCTATCCAGACCGGCGGCAAAGCCGAGCTCCTCTTGAGACAGCGCCCTTGCAACCCGCTGCGCACGAACGTTGTACGCCAACACATCCCGCAACGAGACGAGTTTGGCTTTCGGATTGGGACCTTTGAGCGGCGCGGACATGCACCGATCTTTGCGATATGATGCATTTTCATCTACGGACTTTGCATCACATAGCTAGTCGATGTACCGCCGATCAATACCGAAAACGGCAGATTTTGGGATCAAATCGAGCCAAAAGGTACGCTGATAAGGGTTCGTTCGACACCAAGTAACACGGGGAACAACATGCAATCCAGAACGAAAAATGCGATCGCCGCAGTCGTCGGACTCTCTCTTGTCGCCGCAGCGATCGCCGCCTTCGTGGTGCAGCACCCGTCACCGACGCAGGAAGAAGTTCGTGCCGTAAAAGACGGCGGCACTGACACCGCAACGACCAGTTCGAACCGGACGGCCGCGGCGACTGCACAAGCCGCGTCGAACGATTCGGGCATCCCGCCGCAGGTACAAGCGCAACTTGATATCGCCGGACAGCAGGCACAAGCACGAATCGTGACGCCGCTCTCAACGATCATCGCTGACTACAAGGAAAACGAGGTCAACGCGGACAACAAGTACCGGGGGAAATATGTTCACTTCCGTGGCGTGGCCGGGAGTGTCGAAAAAGACATTGGCGACAAGCCATTTCTGTACGTGAAGCCAGCTGATCCCACATCGGATGATCACGTATCGGTACGTTTCGATGCCGACGGTCTCAAGGAAGTAGCGAACGTGCGGCCAGGACAAATCATCGACCTGTCCTGTGTTGGTGATGGCAAGGGCCTTGCGACGCCCCGCTTCGCTTCATGCAGTTTCCTGTCCGGTGACTATGTATCAGCACCGTATGCAGCGTTGCAGAGCGAGAATTCGGCGGCTGCAACCAACGATCCGATCTACCAGCCGTCGTTCGACTGCACCAAGCAGAAAGGCGCAGCGTACTGGTTGATCTGCCACGACGCGGACCTTGCAGCAGCGGACGTGCGGCTTGATCGCATCGCTCACAAGTTGCAGAACCAAGCGCAGACGATTGACAACTTGGGCGCTTCGGCAAACAGCCCTGAGCAATTCAGAAATTCATTGCGCTCCATGCTGCAAAAGCGCAACCAATGCGCCGACGTACCCTGCTTGGCCGAATGGTACTACGGCATGGAAAGGAAATTTGGGGATGCAAGCGGCAAGCTTGACACATTCATTGAGCAAGCGAAGTTGGAACGATCGCTGCAAGAGTAAATAAAGGCGCGGATCGATCATCCCGCCGCAACAAACCACCCATTCGGGGCAAGACCATGAATCGAAATTCCGCCGCGACGCTCGCCAAGACGGCCGTCGTGTCCGCCGCCGCAATCATCACCTGCGCAGCGCACGCCGCAGGTGCGGCACTCCCACAATCGTGCGAAACGGTCGCGCGCTTTCTGGATTCCTGCGCAGCAGACCTGAAGCTACTGAATTACGAAATGGGCGGCGACAAGTTGTCCGGCCCGAGCGGTGGGGAACTTCGCAGCATGATGCGCACGGTAGTGCAAAAGAAGGGGGCCGCGCTAGCTGATCAAGCGTGCATGGCCGGTGCGGCCAAAGCGTACGGTAACTTCGCGAATCTCATGACGGCCGCAAGTCTGGCACGTTACGAATTCTCCAACCGCTGTCAGGCTACGATGGTCGGCGTGATGATGGTTGCCAAGCGCGCAGAAAACGCCGCAGAAGCTGCAATCGCAGCGAAGGCGGCAAACGCCAACAGCGACGCTGCCCGTGAAAATGCGATCGCTGACCATCGCGCATCCACCGCCGTTCAGTGGGCGCATGCCGCGAAAGATCGTGGTATGGATACGGATCAGGCGAGCGAATCCGCGCGACAGAAACTGCCGAACGTTTCCGCATCCTGCCCGGACACCAAGCTGATCAAGCAAACGCCGGTCGACTTCAATTCGCCGGTCTACAAGCCCACGATCATCTTCGCTAGCAAGCAGTGTGGTTACGCCGTGTCGTACTGGCCTGCGGACCGTGATGTGCAAATCACGTTCGATTCGAGCGAAATCGACGGTTGGATCGGCTACTGCTCCACGAAAGCAACCGGCATGACTACCACATGTACCGAAAACCACGGCTGACGGCAACGCATTCGCTACACGTACTGGGCGCGTTCATTTTTCGCGTCAGCGCTGGATACTTCGGCCAGCCCGGGTGTATACAGGCGACGCTGGCACGATCAGGGGCGCGGCAAATAATCGCGCTGTAGTAAATAAACGCGTTGAATTTTCCGGCGACGCGGCGACTGTATATATTCCACGGGTGCAAGAGTGAATATTTCAACCTGCGTCGGTAGACACTCGCCGCACGGAAACACGGACCGCCGCTTGCCGAGTGATCACTGAACCCGGCGCGAATACTCACTCGACATCCGCGACCATCATGGTTTGCGACGGCCACGTGCACAAAGATCGTTGATCACTGCCTCCGGTCTGGCACGGCGTGCAGCGCTCAGCATTTCAGGTGTCGGTCAAACGCGCAGCTGACAATTCCTGCTGCGGCCGTAAATACATTTCATCGACGTACGACGGCGCTGTTATCGAACCGAGCAGCGCGACGCGCGCAGAGGATCACGCAGCCAGTGCAATAGTTTCGCTGTTGCTTGGCACACCACCCTGCTGTGCGTCGATTCGTTTGAGCACATGTTGCAGTTGAAGCAGCGACCATTGCCCGCCGCGCGCGGCACGGATGTTCAGACGGTTGAGCGCATCAACCATTTTCCGTTGCGACATGCCTTGCGCGCGAAAGCCGTTGATGACCGGCGCGAGGCTCGACGCGAAGCTATCCGCCTCTCTCTGCCGATGCTCGATGTTCGCCTTCAGGTTGGTCGGGCCGGTAGCACCAAGCACTATGCCCCGAGCCTTCGCGGCGCGAAGGGCATCGCGAGTCCGCTCAGAAATCCGCTTCGCCTCGTACTGCGCGAACGCGGCCATCATATGCAAAGTTAATTCGTTGGCCTCCGGCAGGTCGCACGCCACGAACCGAACCCGGCTTTCCATCAACTCGCTGATGAACCGGACATTTCTGGAGAGCCTGTCCAACTTGCCGACCAGTAGTGCAGCGCCGGTCCTTTTACAAAGCGCGAGCGCAGCGGCAAGTTGCGGACGCTTCGCAAGCGCGTTGCTGCCCTTCCCGGTTTCGTGTTCTTCGAACTCGGCGACAACCTCAGCACCGTTGACGCCGTTCAGATAATTCGCGATGGCTTCGCGTTGCGCCAAAATTCCCAAGCCGGAAATGCCCTGTCGTTGCGTGCTCACACGAAGGTACGTCACGAATTTCTGTGAGACCATCTTTTTCTCCGTCGAACAGCCATTATTTCGATGCTGACTTATCTACTGCACGAACGTCCAATCATTAGTCAAGTTTACGGAAAAGGATCGCCGTATACAATCGTCACCGCCGAATGGGAAGGAGACAGTGAGCATGTAAACAACATCGAAGAGCAATTGTGGGAAAGCCGTTGACGTGCTGCGCAGTTGATGTTAACCAAAATAATGAGTTTTCCAGTACACTCCGGGCCATATTGAACTAAACAACCTGACGCAAGTTGTATCCGTAGCAATTTGGTGAGAGGTTGTACGCCGCGCGGCAATAATAATACCTTACCCCCTTCCGCCCTCTCTCACTTCCCAAAAATCTGTTTCTCTGGATTTTCCCTAGTCTTTTCAACGCTTTCGCCATCCAAGACACCTTCAGCTTTTCTCCGCAGACAACAGTAAATAGATCATGCCGATATCAGGCAATCATCTCTTACTGGAAAAAACATGACTGCGCCATCGCGTCTACCAAGTGCGACTCAGCGTGCACTCTCATATATCTCGGATTCACTCTGCAACTTTGACCGACTAACCATTTGGTTTGACGATCCCAATCCGATCGTACGTATCGACCTGATAAAAAAACACTGCAGCCACGTTAAGATTATGCCATGTACCGTGGCATCTGCTTATCAGCGCTATTGGAAGTCCAAACTGATTCTTGTTAATCCAACGCCGTATGCTCTAAAGATTCTTGGCGAAGACATTGGCACTCGCTACCAAGTGAAAATCTCGTACGTTGAAATTGCACTCGATTTGATTACCGAGACGATCAAGGCAGCAAAGCATGTGCAGCGGTATACGGTAGCTCGCTTGTCACCAGATACTCAGCGCTTTCGTCAAGAGGTGGAGTTTGAAGAAAGCGATGGATATTGGACCGCTTACTATAACCACGACCCGAAGCACGATATCAAGATCAGGAATTATATCCCCGTCGAAGGCAGTAAGCTTGCAGCAGGAAAACCGTGCAATCGTACAGAATTCGCTTTTCGCGGGCTGCCCGAAGTGATGAAGCAAGGCATCACAAATGTTCAGGATTTGATTCGCTTCGATTTCAAGGACTTTCTTGAGCATCACTTCGTTTTGAGTGAATTCGAATCCCTCGAAGATATGGGGCGCCTGATCGCTCCCGCCGACGCAGGCAAATCCAAACCGATGCTCTACAAGCACGCGAATCGCTTCATTGAGGAGCGGAGCGATTTCTTTTTCCCGTTCCTTATTCACAACTGCCTGCTTGCGCGAGCAGATATTCCGACTACGGACTTGGATGTCTCGCACTTCTTGCCAGCTTCATATCCGGGGTGTGAGCCTCCGTCGATTCCGGCTCCCATTGTTCCAACGTTTGCCGCTGCTTCCAGTTCTGTTACATCTACGAAAATCTTCGAACCGTCGCAAGAACAGTTGGACATAGTGAAGTACGTATCTACCCGTTATAAGCGCAATCAAATCGTGAAGCTCGTAGTTGACGCTGTAGCAGGCGCGGGGAAATCCTCGACCGTCGTACTGCTTGTTGAATGCTTGCTCGCTCTTGGCATCGATCCGCAACAGATTCTGTTGATCAGCTTCACCAACTCGTCAATCGACGCACTGCACGGGAAGCTGAAAGAGAAAATCCCCACTCTCAACATCCGGACGTTTCACTCCCTCGGACTTTCGTTCATCAAGCAGAACACCGGTTCCGAGACAGATTGGGCGAAAATGATATCACGTGGTCATCGCGCGCTTAAACGTGGCCTAAACATCAACTATGAGTTTGTCATTGTCGATGAATCTCAAGACATGACGCTCTCGATGTTTGAGTTCTTCCAAGAAATCATTTTGCAGGTGCCGAATTTCGTAATGCTCGGTGATTCGTGGCAAGCGATTTACGACAGCTTCAGTGGCGACAAACCGAAGCCCGACAATCTTGCTGAGGCTTTGGGTGCTTACACATTGCCGCTTTCGACCTCCTACCGGATGACGCAGCAGATTGCCGATATTGCCGGTGAAATTTGTAATCGCGAAATTACTGGTACGGGCCACGGCCCGACACCCCGTCTTGTCCAATTCGGTGCGAGTGACGACCCGAATGTAGTTATAGCACTGGAAATCCAGAAACTGCTGGCTAATGGCGAATCGCCGTCCGATATTGCCGTTTTGACGCGTGAGAAAGCACAGCAGCGCCCACTTGATCGTGCGCTGATGGCTGTTGGTATCCGCACTAAGGCTAGTTATCTGGAACACAAGTTTCATTGTCGGCTTGAGAAGCAAATACCACCTTATCGCAAGCGTAACGTACGCCAGCCCGTCACTAACGACCTCTGTGGCGAGAGCGTGGAATTCGCCTTTGAAATATTGAAAGAAATCGAAAAATACTCAGACAAGCAGCTTGTTCGCAAGGATCACATGGATATTGCCCACTACATCAGCGCCATGGCACCTCCCGGCTTGACGGAGGGTTTGAAAAAGAAGTGCCGCCAGACATTTTGGCACGGCGTGCGCACACCGTCGTTTCAGGGTAAATACCTGCAAGCGACCCGTATTTTGACCTGCCTGAAAGGCAAGGATTGCGACGATAATAACGATGACAACGACGAGCTCGATAACGTCAAATACCAATTGAACCGCTTCGCCGCAGTTGCAGCCGGATTTTCGTGTGCATCAGAGTTCAAGAGGTTTCTTAATCAATGGGCCGAACAAGAGCCCGTAGAATTGATCACGCATCACTCGGCAAAGGGAAAGGAATTCAAACACGTATTTGTCATGAATGTCGTTGATGGGGCATTACCACATTACCGGAGCCGCGACGTGAATGAAGAAAAGCGGTTATTTTACGTTGCACTCAGTCGTTCGTCGCAATTCCTCTATCTCTGCCAGAACCCAATGTTCGAGGTTCGCGTTAAGAAGGAAGGTGTTGTTCACGATAGACCGACACCGTTCCTGACAGTCGAAGTGTTGGGGCTAACAAAAAAAAATTGGCCCCGAAGGGCCGAATTAAATAAGAACATCTTGAGGATTTTACACAGCTACAAAATTGACAGTGCGGGCGAATATAAAAATTCGCCCGCTTGCGGAAACCGACCACGTCCCGCTCGGACGACGGATTTTTCTAAACCAGCGAGCAAACAAAATTGCCCCATTCCGCCATCATCGGTCGGCGATTATCAAGAAGATCGGTACGGTGATACGCCGCTTCCGTCTCGTCTTTGATGGCGTGTGCAAGGGCGCGTTCAGCAAGATCGCGATCATAGCGATTTTCGCTCGCCCAATCGCGAAAGCTTGAACGAAAGCCATGAGCCGTTGCAGTGCGGTCCGCATCGCTCGGCGCATTTACATCACGCAGGAATTTCGTCAGCGTCATGTCGCTGATCGTGGTTTTCACGCCGTCCACTTTGCGCCGGGACGGGAAGATGAGCGTACCATCCAAATCCTGTGCCCTTATCGCCTTCAGCACGGCGGTTGCTTGATCCGACAACGGCACGCGGTGCTGCTTCTTCATCTTCATTCGTTCGGCCGGGATAGTCCACATCCGAAAGTCAGGGCTGATTTCACGCCATGTAGCCTCGCGGACCTCTCCACTACGCGCAGCCGTCAAGATGAGAAAGAGCAGCGCAGCACGCGTCACATCGTTTGACTGTCGATTTGCCACGTGCCGTTTGACGAATGCCGGAATGTCACTCCAAGGCATTGCCGGGAAATGCTCCTCCTTCCACGACTGCTTCGGCAAAAGATGATCGACAACTGCGACAGGGTTCGTCATGACGTGACCGTGCGCCACGGCCCAATCCATAACCGCGTGCATACGTTGACGCACCCGCCGCGCGGTTTCCTCCTTAGCCAGCCAGATCGGCCTCAGCACGTCGGAGCAATCTCGCGGTGTGATTGCGTCGAGCTTCTTGTGTCCGAGTAGCGGAAACGCATACTTTTCGAGGGTAGAAATCCATTGCATCGCGTGTTTCTCGTTTCGCCAACCGGGCTTCAGTTCTTCGTATTTCGTACGCGCCGCCTTCTCGAAATTCAATTCGGCTGCGGCGATTGTCGCCGCTTCGCGTTCGCGCTTGCGTTCGTCAATCGGATCAGCACCTGCTTCGATGATTTTTCGCATCGCAAGCGCCTTGTCGCGCGCCTCTGGAACGCCGACCTCTGGAAAGGTACCGAGTCCCGCATCGCGCCGCTTGCGTGTTGTCGGACTGACGTAGCGCAGCGTCCACCGTGCGCCCGCTTTTGTCGGCGTCAACATCAATCCTGTCACCCTCCCGTCAAAGACAGGAGTGTCATACGGTTTCAGTGCCCGTGCCTGCCTGTCGGTCAGCGGCTTTGCCGTGCGTGCCATGTCTAGTTCACCCTAACTTTGACCCATCATTGAACCCATCATCCGGCAGCAACTCGCGTAGGAATTTTCACGTGAAGCCGGGTGAGGTTTATTGTAGAACGAATCTAGATAAATTTCCCGTAAACCCTTGCTGCACAAAGCATCAACAAGGAATGACGTTCTGTGCAAATCGACCGCACGAAGCATCAACAAGCGAGGAGATAAATCGAAAAACCTAGTTGGATGGCGGACCCTCTCTCCGCCAGTATTCAATGCCCGCGCCAGCGGGCATTTTCGTTTCCGGAGAGAAGCAAGCCGACAGTTCGGCTTGCGCGGGATTCGAAGGGATTCGCTTGTAAGCGAATCCGCGGCCCGCGCTCGTGTGGGCGAATCCCCTTCTCTCCGCCAGGACATCAGCAAAAACGGGCCGCTCGGCCCGTTTTTCATTTCTGCGCGCCGAAGCGCCCGTCAATTCGTCGACGCAACGACAGTGGACGGGCGCTCTTGGTGCGTTGATTCGCCCTCTCCAGGCCGCGCGTTCCGAACCCGCCCGCCATCACAGGCTTCGCATGGGTTCCACACTCACGCGCTACGCGCAGGCGCAGGCCATGCAATTCAGCGCACCCTGTCCTCAATGGCTCCATTGCCTTTCTCGGCCCCAAAGCGGCCAACTGAACCCGTCATTCAAAGTTGAATAGCGACCGCATTCCGGCGCTGCATCGCATCGAATGATGTACGCCCGCAGCATTGCCCCAATTTGGAGAAACTGCGCTCGCGGCACCCCACTCATATGTCCACGCCCGTTCCATCGCGAGTACCGCAACTCCCGAACACCGCACGTTAAAGATGTGTATTCTTCTGACGATATCCGAGGTTTCATCTCCGCGAGTCAGATCCATGCGATTCAGTCCACGGTTCGCCATGATGGCTGTCGCTGCGACGATGCTGTCCGCTTGCGCAACGGCATTCTCGCCTGCGTCGATCAGCACCACCGTCGCGGTAACGTCTCCCCCGCCGCTCGAGAAATCGTTGCGCGACGGCGGATCGTCGACCGACCTGTCGGTCATCGGTCAGCCCGCATCTCAATTTCGCACGCTTCTTTCCGTTCGCGAATGCGTCGCCGCCAAATGCGCGGCGGGAATCGCCAAGCCGACGCTCACGGTCACGGTCCAGCGCGTGTCCGAAGGACAGGCAGCGATACGCTTCTCGGTCAACGGGGAAATCGGCAGCAGCCAGACGCTGAAATCGCAAGCCGGAAAAGCCACGTCGGAAGTGACCCTGTCGATCCCGTCGGGCGTGACGCCGATCAACGATCAATTTGCCGTCGAACGGGTCGCGACGATCAAGGTTGGCGAGTTTCGACACGTGGCCTTGCCACACGGCATGCGTGCCTATGTCTGCGTCGCCATCCCGAACGCCAATGGCGTGACGGATGGCAGCTGTGATTTCAGCCGGGTGCAAACAACCAAGGGAGCCGAGCTCGCAATTTCGGCGCTCTGACCGGCCCGTCACCGCGCCGGTACGGACAGCCATGCCGAACGACATCCGCGTCACGGATGCCGGATGTAATCCACCAGCGCCCGCGTATATTCATCCGGCTTTCGATCGAACAGACTCACGACGATCGCCACCGCAAACCCCGCCGGCACCCCGAACACCCCCGAACTGATCGGTTCGATCCCGAACCACGTGCGCCCCGCGAACCCCGTCAGCTGCGTGAAGAACGGATAGGTCGACACGATGTAGTACACGCACACCGCGAGCCCCGTCACCATCCCGGCGATCGCACCGCGCGTCGTCGTGCGCTTCCAGAACACGCCGAGCACGAGCACCGGGAAGAAGCTCGATGCCGCCAGCGAAAACGCGGCGCCGACGAGAAACAAGATCTTCCCCGTATTGAGCGACGCGACATACGAAGCGAACAGCGCGACGCCGAGCAGCAGCACCTTCGAGATCGTCACGCGCCGCTGGCTCGATGCGTCGGGCGCGACCATGCAGTAGTAGACGTCGTGCGACAGCGCGTTCGCGATCGTCAGCAGCAACCCGTCCGCGGTCGACAGCGCCGCGGCAAGCGCACCGGCCGCGATCAGTCCCGACACCACATACGGTAGCCCGGCAATCTCCGGCGCGGCCAGCACAACCATGTCCGGCTGCATCTGGATTTCCGACCAGTGCACGATGCCGTCGCGAATCACCTCGACGACGCTGATCAGGTCGGGTTCGAAGTGATGCCATTGCGTGACCCACGCCGGCAATTCGGCGAATGGCCGTCCGACGAGATTCGCGAGGATCTCGTACTTGATCAGCACCGCGAGCACCGGCACGCTCAGGTAGAACAGCGCGATGAAGAACAAGGTCCAGCCGACCGAGCGCCGTGCCGATGCGACCGACGTGGTCGTGTTGTAACGCGTCAGGATGTGCGGCAGGCTCGCCGTGCCGAGCGAAAGGCACAGCAGCAGCGCAAGGAAATTCCGCTCGCGCGGTTTGCGTTCGTCATCGCTCGCGGCGGGAAATGGTTCGTGCATCGGCACGGGCGGCTCGGCACGGGCCAGCAGATCGTCGCGCGCCTGCGTCCACGCGACGCGCGCCGCCGCCGGATCGCGCGGGAAGTCGGCCAGTTCGCGCTCGCGCTGGCTGATCTCGCGCAGCGGCCCGTTGTGGCGCCGCAGGTCGGCAAGCTGGTCGACGAGATGCCGGCGTGCATCCGCATAGGATGCCGGCAGCCGGTCGAGCCGCGTCTGGATATCCGCGGCTTGCCGGCGATACGCGTCGCGCACCTGCTGCTCGTCGAACGCGTCGCGCACCTGCGCCTCGCGCGCCGCGACGCGCTCCATCAGCTTGCCGTAGCTGAACTGCGGCACGGGGCCGAGCCCGTTCTTCATCGCGATCAGCGACACCGGAATCAGGATCGCGCTGATCAGGATGATGTACTGCGCGACCTGCGTCCACGTGACCGCGCGCATCCCGCCGAGAAACGAGCACACGAGAATACCCGCGAGCCCGCAGAAAATCCCGATCGCGAAATCGACGCCGATGAAGCGCGTCGCGATCAGGCCGATCCCCTGGATCTGCGCGACCAGGTACACGAACGAACACAGGATCGCCGCGCCGGCCGCCAGCGCGCGCACGGCCGTGCTCGAAAAGCGCGTCCCGAGAAAATCGGGAATCGTGTAGCGCGCGAGCTTGCGCACATAAGGCGCGAGCAGGAACGCGACGAGGCAGAACCCGCCCGTCCAGCCCATCACGTAGGCGAGCGCGTCATAGCCGGTCGAGTAGAGCGAGCCGGCCAGGCCGATGAACGACGCGGCCGACAGCCAGTCGGCCGCCGTCGCCATCCCGTTGAATGCGGACGGCACGCGCCGCCCGGCCACGTAGTACTCGACGAGATCGGACGTGCGCGACAGCAGCCCGATCACCGCATACACGGCGATCGGCACGAACAGGAACACGTAGCCGATCCAGACACCGGAGCCGGTGGCACGCTCGATCCGCCACATCAGCAGCACGAAGCCGAGAAACCCCAGCGTGTAGAGCGCGTATGCGCGGATCAGTCGATGCGTCAACATGAATCAGCGCCCGCCGTTCGCATGGCCGGCGCGCGCCGCATGATCGTCGTACGCACGGCGCAGCGTGCGGTCCGCGCGTTGCATCAGCCCGATGTAGACGACGATCAGCACGAGGTACACGAGAATCGCGCCCTGCGCGCCGACGTAGAACGGCAGGCTGAACCCGGCGAAGCGAACCGCGGCGAGCGCGGGCCCGTAGAACGGCACGACGAACGACACCGCAAAGCCGATCGCCATCAGCACCGCGATCAGCGCGACGTTGAAGCGCCAGTAGCGTGCGTGGGCACGCGCGAGCGGCTCGGGAACGGGCGGTGGCGCGGCAGGCGCCGGACGGGTCGGAACGGTCATGCCGTTATGTAACAAAAAGCCCCTGCGCGGGCAATCGGGATTGCCGCGCAGGGGCTCGTGCGCGTGATGCGCAACCGGTACGCTCAGCGCACTTCGGCGAGCTGCTCGAGGATGGCCGGGTTCTCGAGCGTGGACGTATCCTGCGTGATCGCCTCGCCCTTCGCGAGCGAGCGCAGCAGGCGCCGCATGATCTTGCCCGAGCGCGTCTTCGGCAGGTTGTCGCCGAAGCGGATGTCCTTCGGCTTCGCGATCGGCCCGATCTGCTTGCCGACCCAGTCGCGCAGCGTCTTCGCCAGCGCCGCGGCTTCCTCGCCCTCCGGACGCGAACGCTTCAGCACGACGAACGCAACCACCGCCTCGCCCGTCGTATCGTCCGGACGGCCGACCACGGCCGCCTCGGCCACGAGTTCGTGCGACACCAGCGCCGATTCGATTTCCATCGTGCCGAGCCGGTGGCCCGACACGTTCAGCACGTCGTCGATCCGGCCCATGATCGTGAAGTAGCCGGTGTCCTTGTCGCGCACGGTGCCGTCGCCGGCCAGATACAGACGCCCGCCGAGTTCCTCGGGGTAGTAGCTCTTCTTGAAGCGCTCCGGGTCGCCCCAGATCGTGCGAATCATCGCGGGCCACGGGCGCTTGACGACGAGGATGCCACCCTGCCCGTTCGGCACGTCCTGGCCGGTTTCATCGACCACCGCGGCCATGATGCCCGGCAGCGGCAGCGTGCACGAACCGGGCACGGTCGGCGTCGCGCCCGGCAGCGGCGTGATCATGTGGCCGCCAGTCTCGGTCTGCCACCACGTGTCGACGATCGGGCAGCGCTCCTGGCCGACGTGCTTGTGATACCACATCCACGCTTCCGGATTGATCGGCTCGCCGACGGTGCCGATGATGCGCAGGCTCGACAGGTCGTAGCTCTTCGGATGCACCTTGTCGTCGGCCTCGGCCGCCTTGATCAGCGAGCGGATCGCGGTCGGCGCGGTGTAGAACACGGTGACCTTGTGGTCGCCGATCATCTTCCAGAAGCGGCCGGCGTCCGGGTAAGTCGGCACGCCCTCGAACACGACCTGCGTGCCGCCGCAGGCGAGCGGGCCGTACGTGATGTACGTGTGGCCCGTGACCCAGCCGATGTCGGCCGTACACCAGAACACGTCGCTGGGCTTCCAGTCGAAGGTCCACTTCATCGTCTGCGCGGCCCACAGCAGGTAGCCGCCCGTGCTGTGCTGCACGCCCTTCGGCTTGCCGGTCGAGCCCGACGTATACAGGATGAACAGCGGATGCTCGGCGCCGACCCATTCCGGCTCGCACCGGTCGGATTCGCCGGCCGTCAGTTCGTGCATCCACAGGTCGCGCTCGGCGTGCCAGTCGATCTTGCCGCCGGTGCGGCGATAGACGATCACGCTCTTCACGGCCTCGCAGCCGCCCAGCGCGATCGCTTCATCCGCGATGCTCTTCAGCGGCAGTGTCTTGCCGCCACGCGCCTGTTCGTCGGCCGTGACGAGCGCCGTCGCGCCGACGTCGACGAGCCGCTCGTTCAGCGACTTCGCGGAGAAGCCGCCGAACACGACCGAGTGCGTCGCGCCGATGCGCGCGCAGGCCTGCATCGCGACAATGCCTTCGATCGACATCGGGATATAGATGACGACGCGGTCGCCCTTGCCGATCCCGCGCTTCTTCAGGGCATTCGCGAAACGCGACACGCGCGCGAGGAGATCCGCATAGGTGACGCGCGTGACGGTGCCGTCGTCGGCTTCGAAGATCACCGCGACGCGCTCGCCGTTGCCGGCTTCGACGTGGCGGTCGAGGCAGTTGTACGACGCGTTCAGCTCGCCGTCGTCGAACCACTTGTAGAACGGCGCGTTGGACTCGTCGAGCACTTTCGTGAACGGCTTGTGCCACGTAAGACCCTCGCGCGCGAGACGCGCCCAGAAGCCTTCGTAATCGTTCTCGGCCTCGGCGACGAGCGCACGATAGGCCGGCATGCCGGAAATGGTCGCCGCCTGTTCGAGCGCCGCGGGCGGCGCAAACTGACGGGTTTCGTGAAGAACCGATTCAATCGCAGACATCGACTACCCCTTGGTGAACATGAATCCTCTGCATGGCGGCGCGATCGTGCGCACCGCGCGTCTTGGCCGGCGCAAGCGCGCCGCTGTCTCCTACCCACCACCCGCGCACGGCCCGAAGGCTGCTGCGCGATGCTGCGCCGCACCACGTCGCGCGATGGCGAACGGGCGACCCGACAGTGTCCACAATAAGCGTTCGAACTTACCCGTCACTTACGCGGCACGGCCGTTTCGCCCGCCGGGCGGCGCCGCTTGTAGCTTTACGCTGTAACGAGCGCGACCCTACAATCCTAACTGAACTCGCCTTCCGGATTCCAGCTTGAATCGCTACGCTTTCTTTCTCGTGCTGTCGATGCTGTTCGTCGGCAGCAATGTCGGTATCGGCAAATCGATCGTCGTCTTCGTCCCCGTCGCCATCCTCGCCACGCTGCGCTTCGTGATCGCGATCGCCGTGCTGTGGCCGCTGTTCAGCCCGGTGAAGATGCGTACGGTCAAGCGCGGCGAATGGCTGAACCTGTTCCTGCAGGCGTTCTTCGGCACCTTCATGTTCACGCTGCTGATGCTGAACGGCGTGCAGCGCACGAGCGCAGTCGCCGCCGGCGTGATCACCAGCACGATCCCGGCGATCGTTGCACTGTTCGCGTGGCTGATCCTGCGTGAAAAACCGAACGGCCGGGCACTCGTGTCGATTGCACTCGCGATCGCCGGCGTCGTGACGATCAACCTCGCGAACGGCGGCGCGGCCGGGCACGGCGCGTCGTCGTCGCTGACCGGCAACCTGCTGATCCTCGGCGCGGTGTGCTGCGAATCGATCTACGTGATCCTGTCGCGCCGCCTCACGCAGACGCTCGCGCCGATCGACATCTGCGCATACACGCACCTGTTCGGCCTGTGCCTGATGCTGCCGCTCGGCGCGACGGCGATGTGGCATTTCGATTACGCGAGCGTGCCGGCCGGCACCTGGGTGCTCGTCGTCTGGTACGGCCTGTCGGCCAGCATCTTCTCGTTCTGGCTGTGGATGAAAGGCATCCGGCACGTGCCGGGCAGCCTCGCCGGCGTGTTCAGCGCGGTGCTGCCGGTCGCGGCCGCCGCGTATGGCATCGCGTTCCTCGGCGAGCGCCCGACGCTCGCCCACGGCATCGCGCTCGCGTGCGTCGTCACCGGTATCGTGCTTGCCAGCCTGCGCGTGAAACGCGTGCCGGCCGCCGCCTCCTGATCCGTCCCTGGAAGAGCCGGCGCGTCGCTGCAGTCGCGCTGGCCGACGCGTTACAATAGCGCGCCGTTTCAAGATTACCCCCGATACCTGCGCACCGCGCCCGACTTTCCACCATGTCTGCCCCGCATTCGCCCGGCCGCCCCGCGCGTCGCCCGCTTCGCCCGCTTCCCGCGCTGATTTTCATGAGCCGCTGGCTCCAGGTTCCGCTCTACCTCGGCCTGATCGTTGCGCAGGCCGTCTACGTGTTCCTGTTCCTGAAGGAAGTCTGGCACCTGCTGTCGCACGCGACCAGCCTCGACGAAATCAGCGTGATGCTCGCGGTGCTCGGCCTGATCGACGTGGTGATGATCTCGAACCTGCTGATCATGGTGATCGTCGGCGGTTACGAAACGTTCGTGTCGCGCCTCGGCATCGAGGGCCACCCCGACGAGCCCGAATGGCTCGACCACGTGAACGCGGGCGTGCTGAAGGTCAAGCTGTCGATGGCGCTGATCAGCATTTCGTCGATCCACCTGCTGAAGACGTTCATCAACCCCGACCAGCACACGATGCACGCGATCATGTGGCAGGTGATCATCCACGTGTCGTTCCTGGTGTCGGCGCTCGTGATGGCGTGGGTCGACCGCCTGACGACGCACACGCACCCGGCCCATTTCCACGAGCCGCACGCCCGCGACGCGCACGCGCCTGCGGCGAACGAGCCCCGCAAGCCGGCCGACGCAGCCGTCAACGCATAAACGCATTCCCCACAGTCCTCACAGAGTCTCAGCCATGACCGTCATCAAACAGGAAGACCTGATCCAGAGCATCGCGGATTCGCTGCAGTACATCAGCTACTACCATCCGCTCGACTACATCCAGGCCCTCGGCCGCGCGTACGAGCTGGAAGAAAGCCCGGCCGCGAAGGATGCGATCGCGCAGATCCTCACGAACAGCCGCATGTGCGCGGAAGGCCGTCGCCCGATCTGCCAGGACACCGGCATCGTCACGATCTTCGTGAAGGTCGGCATGGACGTGCGCTGGGACGGCGCGACGATGGGCCTCACCGACATGATCAACGAAGGCGTGCGCCGCGGTTACACGCACCCGGACAACGTGCTGCGCGCATCGATCGTCAACCCGCCGGAAGGCGCCCGCAAGAACACGAAGGACAACACGCCGGCCGTGATCCACTACGAGATCGTGCCGGGCGACAAGGTCGACGTGCAGGTCGCGGCGAAGGGCGGCGGCTCGGAGAACAAGTCGAAGTTCGTGATGCTGAACCCGTCCGACTCGATCGTCGACTGGGTGCTGAAGACGGTCCCGACGATGGGCGCGGGCTGGTGCCCGCCCGGCATGCTCGGGATCGGCATCGGCGGCACGGCCGAAAAGGCGATGCTGATGGCGAAGGAGTCGCTGATGGAGCCGATCGACATCCAGGAGATCATCGCGCGCGGCCCGAAGGACTGGGTCGAGGAACTGCGCGTCGAACTGCACGAGAAGGTCAACGCGCTCGGCATCGGCGCACAGGGCCTCGGCGGCCTGGCAACCGTGCTCGACGTGAAGATCATGGCCGCACCGACGCACGCGGCATCGAAGCCGGTCGCGCTGATCCCGAACTGCGCGGCTACGCGCCATGCGCACTTCGTGCTCGACGGCTCGGGCCCGGCCAAGCTTGAAGCGCCGTCGCTCGACGCATGGCCGAAGGTCAACTGGGAACCGAATACCGAAACCAGCAAGCGTGTCGACCTGAACACGCTGACGCCGGAAGAAGTCGCGAGCTGGACGCCGGGCCAGACGCTGCTGCTGTCGGGCAAGATGCTCACCGGCCGCGACGCCGCGCACAAGCGCATCGCCGACATGCTCGCGAAGGGCGAGAAGCTGCCGGTCGACTTCACCAACCGCGTGATCTACTACGTCGGCCCGGTCGATCCGGTCCGCGACGAAGTGGTCGGCCCGGCAGGCCCGACGACGGCCACGCGCATGGACAAGTTCACCGAGACGATGCTCGCGCAAACCGGCCTGATCTCGATGGTCGGCAAGGCCGAGCGCGGCCCGGTCGCGATCGACGCGATCAAGAAGCACAAGGCGGCCTACCTGATGGCCGTCGGCGGTGCGGCTTACCTCGTGTCGAAGGCGATCCGCGGCGCGAAGGTGCTCGCATTCGAAGACCTCGGCATGGAAGCGATCTACGAGTTCGACGTGCAGGACATGCCGGTGACGGTGGCCGTCGATTCGTCGGGCACGTCGGTGCACCAGACCGGTCCGAAGGAGTGGCAGGCGAAGATCGGCAAGATCCCGGTCGCAGCCGCTTAAGCGCGATCGAACGATAGGCCGGACGGAAGTCCGGCCTTTTTACTTCTCATTCTCATTATTGTGTGTGGCCGGTTATTCGAGGCTGATTCTCATTACACGCAAAAGGCAGGCCCGGCAAGGCTTTGAGGCTTGGCTTTTCTCGTTCGAGCGATTATCTTTCGGTTTCTGAAGCCCCACTGAACAAGGAACAAGCCATGCAAGGCGACAAGAAAGTCATCGAATATCTGAACGCCCAGTTGAAGAATGAACTCACGGCGATCAACCAGTACTTCCTGCATGCGCGCATGTACAAGCACTGGGGCCTCGAGAAGCTCGGCAAGCACGAGTACGACGAGTCGATCGGCGAAATGAAGCACGCCGACTGGCTGATCGAGCGCGTCTTCATGCTCGACGGCCTGCCGAACCTGCAGGATCTGCACAAGCTGCTCGTCGGCGAGGAAACCGAAGAGATCCTGAAGTGCGACCTGAAGCTCGAGCTGATCTCGCAGTCCACCTGCAAGGAAGCGATCGCCTACTGCGAATCGGTTCGCGACTACGTGTCGCGCGAGATCTTCGAAAAGATCCTCGACGACACCGAAGAGCACATCGACTGGCTGGAAACGCAGATCGACCTGATCGGCAAGGTCGGCCTGCAGAACTACCAGCAAACGATGATGGGTTCGCCGGAGTAAGCTCGCTTCACGCTTCCCGTTAGCGCCCCCCGGCCCGTTCATGTCGACACCTTCCGCTACTCCTGCGACGGCCACGACCGTCGCCCCCATCGGCATCTTCGATTCCGGGCTGGGCGGCCTGTCGGTGCTGCGCGCCGTACGCGCGCAGTTGCCCGACGAATCGTTCATCTACGTCGCCGATTCGCACCATGCGCCGTATGGTCCACGCGACGAGGCGTTCATTACCGAGCGCACGCTGGCAATCGGCGAGTGGCTGGCCCGCGAAGGGGCGAAAGCGCTCGTCATCGCCTGCAACACGGCGACTGCTCGCGCGATCGCCGCGACCCGCGAACACCTGTCGATGCCACTCGTCGGCGTCGAGCCGGGCATCAAGCCGGCCGCCGCCGTGTCCGCGAGCGGCGTCGCGGGCGTCCTCGCCACGCAGTCGACGCTGAACAGCCCGCGCTTCCAGGCGCTGCTCGACCGCTATGGCGCCGGTCGCCGATTCGTTTGCCAGCCCGGCCACGGGCTCGTCGAAGCCATCGAGCGCGGTGACACGAATTCGCCAGCCTTGCGCGCGTTGCTCGACAGCTACCTGCAACCGATGCTCGACGACGGCGCCGACACGCTGGTACTCGGCTGCACGCACTACCCGTTCTTCACGGAAACGATTCGTGACCTTGTGGGCGACCGCCTGACGCTCGTCGACACCAGCGACGCGATCGCGCGCCAGCTCATGCGGGTACTCGACGAACGCAACCTGCGCGCGCCGGCCGGCACGCGCGCGGCCCCGCCCCGCTTCTGCTCGACCGGTGACGGCCGCCAACTGCAGGTCCTCGCATCGACGCTGCTCGGCCTCGCTGCGCCGGTCGAATCCGTCACCATTTCCTCGCCCAACGCGCGCGCCTGCGCGACTGCCTGACACGGGCCGGCACGCCCTCTTCCGCGTGCCGTTCCACCACCCCGGCGTTTCAAGGGTCCGATGACCTTAAAAAAAGCCCACCCCAGGCTTGTCAACGTCCGCAAATTTAATGATAATAATTCGCATTACCGTTAGCTATCGCAACTCATCATGATCGTCTGCGTGTGCAAGTCTGTTTCCGATCGCAAGATTCGCGCGTCCCTCGCGGAGGGCATGAACTCTTTCGATGAACTCCAGTTCGAGCTTGGCGTGGCCACGTGCTGCGGCAAGTGCGAGGAGTCCGTGCGCGACCTCATGGCCGAACAAGGCGTCTGCGCGAGCCAGTGCGGTGTCGAGCATCATGCTCACCCGATCCCGGTCACGTTCTACGAACGCAAAGCCGCCTGACCGGCACCGAGTGTGCGCATGCGGCCCAGGCCGCATTTTTTGTTTTGACCGTCAGCAAGCCACCGTCTGCGCGAGCCAGCGGCTTACCTGCCAAGGAGCCTGTCATGGAATTGCTGATCGGATTTGTGACCACCGTTTGCATCTCGCTGCTGATCTTCCGCAAGTGATGCCGATTCACCCGCCGCGCCCCGGGTGCGACATCGTTCTTTCAAGCTAACATGCAGGCTTCGCATCTCGCTCCTGCCGGCGCCGTGCCGGCTGCACCACGTATGAACCCCCGAGTGATCGTCGTCGCGGTCGGCGTGCTTGCCGCACACGCGATCATGCTGACGGCCGCCTGGCTCCATCGCAACGCGCCGCCGCCACCGAAGGAGATCGAGGTTCAGTCGATCACCGCGCAACTCATTCCGCCCGCGCCCCCTGCCCAGCCGGTCGCGGTCCAGTCGGCCGCGCAACAGCCTACGCCGCCCAAGCCCACGCCGCGCGTGAAGCCGAAGGTCGAGCCGAAGCCGGTGCAGAAAGTGGTCCCGACGCCTCAGCCGGTCTCGCAGGCTCCGTCACCGACGCCCGCGCCGGCTGTGGCCGATCCAACACCGGCTCCCGCGGCACCTGCGCCTGCTGCACCGGCTGCAGCACCCGGCCCGGCGCGCGAGACGATGCAGGTCAGCGCGCCGAAGAACGTGTCGGCGCTCACCTGCAATTTCGTGAAGCCGACCTATCCGCCGATGTCACGCCGTCGCGGCGAAACGGGCACGGCCTATGTTCACTTCATCATCGGCGTGACGGGCAAGATCGAAAGCGTCCAGCTGCAGAAGAGCAGCGGCTACCCGCGTCTCGACGAAGCGGCACTCGATGCGACGCGCGCCAGTACCTGTCCGCCGTATATCGAGAACGGCCAGGCGATCCGCGCCGCCCATACGCTGCCCTTCAACTTCACGCTTGACGACTAACCCGTCATATTCGGTAGATTCAAAGGAAACAAGAAAATGCAAAGCTACGGTATCGCGCACGTCTGGGCGCAAGGTGATTTCGTCACGCGCGCCATCGCGATCACGCTGCTCGTGATGTCGATCCTGTCGTGGATCGTGATCGTCATCAAGGGCTGGAACGTGATCCGCCTGAACCGCCTGACGAAGAATGCCGAACAGGCATTCTGGCATTCGGACGACTTCGACGACGGTATCAGGAAACTCGGGCTCGCCGCATCGACGCCGAACGACAACCCGTTCCTCGCACTCGCGCTGTCGGGCAAGGAAGCCGCCGATCACCACCACCAGACGCAACCGCACCTGCACGACCGCATGGACGTGTCGGACTGGGTCACGCGCTGCCTCAAGGACACGATGGACGAAGGCATCTCGCGCATGCAGAGCGGTCTCGCGATCCTCGCGTCGATCGGTAGCACGGCGCCGTTCGTCGGCCTGTTCGGTACGGTCTGGGGGATCTACCACGCACTGCTCGCGATCGGCGCGTCCGGCCAGACGTCGATCGACCAGGTCGCGGGCCCGGTCGGCGAATCGCTGATCATGACCGCCTTCGGCCTGTTCGTCGCGATCCCGGCCGTGCTCGGCTACAACGCACTCACCCGTGCGAACAAGGGCGTCGTCAGCAAGCTGCGTCGCTTCGCGCACGGCCTGCACGCGTATTTTGTGACCGGCGCGAGCCTTGCCTCGTCGTCGACGCGCGACGGCCTGCGTCTCGCGACGCGCGCCAGCTGAGGCGGGGTGAACCATGGCAATGAACACCGGTTTCAGCGACGATGACGACGATGCAGTGATGAGCGAGATCAACATGACGCCGCTCGTCGACGTCATGCTCGTACTCCTGATCATTTTCCTCGTGACGATCCCGGCGATGCAGCATGCGGTGAAGATCGACCTGCCGCACGCCAGCAGCCAGCCCGTCGACGAAAAGCCGCAGACGGTCGACGTCGCGATCCAGGGTGACGGCACGATCCTGTGGGACGACCACACGGTCACGCGCGAACAATTGCAGGAACGCATCGCGGAAGCGGCAAAACGCACGCCGCAACCGGAGTTGCACCTGCGTGCAGACCGCAAGGTCGCGTACGAACACGTCGCGGAAGTGATGTCGGATGCACAGGCAGGCGGCCTGACGAAGCTCGGCTTCGTAACGGAGCCGACCGCGAAAGCGAAGTAACGCACGCGCTATCCGACGCGCCGGCCGCGCCTCGCCGGCCGCACACAAAGTAAAAGGCCTTCATCGCCAGATGAAGGCCTTTTTTCATGCGCACGCGGGCGCCTTCGGGCGGCGGGCTCTTTGGCGGTATCGGTTGCGCCTCGAGCAACGCAAATGCGACTCTGCCGTGGTCTGCACGGACTGCGCGTTCTGCCCTATCTGGCTCGCAATATATGCGGCCACCTGATTTCGCTCAGAACTTCCTTCACGAAATGGGATTTCAATATAGGCCCGCGCGCACGCGCATTCAAGGTTCCGGCGATTGAAACTTGCGATTGCAGGCGACGCTTCAATGACAAAACAAATTTGCCTCGCCGTGCGCGTCGTGTTCAGGTCGCCGAAACATCGGCCGCCGCTTCCTTCTTCGCTCGTTCCGGGCACCCCGGTTCCTTGTAGGCGCCGTGATCGAGCTTCTCGACCAGATAGTCGACGAACGCACGCACCGCAGGCGGCATCCCCTGCCGCGACACGAACACCGCATACAGTTGCGGCACCGGCAGCGTCCAGCCCGGCATCACCGGCGACAACTGCCCCGCACGCAGCGCGTTGCCGTACATCATCTCCGGCAGCGCCGCGATGCCGAGGCCATCGAGCACGGCTTCACGGATCGTCATCAGGTCGGCCGTCACGAGCCGCGGGTCGTGCTCGTGCACGTGGCGCGTACCGTCCGGCGCGATCAGGTTGAACACGTGCCGCCCGTCGACGCTCGGCGTATCGAGTGTCTCGAATCCGCTCAGGTCGTCCGGTACCAGCGGCGGCGCATTCTGGCTCAGCAGGCTCGGCGCGCCGACCAGCATCTGCTCGGTACGCCATAGCGGCCGCACGACGATATTCGCGTTCTGCGGCGGCTCCGAGCGCACGCGCAGCGCGACGTCGATCGAATCCTCGAACAGGTCGATCACGCGATTCGTCACGCGAACATGCACCTTCACCTCGGGATAGCGACGCAGGAATTCGGGCAGGATGCGCGACAGCATCGTCTGCGACAGCGTCACGGGCACGCTGACGCGCACCGAACCGCGCGGCGACGAGCGCAACTGCTGGACAGCGTTCATCGCCGCCTGTGCTTCGGCCAGCATCGCCTGGCAATGCTGGTAGAACAGTTCCCCCGCCTCGGTCAGCGCGAGCTTGCGTGTGGAGCGCTGCAGCAGGCGCACGCCGAGCGCCGCCTCGAGTTCGGTCAGGCGCCGCGACAGGCGCGATTTCGAGATGCCCAGCACGCGCTCCGCAGCCGAGAACCCGCCATGTTCGACGACCTGCGAAAAGTACATGAGGTCGTTCAGGTTGTGTGCATCGATAGTCATCTCATCGTTCCATTTTCAGAACAATCCATTGCGAACCGTCGCGAATCGACCGGTAAAACGCCCAATATAATAGCGCTGTGTTTCAAAAATAATGCTATTCCGATCATTTCGAGGGTATCCGCATGACGACCGCTCGCTCGCTTGACCGCACGTACCCCGCGCTCCGCACGACCGAAGGCGGCGGCTTCGTGGTTCATCGCCCGTTCCCGACCCGGCTGCTGATGGATTTCGATCCGTTCCTGCTGCTCGACGAAATGGGCCCCGTCGACTACGCACCCGGCGAGGCCAAGGGTGCCCCCGACCATCCGCATCGCGGCTTCGAGACCGTGACCTACGCACTCGACGGGCGCTTCCGCCATCGCGACTCGTCCGGCCATGCCGGCACACTCGGCCCGGGCGACGTGCAATGGATGACGGCGGGCGCCGGCGTCGTGCACAGCGAGATGCCGGATCCTGAATTCGCGCAGGCGGGCGGCCGCTCCCACGGCTTCCAGCTGTGGGTCAACCTGCCGCGCCGCGACAAGCTGATCGCGCCGCGCTACCAGGAGATCCCTGCCGACCGTATCCCGAGCGCAACGTCGCCGGACGGCCGCGCACGCGTACGCGTGATCGCCGGCGAAGCGTTCGGCGTGCGCGCCACGATCGAAACGCGTACGCCGATCCTCTACCAGCATTTCACGCTGCAACCCGGTGCAACGGTCACGCAGACCGTCCCCGCAGGCTATCGTGTGTTTGCCTATCCGATCGATGGAACGGGCCTCTACGGGCCCGCCAGACAGGCTGTCGACGCACGACACATGGTCGTGTACCGCGACGACGGCGACACGGTCACGTTCGCCGCCGGCGACACGCCGCTCGACCTGCTGCTGATCGGCGGCGTACCGCTCAACGAGCCGATCGTTCGCTACGGCCCTTTCGTGATGAATACCGAGGAAGAGATCCGGCAGGCGGTCGTCGACTATCAGACCGGTCGCATGGGCCGCATCGAAGCCTGACACATGGACGGGCGCGCAGGTGCCGCAAAACCGCCCGTTTTGCGTCACAATTGATTTCTCGAACCACGTGGCCGCCTGCCACCAGAAGGAACCCGTCCCCTTGAACTTCGAACATCTGATCCAGATCAATTCCGACGATCCGGCCGTGCCGCCCCTCACCCGCGAACAGCTCTGGGAAGGTCTCGTGCTGCGCGCAGAACAGCCGCAACTGTTCGTGCTCGGCCTCGACAGCTGCGTCGTCCACGAACGGACGGACACGACGCTCGAACGTGAACTGCACTACGGTCACGCGACCGTGCGCGACCACGTCACGTTCACGCCGAACCAGCAGGTCCGCTACGACATCCGCGCCGCCGACGGCGAGATCGGCGGCTCGCTGACGATGACGATCGAGGAACGTGACGACCACGAGCTGTTCCTGCGTTTCGAATACCGCACGACGCTGGTTGTCACGGACGACAGCGAAGACGCTCGTCAGACGCACGGGATCGTCAAGGAAGCGTACCGCACGTCGGATATCGACACGGTCCGCCTGATCCGCGAATACGCGCAGGGCCGCAGGGACCCCGATCCGCTGCACTGAACCCGATGGCGGCCCGCAGGCCGCCTCTTTGATTCACGCTATCAGATTCACCATTCCGATCGATAAAGAGTTTTTGTAAATGGGAATAGTTATCATTTAGAATTCATTCCATCGTATCGACAGTCACCGATCAACCGAATGACCGACACCATGCGCCCGACCACGCTGACCTTGCGCCGCACGACCGGCACCGCAGGCAGCAGCCGTCACAAGACGGCAGCGGTCACCACGCCGGCGAAACCCGCCGGTAACCGCGATGCAGGCACGCGGGTCGTCAGCAGCGATACGCTGCTGCAAGGCCAAAGCCACGTCAGCATCGCGCATAACGGAGAGACCTATCAGTTGCGCGCCACCCGGCTGGGCAAACTGATCCTGACGAAGTAACGACAGAGTATTGTGGGGACCACCTCCCTGAGAGGTGTTGGGCAGTAGCCAGCGTAACGGCTTGCACGCGAGATCTAGACCCCTTCGTGCAAACACACTCAAGCAGCCGTTGCAGCAAGCCAAGCCATTTTTTTGGTTCTCGCACAAGGAAGAAAAAAGCGACACGTCCTTCGACGTGTCGCTTTTTTGTTTGGGCGGCCAATGCGTGAAGCACGCCGCCCAGCTTCGTTACCGCATCGATGCCTGACCGCCGCAGCGGCACGCGATCCGCTTAGAAACCCCAGAACATCAACCACCATGCGCTGTCGATGACGGCAAGCCCGACGGCGAACCATACGAACGCCGCAAGCCGGCGCGGCCAGGCCGCATAGCGCCCCGTCACGTTCCACGCGAGCCACGCACTCCATGCGTTGGCGCCGACCAGGATCGCGATGCGCACATCGGCCGCCCAGCCGAGCGGCACATGCTCGGCACGCAGCAGCGACAGTGTCGTGGCCGACAGGCCAAGAAATACGCCCGCACCCGCGATCGGGATCAATGCCTGCGCAAGATGATGCAGCCGCACGCGATCGAAGCGACCGAGCATCAGCGTGGCGCCGGCCAGCAGCATCAGCAGCGCCGTGCCATACACGAGCCCCGTGCCGACGATGTAGCTGACGACCAGCCCCCCGTCGAGCCAGGAGAACACGTCGTTGCGATCCGGGTAGTGCGTGAGCAGGAACCACGGCGCATTGGTCTCGAGCGGCCACGTGATGTCATGGTCGATCAGCCAGCCCGCGAGCCATTGCTTGATCTGCACGAACCACGGGCTGACGGTCCAGTGGAACGCGCCGATCGCGACGCCGAGCAGGCCGTACAGGATCAGCGCGGTGTCCCACGGATTCGCCTGCTGCGCGCCAAGGTTCACGACTTCGTCGGACGGCGAGCGCAACGACAGCGAGATCGCATCGCGATGCCCGCTGCAGCGGCCGCACATGTGGCAGTCCGCCGCGCCCTTCATGTTACGCAACGGCACGAGCGGCGCGCAGTTGATCGGAATCACGCGATGGCCATGCTCGCCGTTCTTGTACGAACGGCGCCATGCATCCTCGTCGACCTTGTAGCGCATCGGCGCGAGCCGCGCGAGCAACCCGAACACGCCGTTGACCGGGCATAGGTACTTGCACCATACGCGCTTCTCGCGGCCGTACAGCACGCCGATCACGATCGCGCCGACGGTCGAGCCGCCGAGCACGAACAGCACCGCAAGCGGGTACTGGTACACGCTCACCATCTGCCCGTAGATCGTCGTGAGCCCGAACGCGACAAACGGCCAGCCGCCCCACCGCATCCAGCGCGGAATCGGGCCGCCGCGGCCGAACTTGCTCGCGAATTCGGTGAGCGCACCTTCCGGGCACAGCACGCCGCACCAGACGCGGCCGAGCATCACCATCGACAGCAGCACGAACGGCCACCAGATGCCCCAGAACGTGAACTGCGCGATCAGCGTGAGGTTGCTCCACAGGTGTGCGGAGTCGTCCGGCAGCGGCAACACCGCCGGCACGATGATCAGGAACGCATAGACGGCGACGACGGCCCACTGGATGCCGCGGATCAGCGGGCCGTGCCGCTGCATCCACTGGCCGGCCTGCGCGAGCCAGCCCTGCTTGCCTGCGGCGACAACACTCATGCCGCGCGACCCACCGCGACGGCCGGACGACGGCTCGCGCGCTTCATCAGCAGCCAGACCACCGCCCAGTACACGGCATAGGCAACCAGGTTGGTCAGTGCCGGGTGCGCGCGATAGCCGGTCAGCGTTGCGACGAGCGAGCCGAACGTGCCCGAATCATCGAGGATCGCGGACGTGTCCCACACCTGCGAAATGCCGAGCGGCAGGATTTCCTTGTCGATCAACTTGTCGACGCCGGTCTGGAACAGGCCCGCGCCGAGGAACAGCAGCATCACTTCGGTGACGCGGAAGAAATGCCGCCACGAGAAGTACTTGCCGCCGAGCTGCAGCAGATAGAACGTGAAGAATGCAAGACCGAGGCCGATCAAGACCGCGAGCATCTGGCTGCCGTCGACGTGACCCGATTGGCCAAAACCGAGACCGTACAGGAAGATCACCGTCTCGCTGCCTTCGCGCGCGATCGCGAGCGCGACCAGCACCGCGACGCCCCACCAGTTCGAATCGCGCGTGCTCTGCTGCAGCGATTGCTCCATGTCGCGCTTCAACGTGCGGCCGTGCCGGCGCATCCACAGCACCATCTGCACGATCAGCACGCATGCGATCAGCACCATGGCGGTCTGGAAGTAATCCTGCGCGTCGCCGGACAGCACTTCGGTGAAACCGACCAGTGCGGCACCGAGGCCGACGGCCATCAGCAGGCCGACACCGACGCCGGTCCAGAGGAAAGGCAGGCCACGGCGCGCGTCGTCGTCACCGTTTTTCAGCCATGCATAGAGAATGCCGACGACGAGCAGCGCTTCGACGCTCTCCCGCCAGACGATGAACAAGATCTGACCCATCGATATCTCCTGACGCGCGGTACACCGGGCAGGTGTGCCCGCGCGCAGATAAAACGCGTTACTTCGCGACGATCACGCCCTGCGCCTGCTGGTGGAAATCGTCGAAAAACTTGTACTCGCCCGGCGACAACGGTGCGACGACCACGAACGAATCGGCGCCCGGCGCGAGCACCTTCTCCTTGCGCAGTTGCACGCTCTCGAATTCGGCGGCGCCCTTGCCGGTGTTCTTGATCTCGATCTTGAAACGCTGGCCGGCCGGCACTTCGATGCGGGCGGGATTCAGCTTGCCGTCCGCCATCTCGAGCTTGAACGTCGGCAGATCGGCAGCGTACGCTGCGCCGGCAAGCCACAACGCAGCAGCTGCGGCAACGATTTTCTGGGGAATTTTCATTCTGGGTTCTCTACGCCGACGGCACGCCGTCCGTGATGCCACCGATCAGTAACCGCCCTTCTTGCCGATACCGGCGAACGGGAAGTCGTACTCGAGGGTAATGGGCTTGAACCATGCGCCCACGCCCGTTTCCTTGTCGATATGACGGCCGAACGCCATATGGCCCGTCTGCATCGGCGGCTTGACGACCATCGTCAGGTGGTACTTGCCCGGGCCGTTCAGCTTCACGTTGTCGCCGTAGTGCGGGCCGTCGCTCGCGACCATGCCCATCAGGTCGCCTTCCGCCTTCCACTTCGCGTCGCCCTGCTTCGTCAGCTTGTACGTGACCTGCAGGTACGGCATCCAGTCGCCTTCCGCGAAACCCGTCGGGTTGTTCTTGACCGCATGGATGTCAGCCTCGAGGTGGATGTCGGAATCCGACGCCTTGCGCATCATCCCTTCCGGATCCATCGTGATCGGCTGCAGGTACACCGCGCCGATTTCCATGCCGCCCTGGATCTGCTGCTTGCCGATCGGATATTCGGCAGCCGAGGCCGACATCGCGGCAAGCGCCGCCGCTACCGCAACCGTCGTGCGGATGAACGAAGAACCCAACATGGACACTCCTTGTTATTTGATCTGGAACCATGTGGACCGACCGTCAGGCCGGCCCACTGAAAACACTAACGCGACGAAGAACGTTAATGCGAACAATTCTCAATAATGGCGAAGTTTAGCACCGAACCTGTTTCGGAACAAACGGGGAGCCGTGTAAACCCCTGATCCGACAAGGCTTACAGGCTCGCTACCGCAGGGTCTAGGTGACGCTTGGCAAGATTTACCGGCCGCCGTTGACGTGATCGCCGACGTTCGCACCGAACACGCGCTCACGCAGCAGCGCAAGTTGGTCGCGGGTCGCGGCGGCCTTCTCGAACTCGAGGTTCTTCGCGTAGTCGGCCATCTGCTTCTCGAGGCGCTTGATTTCCTTGGCGAGTTGCTTTTCTGACATGTCCTCGAATTTCGCGCGCTGCTGCGCTTCCTTCAGCTCGGCGCGTGCCTCGTCCGCGTTGTAGACGCCGTCGATGATGTCCTTGATGCGCTTCACGACACCGCGCGGCGTGATGCCCATCTTTTCGTTGTGCGCGATCTGCTTCGCACGGCGCCGCTCGGTCTCGCCGATCGCACGCTTCATCGACTCGGTCATGTTGTCCGCGTAGAGGATCGCCTTGCCGTTCACGTTCCGCGCCGCGCGGCCGATCGTCTGGATCAGCGAGCGCTCCGCGCGCAGGAAGCCTTCCTTGTCCGCGTCGAGGATCGCGACGAGCGACACCTCGGGAATGTCGAGCCCTTCCCGCAGCAGGTTGATCCCGACCAGCACGTCGAACGTGCCGAGCCGCAGGTCGCGGATGATCTCGACGCGCTCGACCGTGTCGATGTCGCTGTGCAGGTAACGCACCTTGACCCCGTGATCGGCGAGAAACTCGGTGAGCTGCTCGGCCATGCGCTTCGTCAGCACGGTGATCAGCACGCGCTCCTCGGCCTTCACGCGCGCGTTGATCTCGGCCAGCACGTCGTCGACCTGCGAGCTCGCCGGCCGCACTTCGATTTCCGGATCGACGAGGCCCGTCGGCCGCACGACCTGCTCCGCGATCTGCCCGGTCACGCGCTTCTCGTAGTCTGCCGGCGTGGCCGACACGAACACGACCTGGCGCATCTTGCGTTCGAACTCCGGAAACTTGAGCGGCCGGTTGTCCAGCGCCGACGGCAACCGGAACCCGTAGTTGACGAGGTTTTCCTTGCGCGCGCGATCGCCGTTGTACATCCCGTTCAACTGGCCGATCAGCACGTGCGATTCGTCGAGCAGCATCAGCGCATCGGGCGGCAGGTAGTCGACGAGGGTCGGCGGCGGATCGCCGGGCTCCGCGCCCGAGAAATGCCGCGAGTAGTTCTCGATGCCCTTGCAGAAGCCGAGCTCCTGCAGCATCTCGAGGTCGAAGCGCGTGCGCTGCTCGAGACGCTGCGCCTCGACGAGCTTGCCATCGCGGTGAAAGAACTCGAGCCGCTCGCGCAGTTCTTCCTTGATCGTCTCGACCGCGCGCATCACGGTCTCACGCGGCGTCACATAGTGCGACGACGGATACACGGTAAAGCGCGGGATCTTCTGCCGCACGCGCCCCGTCAGCGGGTCGAACAGCTGCAGCGTCTCCACCTCGTCGTCGAACAGTTCGACGCGCACGGCCAGCTCCGCGTGTTCGGCCGGGAAGATGTCGATCGTGTCGCCCCGCACGCGGAACGTGCCGCGCTGGAAATCCTGCTCGTTGCGCGTGTACTGCATCGCGATCAGCCGCGCGATCACGTCACGCTGGCCGAGCTTGTCCCCGGCGCGCAGGGTCAGGATCATCTGGTGGTATTCGGACGGGTTGCCGATACCGTAGATCGCCGACACCGTCGCGACGATCACGACGTCGCGGCGCTCCATCAGGCTCTTCGTCGCCGACAGCCGCATCTGCTCGATGTGCTCGTTGATCGACGAGTCCTTTTCGATAAACAGGTCGCGCTGCGGCACGTACGCTTCAGGCTGGTAATAGTCGTAGTACGAGACGAAGTACTCGACCGCGTTGCGCGGGAAGAACTCGCGAAATTCCGAGTAGAGCTGCGCGGCGAGCGTCTTGTTCGGCGCGAACACGATCGCCGGGCGGCCGAGCCGCGCGATCGTGTTCGCCATCGTGAAGGTCTTGCCCGAGCCCGTCACGCCGAGCAGCGTCTGGAACGAGAGACCGTCCTCGACCCCTTCGACGAGCGTCTCGATGGCGGTCGGCTGATCGCCTGCGGGTGGATACGGTTGATACAGCTGGAACGGCGACCCTTCGAAGGTCACGAATTTCGATTCGTCGAGCGCGTCGCCGGTTTCGGCTTTATGTTCGGACATGGAATGCGGCCGGAGCGAGGGCAAAGAAAGCATTCTAGCGCTTCGCGGCCTCGCGAACTGCTGTCGGCTCCTGACGTGCGGCGACCGCCCGGCATCTCGATTTGCCGCCGAATTTCGCCGCGGATTCGTCGCCCCCGCCTGCACGAATTCGCTACAATGTCAGGCTGCTGCGCTTTCCGGCGTCGTGCCTGCCCGCGCGCGGTCCGCCGCGCCCGCCCCGCTCGTTGAAAGCCTGACCCTCTTTTCACTACTGCCGAATCATCATGTCGCTCTTCTCCGCTGTCCAGCTTGCTCCCCGCGACCCGATCCTGGGCCTGAACGAAGCCTTCAACGCCGACACGCGTCCGACCAAGGTCAACCTCGGCGTCGGTGTGTACACGAACGAAGAAGGCAAGATTCCGCTGCTGCGCGCGGTTCGCGAAGCAGAGAAGGTGCGTGTCGAGGCCGGCCTGCCCCGCGGCTACCTGCCGATCGACGGCATCGCTGCCTACGATGCGGCCGTGCAGAAACTGCTGCTCGGCAACGACTCGCCGCTGATCGCGGCAGGTCGCGTGGTCACGGCCCAGGCACTGGGCGGTACGGGCGCGCTGAAGATCGGCGCCGATTTCCTGCGCACCGTGAACCCGAACGTAAAGGTCGCGATCAGCGATCCGAGCTGGGAAAACCATCGCGCGCTGTTCGAAGCAGCCGGCTTCGAAGTCGTTGCGTACCCGTATTACGACGCGGCCACCAACGGCGTGAACTTCGAAGGCATGCTGTCGGCATTGAACGGCTACGCGGCAGGTACGGTCGTCGTGCTGCACGCGTGCTGCCACAACCCGACCGGCGTGGACCTGACCGAAGCGCAATGGCAACAGGTCGTCGATGTCGTGAAGGCGCGCAACCTCGTGCCGTTCCTCGACATGGCCTACCAGGGCTTCGGCGAGAACATCGAGGCCGATGCTGCTGCCGTGCGCCTGTTTGCCGCGGCCGACCTGAACGCATTCGTGTCGTCGTCGTTCTCGAAGTCGTTCTCGCTGTACGGCGAGCGCGTCGGCGCACTGTCGATCATTACGTCGAGCAAGGAAGAAGCGACGCGCGTGCTGTCGCAACTGAAGCGCGTGATCCGCACGAACTACTCGAACCCGCCGACCCATGGCGGCGCCGTGGTCGCAGCGGTGCTCGCATCGCCGGAACTGCACGCTTCTTGGGTGCAGGAACTCGGTGAAATGCGCGATCGCATCCGCGCGATGCGTAACGGTCTCGTCGAGCGCCTGAAGGCAAGCGGCGTCGATCGCGACTTCAGCTTCATCAACGCACAGCGCGGGATGTTCTCGTATTCGGGCCTGACCTCGGCGCAAGTCGATCGCCTGCGCGACGAGTTCGGCATCTATGCGGTCGGCACGGGCCGGATCTGCGTCGCAGCACTGAACACGCGTAACCTCGACGCAGTCGCCAATGCGATCGCAGCCGTCCTGAAGTAACGCGGCTTGAGCAGGCGGCAGCCGTCATCGGCCCCGCCCTGCCAAAATGAAAACGCACTCTACGGAGTGCGTTTTTTTATGCCATTCGCCAGCGGGCAGCTACCCCGCCCGCCCCCGCATCACTGCATGAACCAGCCGTGGCTGACGACAACCGACTGGCCCGTGAGCGCGGCGCTCGGGAAGGCCGACAGGAACAGCACCGTCTGCGCGACGTCCTGAACGGTCGTGAACACGCCGTCGACCGTATTGCCGAGCATCACCTTCTTCACCACTTCCTCCTCGCTGATCCCGAGCTCCTTCGCCTGCTCCGGAATCTGCTTGTCGACCAGCGGCGTGCGCACGAAGCCCGGGCACACGACGTGCGAGCGCACGTTGTGCTTCGCGCCTTCCTTCGCCAGCACGCGTGCCAGGCCGAGCAGGCCGTGCTTGGCCGTCACGTACGCTGACTTCAGCGGCGACGCTTCGTGCGAGTGCACCGAACCCATGTAGATCACGACACCGCCGCGATCGTCCTTGTACATGTGCTTGAGCGCGGCCTTGGTCGTCAGGAACGCGCCGTCGACGTGGATCGCCTGCATCTTCTTCCAGTCGGAGAACGAGTAGTTCTCGATCGGATTGACGATCTGGATGCCGGCGTTCGACACGAGGATGTCGACCGAGCCGAACGTTTCGGCCACCTTGTCGATACCGCTGTTCACGGCGTCCTCGTTCGTCACGTCCATCGCGACGCCGATCGCCTTGCCCCCCGCCTTGACGATCTCGTCGGCAACGGCGTTCGCGCCGCCCTGGTTCAGGTCGGCGATCGCGACGACCGCGCCCGCCTTCGCGAGCTCGAGTGCGATTTCCTTGCCGATGCCGCTTGCCGCGCCCGTGACGACTGCGGTCTTGCCGCTCAGATCTGCTGCCATGTCCGTCTCCTCCCGTTGTCGGATCGATAAAACACGCGCCCACCGCATCCGCTACCGTTGCGCGATCGCACTGGCGGGCCAGCCGTCATTGTGCACGATCGGCCCCGCCGTTCGCGCGCAAAACGTCTAAGCTTAAGGTCGGTTCGGTTACTCAGGAGATTCGCATGCACTATCGACGGCTAGGCCGCTCCGGCTTGCAGATCAGTGAGCTTTCGCTCGGTTCGTGGGTGACGTACGGCAACCAGGTCGACCAGCGGGTCGCGCGCGAATGCCTGGCTGCGGCGCGCGACGCGGGCGTCAATTTCTTCGATAACGCCGAGGTCTACGCCGGCGGCAAATCCGAAGAAATCATGGGCCACGCGCTCAAGTCGCTCAACTGGCCACGCATCAGCTATATCGTGTCCACGAAGTTCTTCTGGGGACTCGCCGAAGTGCCGAACCAGTATCACACGCTGAACCGGAAGTACCTGCTGAACGCCATCGACGGCTCGCTGCGCCGGCTGCAGCTCGACTATGTCGACCTCGTCTATTGCCATCGCCCCGACCCGAACACGCCGATCGAGGAAACCGTCTGGGCGATGAGCGACATGATCGCGCACGGAAAAGCGCTGTACTGGGGTACGTCGGAATGGAGTGCCGACGAGATCCGTGCGGCGTGCGAGATCGCCGAGCGGCATCACCTGCGCAAGCCGGTCGTCGAGCAACCGCAGTACAACCTGTTCCACCGCACACGGGTCGAACAGGAATATGCGCGGCTCTACGACGACTACGGTCTCGGCCTCACGACCTGGAGCCCGCTTGCATCGGGCCTGCTCACCGGCAAGTATCGTAATGGCGTGCCGCCCGGCAGCCGCGCGCAATTACAGGGTTACGACTGGATGCGTGACCGCCTGACCGATCCGGCCGCCAACGACATCGTCGAACGGCTCGGCGCAATCGCAGCTGAGCTCGGCTGCAGCACGGCCCAGCTCGCGATCGCGTGGGTACTCGCAAATCCGCGCGTGAGTTCGGTCATCACGGGTGCGTCGCGGATCGAGCAGATCAGTGACAACATGCGCGCGCTCGATGTTGCCGCGAAGCTGACGCCGGATGTGAAGCAACGCATCGAGGACGTGGTCGGCGATGCGTACGAGTAAGGCGATGCGCGGCCACTCGCGTACAATACGCGGCCCGCATCGGCGCCCGGCCTGACGGCCGCGCACGATCGACCGCTTTCATTGATTCACCTTTCGTTTCAGGCAGCCCGCCATGCTCAGTTATCGTCACGGTTTTCACGCAGGCAACCACGCGGACGTGCTCAAGCACGCCGTCGTCGTCCAGCTGCTGCGCTACCTGAACAAGAAAGACAAGTCGTACTGGTACATCGACACGCATGCAGGTGCCGGGGTGTACTCGCTGCGCGACGGCTATGCGGCGAAGACGTCGGAGTTCGACACCGGCATCGGCCGGCTGTGGAACGAAAAGAACCTGCCGGAGGTGCTGGGCGACTATGTGGATGAAGTTCGCGCGCTGAACGACGACGGTGAACTGCGCTTCTACCCCGGTTCCCCATACATCGCATGGCGATCGATGCGCGAGCAGGACCGCATGCGCCTGTTCGAAATGCACACCACGGAAATCGACGTGCTGCGCCACAATTTCCGCGATGCGGGGCGACGCGCGATGATCTTCGCCGGCGACGGCTTCGAAGGCGTCAAGGCGCTGCTGCCGCCGCCGCCGCGACGCGCACTCGTGCTGATCGACCCGTCCTACGAGGACAAGAAGGATTACGCGCGCACTGTGACTTGCGTGACGGAGTGTCTGAAGCGTTTCGCGACGGGCTGCTATGCAGTCTGGTACCCGCAGGTGACCCGGACGGAATCGCAGCGTTTTCCCGAGCAGTTGAAGCGCCTGCAACCGAACAACTGGCTGCACCTGACGCTGACGGTATCGAACCCGCCGACTGACGGGCTGGGCCTCTACGGCAGCGGGATGTTCATTCTGAATCCGCCGTATACGCTCGCCCAGAGCATGAACGAGGCACTGCCCTATCTGGTCGAGATGCTCGGACAGGATAGCGGCGCCCGCTACCAGATCGAGCACCGCGGAAACTGATCGGGCGACCGGCCGTTACGGCTGAGGTCTCGGGGCGAGCCTCGGCTGGCTGGGCGGCTGTCCACCCCACGCGGGGACATTGATATACGGCGCGACGAACAGTGGAACCGACGTGTTCGGTACCTGCCCGGCCGGGGCCCGCATGCCCGCCGGCTCGACGATCGGCTCGGAAGACAACGGTGCCGTCTGCAGCACCAACCCGCCCTTGCCGTCCTGGATACCGCGGTGCGTATCGAGAATAAGCGGCTTGGACGACGTCGCGGCAGCGGCCGCAAGTCCATGGACAAGCACCGCCGCGCCCAGAACGAGACGCGCGTGGGCACTTCGACGCACATCGAGACGCAAACGCATGATCGTGTCCTTTAGGATGAAAAGCAGGTGCATACCATAGCGCTGCACTGACGATTGCGCCAGATCCGGCGCACAAAAAACAAAGCCCCGTCAAATACGGGGCTTGCTTATCGTTCGGTGCCACGTGACACCTGACGGTGACTCCGATTACAGCGAGTAGCCGTTGGTTTCGAGCGAGCGGATGCGGCTCTCGAGCTGGACGATGTCCGACGACGTGGCAAGGTAGGCCTCACGGCGTTCACGTTCTGCGGATTCGAACCAGTTGCTCAGCTTTTCGACGATGTAGGCGATCATGACATTCTCCAAGGAAGGGGGACCCCTGGTGAATCGGTGTTCAGGGATTTCCCGTATAGGGTTATCCCGAATTATAGCGATGCCGCACCAAGATGCTAGTGAAATACTTGCATGGAAACCATTCCATTTTGGAATGGTGGTCCGAGAACGCCACATAACCCATTGATTTTTATCGAGATCGTATCGAGGCGCGATTGGGGCGTCGAGCGTGCGCACTAATTTGGTTCACTGGCGGGTTCGGATAGACGCGCCAAAATCGGGCATTCGGGCCGCCCGTCACCATGACAGTGCGCAGCAAGATCGGCCAGTGTGTCACGCATGTCGCTCAGATCGGCGATACGCTTGTCGAGCTCGGCCACATGCTCGAGGGCAATCGACTTCACTTCGGCGCTCGCGCGGGAACGGTCTTGCCAGAGCATCAGCAACTTGCGGATGTCCTCGACGAGAAAGCCAAGGCGTCGCGCCTGGCGGATGAAGCGTAGGGTATGAATTTCGTCCGTGCCGTAGATCCGGTAGCCGGCATCGGTACGCTTGCTGGGCGCCAGCAGGCCGACCTGTTCGTAGTACCGGATCATCTTTGCGCTGACTCCGGATTCGCGCGACGCGTCGCCGATATTCATTCCTGCCCTCTCCATCAAGCGCTGGTTTTGAACATGAACGTCGACGCATGCAGTCGCCGACGGCACTTCGATCGTATCAAATCGTGTGGTTTCGTTCCGGGTAAGGATTGGCTGCAGGACGACGGTCGGGTGATCTGGCGTGCATGCCAGTGGGATGCGATGAATGGAGCGCTCTTCCCTCGACGCACATGCATTTCCTTCGCTGAAATGCAAAAACCCCCGCCTTTCGGGCGGGGGTTTCTGGCTAAGGGAGCCTGACGATTACCTACTTTCACACGGGAATCCGCACTATCATCGGCGTAGAGTCGTTTCACGGTCCTGTTCGGGATGGGAAGGGGTGGGACCGACTCGCTATGGTCATCAGGCAAAGAGGGTTGTTGTGCTGGCTTCGCAGCACAACCAATCTTGGAAGAAGCAGTAATTTCGTTGGGTTGTGAGGTTGTATCTCACACATACGCGGTAGTTCAACCGCAGTACGTCGAGTGCTTCACACTCGAC
>NZ_JAIZRY010000024.1:0-43551 GCF_020420125.1 Burkholderia sp. AU30280
CACAACTTCAGACGCCTGCGCATTCGGTTCGAGCGCCTCGCCGCCATACACGAGGCGTTCATGAAAATCGCCGCCTGCGTCATTTGCTGGCGACACCTTCAAAAATCATTCTGTTAGCGTTTCTAAGTGTAGACGAGAAAACGGGCGTCCGGCCGCGCGCGACACCTGTGCATTCTGTCAGGTTCGCGCGCGGGTGAGATACTTGGCGAAGTGCCGCTGCGGCCCGTACGCGAGTGGGCAGCGGCGAGACGGAACGGTGGCGCCGGCGCATGCGTGCCGGCTGCCGACATCAACGAGGGACTGATTTCATGGTGAACGAGATGCTTGAAACCGCGACATTGGGAGGCGGGTGTTTCTGGTGCACGGAGGCGGTGTTTCTCGACGTCGATGGCGTGACGGCCGTCCAGTCGGGTTACGCCGGCGGTCATACGCGCAATCCCGGCTATCGCGACATCTGCGAGGGTGATACGGGCCACGCGGAAGTCGTCAACGTGACGTTCGATCCGGCGCGCATCGGCTATCGCGAGATCCTCGAGATCTTCTTCGCGACGCACGATCCGACCCAGTTGAACCGGCAGGGCAATGACGTCGGCACGCAATACCGTTCGGTCGTGTTCACCCATTCGGACGCGCAGCGCGAGACGGCGCTCGACGTCATCCGCGAACTGGAGCGCGAGCAGGTATTCGGGCAGCCGATCGTCACGCAGGTTGTGCCGCTCGACGGCAACTACTGGCCGGCCGAGGACTATCACCAGAACTATTACGCGCGTAACCCGGGGCAGGGCTACTGCTCGGTCGTGATCGGGCCGAAGCTCGCGAAATTCCGGCAGAAATTCTCGCACCGGCTGAAGTCGCTGCGCGGCGCGTAAGCGCGGCCGGCGCAAGCCGGTATCAAGCCGCCTCGTTGCGCCACTGCGCGCATGCGGCGGCGATCTCGCGCGCAAGCGCGATGCACGACAGCGGCGCGGAGCCTTCCGCCTTGTTGTTGATCGTGATGATCACGGGTTGCCCGGCCAGCGCATAGCGTGCGGCCAGTTCGGCGAGCGCCGAGCGCGTGGCCGGATCCTCGTCGACGAGCTTGTCGAACGGCTCGTACTTCGCCTTCGCCTGTTCGTACTTGAAACCGCCGTGCAGGCTCCAGCGCACGATCAGCGGGCCCGGCGCGTCGCCGTCGAGCAGCGCGAGCGCGGCGGCCTGGCGCAGCGGGTCGGGCATCCGGGCGTGCAGGCCGACGCAGTAGCGCACGCCGAGTGCTGCGAGTGCGCGGATGAAGCGCGGCGTGAGCAGGCTCGCGTCGCGAATCTCGATCGCATAGCGGGTGCCGTCGGCTTCGGGCGGCAGCGGCGGCAGCGCCGCGAAGAATGCGGCCAGCCGGTCGATCAGTGCGGCCGGCTGGGCGAGCAGCGGGTCGGGCAGCGGCGAGAACTGGAACACGAGCACGCCGGCTTTCCGGCCGAGCCCTTCGAGGCACGGCTGCACGAATTCGCGGGTGGCGAGATCCGCGTCGAGGAAGGTCGGGTTCGGCCCCGACGGTTCGCCGCGCCGGCCGCGGATGACAGCGTCGGTCACGGAGGCCGGCGCCTTCACGACGAAGCGGAAATCGTCGGGCACCTGCTGCGCATAGCGCAGGTAGTCGGCCACCGACAGCGGGCCGTAGAACGACCGGTCGAGGCTCACGCTTTTCAGCAGCGGATGCGCGCCGTACGCTTCAAGCCCTTCGCGCGACAGCTTGGTTTGCGCGAAATCCCCGTCGTAGACGATGCCGTCCCAACCGGGGAAATACCACGACGACGTGCCGAGCCGGACGTTCGGCGGCAGGCCGGCCGCTGCGGCGGCCACATCCGGCGCGATCGGCGCGGGCAGCACGCCGCGCCGGCGCCGGCCTTTCTTCGGTGGCGTAGCGGGCGGCGACGGCTCGTCCCACAGCAGGCCGGAAGCGGCAGGCAGCGTTTCGTCTGAGGGAATGGGGCGGGTGCGGGAGCGCGGAGCCGGGTGCGCGCCGTCAGACGCGCCCGGGCTCACGTGTTCGCTGGTGTCGGCACGCGGGCCATCGTCGTCGGGCGACGCGCGTGCAGCATCGGCCGGCACGCCGAACAGGTCGAATTGCCCGTCGGCGTGCGGCGCGTCGGCGTCGTCGTGCTGATGTCGTTGCGGCGGCGCCTTGCGCCGCGTCCTGCCGTCACCCATGCATGCCCAGCGTGAAGCGCTGCCTAGCGCGGCAGCGAGTGTTCGTACATATAGCGCCGCGACCACGGCAGCGTTTTTGCGCTTTGCCCGGCCTTGCGGCACACGATCTGGAAGATCGACACGTCGTCGTGCTCGAACGCATACGCGCAGCCGGCGAGATACACGCGCCAGATGCGGAATTTTTCGTCGTCGACGAGTTGTCGCGCGGCTTCTGCCTTCGCCTCGAAGTTTTCCGTCCAGATGTCGAGCGTGCGCGCATAGTGCCGCCGCAGGCTTTCGACGTCAATCGCTTCGAGCCCGCCGCGCTGCGCGGCTTCCAGCGCGAGGCTGATGTGCGGCAGCTCGCCGTCCGGGAACACGTAGCGGTCGATGAACTCGCCGCCGCCGAGCGCCGTCTCGCCGCTTTCCGCGTCGGTCGACGTGATCCCGTGGTTCATTGCGATGCCGTCGTCGGCGAGCAGGTCATGGACCCGCGAGAAATAGAGCGGCAGGTTCTTGCGCCCGACGTGCTCGAACATCCCGACGCTCGTGATGCGGTCGAACTGGCCGTCGATCTCGCGGTAGTCCTGCAGCCGGATCTCGATCCTGTCCTCCAGCCCGGCAGCCTTCACGCGCGCGGTCGCGAGGTCGAACTGGTTCTGCGACAGCGTGACGCCGAGGCACTGCGCGCCGAACTTCTGCGCGGCGCGCAGCACGAGCGCACCCCAGCCGCAGCCGATGTCGAGCAGGCGCTGGCCGGGCTGGAGCCGGATCTTCGTCAGGATGTGGTCGATCTTCTTGATCTGCGCGGTGGCGAGATCCTCGTCGCCGTTCTCGAAGTACGCGCACGAGTACACCATGTTCTCGTCGAGCCACAGCTGGTAGAACTCGTTCGAGACGTCGTAGTGATACTGGATCGCCTTCCTGTCGGTGTTCTTCGTGTGGCTGAAGTAGCGCTTCACGCGCGCCAGCTTGCTCGCGCTCGTCACGGTGCTGCGCGCGAGCGAGTAGCCGATGTTGATGATGTCCGACACCTTGCCCTCGATGTCGATCTTGCCCTTCACGTACGCCTCGCCGAGATTGTCGAGGCTCGGTTCGAGCAGGAGCGGCAACGCCGACGCGCTGTTCACCTTCAACGTGACCTGCGGTGCGCTGAAGGTGCCGAAATCGAGTTGATCGCCGTTCCACAGCACGAGGCGCGCCGGTATGTTCGCTTTCGCCCGTACTTCGTCCGCCCACTGTGCCAGCTTCTTTTCCCAGAACATTTGGATTCTCCGTTTGTTCGTTGAATCGAATACAGCCAAGTATCTTGACCGGCGCCCGCCGCTTGCGAGGCGGGCGCCCGGATGCAACACGAGACACGACCGGCGTGCGCCGGCGCCGCGCTTACGGCGACAGGCGCGAGATCGACCAGCCCGGCGACGTGTCGGCGTCGCGCGTGTAGAGCAGGCGGTCGTGCAGCCGCGACGGGCGGCCCTGCCAGAACTCGATCGAGTCGGGCACGAGGCGGTAGCCGCCCCAGTGCGGCGGGCGTGGCGGGTTCTCGCCGAAGCGTTCGCTGACGGCCTTTTCCTGCGCTTCGAGCGTGGCGCGGCTGTCGATCACCGCGCTCTGCTCGGATGCCCAGGCGCCGATGCGCGAGCCCAGCGGGCGCGACGCGAAATAGCGGTCGCTTTCCTCGGCGCTGGTTTTCTCGACCCGGCCTTCGATGCGGACCTGGCGCTCGAGCTCGATCCAGTAGAACAGCAGCGCGGCCTGCGGATGCGCGGCCAGATCGCGCCCCTTGCGGCTTTCGTAATTGGTAAAGAAGACGAACCCGCGTTCGTCGACGCCCTTGATGAGCACGATGCGTGCCGACGGCCGGCCATCGTCGCCGACGGTCGCGAGCGTCATCGTGTTCGGCTCGGGCAGCTTGGCGGCGAGCGCCTCCTTGAACCAGCGGTCGAACTGGGCGAAGGGGTCGTGGGCGACATCGGCTTCGTCGAGCGAAGCACGTGAGTAATTGATGCGGAGATCGGCGAGAGTCGTCATGTTATGCAAACGCTTCAATCTGGAACCATTGTAGCCAACGCGCGAGAAACGTGCGTGCACAGTGGCGCGTGCGAGCAGGGAGTTCAGGCAGAATAGAGGGCCGCACGACTTACGTTTTCCTTGCTGCCATGTCCGCCGCCGACGCTGCCCCGCCCAGTTCCTTTGATCTTACCCCGACCCCGGAAATCCAGCTTGACGTGGATCGCGCGCGGCGCTTCGGCGGCGTTGCGCGGTTGTACGGGGCGCCGGCCGCGGCCGCGTTCGAGCGCGCGCACGTCGCGGTGATCGGGATCGGCGGCGTCGGGTCGTGGGTGGCCGAGGCGCTCGCGCGCAACGCGGTCGGCACGCTGACGCTGATCGATCTCGACAACGTCGCCGAAAGCAATACGAACCGGCAGATCCACGCGCTCGACGGCAATTACGGCAAGCCGAAGGTCGACGCGATGGCCGAGCGGATCGCGCTGATCGATCCCGCGTGCCGCGTGAACCGGATCGAGGATTTCGTCGAGCCCGACAACTTCGATGCGCTGCTCGGCGGCGGTTTCGACTACGTGATCGACGCGATCGACAGCGTGCGCACGAAGGTCGCGCTGATCGCCTGGTGCGTCGCGAAGCGCCAGCCGCTCGTCGTGGTCGGCGGCGCGGGCGGCCAGCTCGACCCGACGCGCATCCGGATCGACGATCTCGCGCTGACGATCCAGGATCCGCTGCTGTCGAAGGTGCGCGCGCAGTTGCGCAAGCAGCACGGCTTTCCGCGCGGGCCGAAGGCGCGTTTCAAGGTCAGCGCCGTGTATTCGGACGAGCCGCTGATCTATCCGGAAGCGGCCGCCTGCGACCTCGAGGACGGCGCCGAGCCGTCCGCGGCCGCGCACGTCGCGGGGCTCAACTGTGCGGGATTCGGTTCGAGCGTATGCGTGACCGCGAGCTTCGGCTTCGCGGCCGCCGCGCATGCGCTGCGTGCGATCGCGGCGCAGGCCGCCGGCTGAGCCGCGGTGAATCGCGGTCGTCGACGCATGCTGCGGCGCGTGACGCGCGCCGTCGCATGTCCTGCGGGGCGATTTTGCAGCCGGGCCGTTGCGGCCCGGACGGTCACGCATCCGTTCAGTTGAGCGCCATGCTCAGCCTGCGCCGCCACCCGGCGACGAGGTCCGGGCGATCGCCGGCCAGCTCGAACACCGAGATCATCGTGCGGCGGCCGAGATCGTCGCCGTACGTGCGGTCGCGCGTCACGATTTCCAGCAACTGCTCCAGCGCGCCTTCATACGCGCGCCGCGCGATCAGGCTCTGCGCGAGATCGAAACGCGCGTCGAGATCGGCCGGGTTCGCCGCGATGCGCGCTTCGAGCGCATCGGTCGGCGGCAGGTCGGCCGTGGCGTCGAGTGCGTCGAAACGGGTCTTGATCGCCTGGTAGCGCGGGTCGCCGTTCTGCACGGTCTGCGGCGACAGGCGCTCGGTCTCGGCGCGCGCGGCGTCGACCTGGTTGCTCGCGAGCAGCAGTTCGATCAAGTCGAGGCGCGCGTCGTCGAAGCCGGGGTTCAGCGCGAGCGCCGCCTCGAGGTGCGCGAGCGCGTCGTCGTGGCGCGCCTCGGCCATCGCGTCCTGCGCGGCACGCCGTTCGGCTTCCTCGGGCGCCGGCAGCAGCCGGTCGAGGAATGCGCGCAGCTGGCCTTCGGGCAGCACGCCGACGAACTGGTCGACGGGGCGCCCGTCGGCGAACGCGATCACGTGCGGGATGCTGCGCGTCTGGAAGTGCGCGGCGAGTTCCTGGTTCTCGTCGACGTTGACCTTCACGAGCTTCCAGCGGCCTTCGTAGTCGCCTTCGAGCTTTTCCAGCAGCGGGCCGAGCGTCTTGCAGGGGCCGCACCAGGGCGCCCAGAAGTCGACCAGCACGGGGGCGTCCAGCGACGCCTCGATGACGTCTTTCTCGAATGTGGCAAGCGTGGTGTCCATGTCGTTCTCTTCCGTTCGAATGTCGTCAGGATGGGGGCGGCGCGCCCCTTTTTCAACGCGGTTTCGACTCGGGCAGCGGAATCCATTCGGTCTCGCCCGGCACCTTGCCCATTTCCTGGCGCGTCCAGGCCGCTTTCGCGTGCTCGATCGCCTCGCGGCTGCTGGCGACGAAATTCCATTCGATGAAGCGCTCGCCGTCGATCCTGTCGCCGCCGAGCAGCATCGCACGCGCGCCGCTGCCGCTCGTCAGCGTGACCGCGGCGCCGGGCGCGAGCACGGCCATCTGTTCGGCCGGCACCGGCGTGCCGTCGATCGCGAGTTCGCCGTCGACCACGTAGACCGCGCGCTCCTCGTGCGACGCGTCGAGTTCGAGACGGCCGCCGGCCGCGAATTCGGCCGCGACGTACAGCGTGCGCGAGAACGTCGTGACCGGCGAGCGCAGTCCGAACGCGTCGCCGGCGATCACCGTCAGCGACACGCCGTCCTCGATGCGCTTCGGCAGCGTGTCGGCCGCATGATGCTCGAACGACGGCTCGGTCGTCTCGTGCGCGCGCGGCAGCGCGACCCAGGTCTGGATCCCGTGGACGGTGTGGCCGTTTTCGCGCTGCGCGTCGGGCGTGCGTTCCGAATGGACGATCCCGCGGCCGGCCGTCATCCAGTTCACATCGCCCGGCACGATCTCCTGCCGCGAGCCGAGGCTGTCGCGGTGCAGGATCGCGCCGTCGAACAGATAGGTGACGGTGGCGAGGCCGATATGCGGATGCGGGCGCACGTCGAGCCCCGTGCCGGGCGGCAGCGTGGCGGGCCCCATGTGATCGAAGAAGATGAACGGGCCGACGAGGCGGGCGGCGAGTGCGGGCAGCGTGCGGCGCACCTGCAGGTTGCCGATGTCGCGCACGTGCGGCTTCAGCAGGGCTTTGATCGGAGCGGTCATGGCGGATCCTGTGGGCGGCGGCGGGGGATGTCGGTCATTGTACTGGCCGTCCGCCGATTCCATGCGCGCCGCGCGGGTATCGGACCGGCGGCTGAAACCCGGTAGACTGACCCGCTTCTCGGCAAAACGCCGGGCCGCCCCGCTTTTTCGCTCCAACGGAAGTCCCGTTAGGCGCCGGCCGCCTCGGGGCGCCCGGCGCAAAGCGACGGGGCCTGGGAGCACCTTGCCCGACCATTCGACAATCGAGGAGACGCCGATGATGGCCCCGAAGGACTTGCTGCTTGCGCTGGTCGTGATTCTGGCGTGGGGCGTGAACTTCGTCGTGATCAAGGTTGGCCTGCACGGGATGCCGCCGATGCTGCTCGGCGCGCTGCGCTTCACGCTCGCGGCCGTGCCCGCGGTGTTCTTCGTGCGGCGGCCGCAGATTCCGTGGCGCCTGCTGGTGCTGTACGGCGCGACGATCCAGCTCGGCCAGTTCGTGTTCCTGTTCACCGGCATGTACGTCGGCATGCCGGCCGGCCTCGCGTCGCTCGTGCTGCAGTCGCAGGCGTTCTTCACGCTCGTGTTCGCGATGCTGTTCCTCGGCGAGCGGCTGCGCATGCAGAACCTGCTTGGCCTCGCGATCGCCGCCGGCGGGCTCGTCGTGATCGCGGCGCAGGGTGGCCGCGCGATGACGCTCGCGGGCTTCCTGCTGACGATCTGCTCGGCGGCGATGTGGGCGTTCGGCAATATCGTCACGAAGAAGGTCGGCCGTGCGAACCTCGTGTCGCTCGTCGTGTGGGCCAGCCTCGTGCCGCCCGTGCCGTTCTTCCTGCTGTCGCTGTGGTTCGAAGGACCGCAGCGGATCGCGACCGCACTCGCCGGGCTCGACGGCGCGTCGATCTTCGCGGTCGTCTATCTCGCGTTCGTCGCGACGTTGCTCGGCTACGGGCTGTGGAGCCGCCTGCTGTCGCGCTATCCGGCCGCGCAGGTCGCGCAGTTCTCGCTGCTGGTGCCGATCGTCGGCCTTGCGTCGGCGGCGCTGCTGCTCGACGAGCATCTGACGCGCACGCAGCTGATCGGCGCGGCGCTCGTGATGGGCGGGCTCGCGGTGAACGTGTTCGGCGGGAAACTGATGCGCCGCTTCGCGGCATCGTGACGCGCCGGCACGCACTGCGTGCCGGCGGCGGGGAAGGGGCGGCGCTCAGGCCATCCGGTTCTTCGCGAGCGGGGGATTCGCGGCGAAATAACGCTTGATGCCGCGGAAGATCGCATCGGCCATCTCGTCGCGATAGCTGTCGTCGTTGAGCTTGCGCTCTTCGTCCGGGTTGCTGATGAACGCGGTCTCGACGAGGATCGACGGAATGTCGGGCGCCTTCAGCACCGCGAAGCCGGCCTGCTCGACCGAGCCCTTGTGCAGCTTGTTGATGCCGCCGACTTCCTTCAGCACGTAGTTGCCGTAGCGCAGCGAATCGCGGATCTGCGCGGTCGTCGACATGTCGAACAGCGCGCGGCTCACGGCCGCGTCCGTCGTCTTGATGTTGATGCCGCCGATCAGGTCGGACGAGTTTTCCTTGTTCGCCATCCAGCGTGCCGCGGCGCTCGTCGCGCCGTGATCGGACAGCGCGAACACCGACGAGCCGCGCGCGGACGGCGTCGTGAACGCGTCCGCGTGGATCGACACGAAGAGATCGGCGCCGACGCGGCGCGCCTTCTGCACGCGCACGTTCAGCGGCACGAAGAAGTCGGCGTCGCGCGTCATCATCGCGCGCATGTTCGGTGCGCCGTCGATCTTCGCGCGCAGCTTCTTCGCGATGTCGAGCGCGATGTGCTTCTCGTACGTGCCGCCGCCGCCGATCGCGCCCGGATCCTCGCCGCCGTGGCCCGGATCGATCGCAACCGTCAGCAGGCGGACGGTGCCGCCCTTGCCGGATTTCGGCGCGGTGAACTTGTAGGTGTCGCCGTCGTCGTCGCTGTCGTCGCGGCGCGCGATGACGGGCGGCGGCTTGACGGCCGGCTTCGCGGGTGTCGAAGGCGTGGCCGCGGCGGGCGGCGTGTGCGGCGTGCCCGGCGTGTTCTGCGCGAAGCGCTGGAAGAACGCGTCGCTGTTGTCGCCCGCGGCGGGCGGCGGGGTACCCGGACCGGCCAGCGTGGTCGGCGGCTGCATCTGCTGCGCGCGCGCGGTGTCGTTGAGCGCCTGCTCCTTGCGTTCCGTCTGCGCGATCAGGTCGGACAGCGGATCGGGCGCGACGGCCGGATACAGGTCGAACACGAGCCGGTACTTGTAGGTGCCGACCGGCGGCAGCGTGAACACCTGCGGCTTCACCGAGCCTTTCAGGTCGAACACCATTCGCACGACGTGCGGCTGATACTGGCCGACGCGCACCGACTGGATCTGCGGATCGTTCGGCGCGATCTTCGACACGAGGTCGCGCAGCGCCTGGTCGAGGTCGAGGCCGGTCAGGTCGACCACGAGACGGTCGGGCCCCTGAAGCAGCTGTTGGCTATTCTGCAGCGGCTGGTCGGATTCGATCGTGACGCGCGTGTAATCGCGTGCGGGCCACACGCGCACGCCGAGCACCGACGACGCGTGCGCGAGCCGCGGTGCGACGAGACCGAGCACCAGCGTCGACGCGCCCGCGCACAGGATCTGGCGGCGCCGCCAGTTGTGCGTCGCGGTGGCCGCCGATTCGATCGAGCGGAACGGTTTGATCAACATCTTTCGAGACATGCCTTTCCTGAAGCGCTGTACGCCCGGACGGTGAGGGCGCGGCCGTCGCCATCCACGTCGAGCGAGAAAACCAGATCGGGTACGCCGAGCAGCGTGCCCGCCTGTTGCGGCCATTCGACGAGGCAAATCGCGCTGGAATTGAAATATTCGCGAAAGCCTGCGTCGGACCATTCGGCCGGATCGTTGAAACGATACAGATCGAAGTGATAGACCTCGAGTTCCCCATCGTCGCGTTCGAGCGCATACGGCTCGACGAGCGTGTAGGTCGGGCTGCGCACGCGCCCCGTGTGGCCGAGGCCACGCAGGATCGCGCGTACGAGGGACGTCTTGCCCGCGCCGAGATCGCCGACCAGCTGGATCTGCAGCCCGTCGAACGCATGCGCGCGGGCGAGCTCGGTGCGCGCCGCATCGAGCGCGTGCGCGAAGCGGGTGCCGAAGGCCTCGGTCGCCGCTTCGTCGGCGAGCGCGATCACGCGCTCCGCGAGCAGGGCGGGCAGCATGGCGGCGTGAGGCGGTTGGCTGGGCGTGGCTGGCATTCTCGTAAAATAGTGCGATGAACCGATTACCGGAACTCGCCGCATCCGACAGGCCTTCGACTCGTGCCGAAGGCGCGGCACCGTGCGCGCTCGACGATGCGGCGTTGACTGCGCTCGCCGCGCGCATCAGGGCGTGGGGGCGCGAATTGGGTTTCGGGGCGATCGGCATCAGCGATACCGATCTCTCGGATGCCGAAGCAGGCCTCGCTGCCTGGCTGGAAGCCGGTTACCACGGCGAAATGGATTATATGGCGAAACATGGGATGAAACGCGCGCGTCCGGCCGAACTTGTGGCCGGTACGCGACGCGTGATTTCCGCCCGGCTCGCCTATCTGCCGGCCGAAACGCTCGCCGCCGCCGCCCCCGGCGGCGAGCCGGGCGCGCTCGTGGCGCACGACTGGCGCGCGCGCGAACGGGCCCGGCTCGACGATCCGCAGGCGGCCGTCGTGTCGATCTACGCACGCGGCCGCGACTATCACAAGGTGCTGCGCAACCGGCTGCAGACGCTCGCCGAGCGCGTCGAGCAGGAGATCGGCGCGTTCGGCTACCGCGTGTTCACCGATTCGGCGCCCGTGCTCGAGGTCGAGCTCGCGCAGAAGGCGGGCGTCGGCTGGCGCGGCAAGCATACGCTGCTGCTGCAGCGCGATGCGGGCTCGCTGTTCTTCCTCGGCGAGATCTACGTCGACGTTCCGCTGCCGACCGACGCGCACACGTCCCCCGACACCGCGCCCGAGACGCCCGGCGCGCACTGTGGCAGCTGCACGCGCTGCATCGACGCCTGCCCGACCGGCGCGATCGTCGAGCCGTACCGCGTCGATGCGCGCCGCTGCATCTCGTACCTGACGATCGAACTGAAAGGCAGCATCCCCGAGCCGCTGCGGCCGATGATCGGTAATCGCGTGTACGGCTGCGACGACTGCCAGCTCGTGTGCCCGTGGAACAAGTTCGCGCAGGCCGCGCCCGTCGCCGATTTCGACGTGCGGCACGGCCTCGACCGCGCGACGCTCGTCGAGCTGTTTGCGTGGGATGCGGACACGTTCGATACGCGGATGCAGGGCAGTGCGATCCGGCGCATCGGCTACGAAAGCTGGCTGCGCAATCTCGCGGTCGGGCTCGGCAATGCGCTGCGCGCGGACGCGGGCCGGCTCGCGCCGCAGGCGCGCGATGCGATCGTCGCCGCGTTGCGCGCACGGGCCGACGATCCGTCGCCGGTCGTGCGCGAGCATGTCGAATGGGCGCTGCGTGCCGCGTGAAGGCGGCGTAAAGTGTCGTCGGCGCGCGGCCGTGCCGCGCGTATCCATCGGTCAGGAGAGGGCCATGTTCAATGCAGTCATCGACGCGCCGTTCGGCAAGGTCGGCATCCGCACGGACGCCGCGGTGGTGCGCGAGATCGTCTATCTGCCCGAGTCGGTGAAGTCGGTCGATCCGGATTCGCCGCTCGCGAAGCGCGCGGTCAAGCAGATCGAACGTTATTTCGAGCGCGCGTCGGCGCGCTTCGACCTGCCGCTTGCCGAGGTCGGCAGCGCGTTCCAGCACCGCGTGTGGGACGTGATCAGCGATATCCCGCCCGGCACGGTGCTGACCTACGGCCAGGTCGCGAAACGGATCGGCAGCGCGCCGCGCGCGGTCGGCCAGGCGTGCGGCGCGAATTACTTCCCGCTCGTGATTCCGTGCCATCGCGTCGTCGCGGCAGGTGGCCTCGGCGGCTTTGCGAACCACGACGACAATGGCTACTACCAGAAAGTGAAGCGCTGGCTGCTGGCGCACGAAGGCGTGCCGTACTGATGAATGAACCGCTGATTTCCCCCGACGCCGACGGCGATGCCGCCGAAGCGTCCCCCGCGCTGCTGGCGAGCCGCGCGTCGATCGACGTGTTTTGCGATGCGCTGTGGCTCGAGCACGGGCTCGCACGCAATACGCTCGACGCGTACCGGCGCGATCTCGTGCTGTTTTCCCAATGGCTGGCAGAGACGCACGACGCGTCGCTCGATTCGGCTGACGAAGCGATGGTGACCGGCTACATCGCCGCGCGCAGCGACGGCAAGGCGACGTCGTCGAACCGGCGGCTGTCCGTGTTTCGGCGCTATTACGGCTGGGCCGTGCGCGAGCATCGCGCGAGCGCCGACCCGACGCTGAGGATCATGTCCGCGAAACAGGCCGTCCGGTTTCCGTCGACGTTGTCGGAGGCGCAGGTCGAGGCGCTGCTCGGCGCGCCCGACATCGGCACGCCGCTCGGCCTGCGCGATCGCACGATGCTCGAGCTGATGTATGCGAGCGGGTTGCGCGTGAGCGAGCTCGTGACGCTGAAGACCGTCGAGGTCGGGCTCAACGAGGGCGTCGTGCGCGTGATGGGCAAGGGCTCGAAGGAGCGGCTCGTGCCGTTCGGCGAAGTCGCGCATGGCTGGATCGAGCGCTACCTGCGCGACGCGCGGCCGGCGCTGCTCGGTGCGCGCGCGGCCGACGCGCTGTTCGTGACCGCGCGCGGCGACGGGATGACGCGCCAGCAGTTCTGGAACATCATCAAGCGTCACGCGCAGCACGCGGACGTGCGCGCACACCTGTCGCCGCACACGCTGCGGCACGCGTTCGCGACGCACCTGCTGAACCATGGCGCCGACCTGCGCGTGGTGCAGCTGCTGCTCGGTCACAGCGACATCTCGACCACGCAGATCTATACGCACGTCGCGCGCGAGCGCTTGAAGACGCTGCACGCGCAACACCATCCGCGCGGCTAGCGCATCCGGTGCGGCGCCGGCTGTGTCACGCGCAACGGCCCGTTCGGGTCAGACCAGCTCGCGCAGTTTGTGCTTCAGCACCTTGCCCGTCGACGCGGCAGGCAGCGCGTCGAGCGCACGGATGTGCGCGGGGCGTTTGTAGGGCGCGAGCCGCTCCGCACACCATGCGTGCAGCGCCGCTTCGTCCGCCGTCGCGGCGGGCACCAGCTCGACGAACGCGAGCACTTCCTCGTTGCCTTCGACCGCGCGGCCGATGACGGCCGCCTGCACGACGTCCGGATGCGCGTTCAGCACCTGCTCGACTTCGACCGGATAGACGTTGAAGCCCGACCGGATGATCAGCTCCTTGCTGCGGCCCGCGATCGTCACCGCGCCGTCCGCCTCCTGCCGCGCGAGATCGCCGGTGCTCAGCCAGCCGTCCGGCGACACCGCCGCGCGTGTCGCGTCCGCGTTGCGGTAGTAGCCGAGCATCACGTTCGGCCCGCGCACGCGGATCTCGCCGACTTCACCCGGCGGCACGTCGGTGCCGTCCGGCGCGACGATCCGCATCTCCACGCCGGGAATCGGCACGCCGACCGAGCTGTCGGTGCGCGGCGCGTCGAGCGGCGTCTGCGTGATCGTCGGGCTGCTTTCGGTCATGCCGTAGCCGTTGTGCAGCGGCACGCCGTACAGGCGCTCGACGCGCGCCTTCAAGTTCGCGTCGAGCGGCGAGCCGCCCGAATACGCGAAGCGCAGGCGTGGCGCGCGCCATGCGTGGCCGTGCGTGTGCAGGTGTTCGAGCAGCTTCGCGTGCATCGCGGGTACGCCCTGGAAGATCGTGACGCCTTCGTCTGCGAGCGCGACGCGCACGGCCTCTGGCGAGAAGCGCGGCGCGAGCCGCAGCGTCGCGCCCGCATACAGGCTGCCGAGGCAGACCGACGCGAGCCCGTACACGTGCGACACGGGCAGCACGGTGTAGACGACGTCGTCGGGCGACACGCGGCGCAGCATGCTCGACGTCGCCGCGATGAACAGCAGGTTGCGATGCGACAGCATCACGCCTTTCGGCGTGCCGGTCGTGCCGGTCGTGTAGATCAGCGCCGCGCATTGCGCCGCGCCGTCGGTGGCGACCGGTTCGCCCGGTGCGTTCGCGTCGATGCGATACGACCACGCACCGATGTCGACCGGCAGCGTGCCGGCAGGTGCTGCGCCGTGCCGTTCGGCATGCGTGCGCGCATCGGGCGATGCGTCGGTGGTGAACGCGATCAGCTTCGGACGCGCGTGCGCGGCAATCGCGTCGAGCTCGCTGGCCGACAATCGCGCGTTCGACACGAGCGCCCACGCGTCGAGACGTGCGACCGCGAACAGCAGCACGATCTGCGCGACGCAGTTTTCGGCGACGATCATCACGCGGTCGCCGCCTTGCACGCCGAGGTTGGCGAGCCGCGCAGCCGCCGCATCGACGGCCTGCGACAGATCGCCGTACGACAGGCGGCGCGCGTCCTCGATCAGCGCCGGGTGCGCGGGTGCCCGCGCGGCCCAGCGCGCGGGCACGTCGGCGATGCGGCGAGGCAGCGCGGCGAGCAGGGCCTCGACGTCGAGCGGCTCGGAGGAACGGAGGGACGAGGACATGGCGTCTCCAGAAAAGGGGCGGGCGGCTGACGAGTTAGGCGAACGATCGTGCCACGATGGCGCACGCGCCACAATCGGCCATTCGGGCAATAGCGCTTCGCGCTGTCCGCAATGATGATGGACGGAATCGTTGCGGCGGCGCGGCAGGCCGCCCGGCGGAGGGCCGCCCCGCGGAAAACGGGCCGCGAGTATAACGCCGGCGCGGGCGCACCCATGCGCGCCCGCCGGTCGTTCACCATTAAAATGCCGTCATGAGCAAATCCAGGCATGTGTCCGAAACCCCCGCGACCCAGTTGTTGCGCCGCCACGGCGTCGCGTTCGGCGAGCACCCGTACGACTACGTCGAGCACGGCGGCACCGGCGAATCGGCGCGCCAGCTCGGCGTCGACGAGCACAGCGTCGTGAAGACGCTCGTGATGGAAGATGAACACGCGAGGCCGCTGATCGTGCTGATGCACGGCGACCGCACCGTGTCGACGAAGAACCTCGCGCGGCAGATCGGCGCGAAGCGCATCGAGCCGTGCAAGCCCGAGGTCGCGAACCGCCATTCGGGCTATCTCGTCGGCGGCACGTCGCCGTTCGGCACGCGCAAGGCGATGCCCGTCTACGTCGAGGCGACGATCCTCGAGCTGCCGACGATCTACCTGAACGGCGGCCGTCGCGGCTACCTCGTCAGCCTCGCGCCGGCGGTGCTCACGTCGCTGCTCGGCGCGCAGCCCGTGCAGTGCGCAAGTGTCGACTGAGGGTTTCACCTTCGTGGCAGGCCGCGCGCGTTCGGTAGAATGGGCGCCGTTTCGGCGTGCCGCGCGCAGCCGTCCCTTTACCGATACGTTGAAAGAAGAGTCCTCCGCATGCAGATCCTGCTCGCCGCCCTCGTTGCCTACCTGATCGGATCGGTGTCGTTCGCCGTCGTCGTCAGTGGCGCGATGGGCCTGGCCGACCCGCGTTCGTACGGGTCGAAGAATCCCGGCGCGACCAACGTGCTGCGCAGCGGCAACAAGAAGGCCGCGATCCTCACGCTCGTCGGCGACGCGTTCAAGGGCTGGTTCGCCGTCTGGCTCGCCCGGCACTTCGGGCTGCCCGACGTCGCGGTCGCATGGGTCGCGATCGCCGTGTTCCTCGGCCACCTGTATCCGGTGTTCTTCCGCTTCCAGGGCGGCAAGGGCGTCGCCACCGCGGCCGGCGTGCTGCTCGCCGTGCACCCGGTGCTCGGGCTTGCGACCGCGCTGACCTGGCTGATCGTCGCGTTCTTCTTCCGCTATTCGTCGCTCGCGGCGCTGGTGGCGGCCGTGTTCGCGCCGGTGTTCGACGTGTTCCTGTTCGGCACGGGCCACAACCCGGTCGCGTGGGCCGTGCTGGCAATGAGCGTACTGCTCGTGTGGCGTCACCGCGGCAACATTTCGAAGCTGCTGGCGGGGCAGGAGAGCCGGATCGGCGACAAGAAGAAGGCAGCCGCGGACGGCGGCGCGCAGGGCGGCGGGAAAGCCTGAGGAAGGACGGCGCTTGCCGCATGCCGGGCGCGCCGCGTGTGCGGGGCCCGGCAGGATGACGTGGCGGATTGCCCGGCGATCAGTCGCGGAAGTTGTTGAAGTCGAGCGGCGTGTCGGTCACGTCCTTGCGCAGCATCGCGATCACGCTCTGCAGGTCGTCGCGCTTCGTACCGGCCACGCGCACCGCATCGCCCTGGATGCTCGCCTGCACCTTGATCTTGCTGTCCTTCACGAGGCGCACGATCTTCTTCGCGAGATCGCCGCTCACGCCTTTCTTCACGGTGACGATCTGCTTGACCTTGTCGCCGCCGATCTTCTCGACCTTGCCGTAGTCGAGAAAGCGCACGTCGACGTTGCGCTTGGCCAGCTTGCCGATCAGCACGTCCTTGACCTGGCCGAGCTTGAAATCGTCGTCGGCGAACAGCGTCAGCTCGCGTTCCTTCTGCTCGACGCGCGCGTCGGAGCCCTTGAAGTCGAAGCGCGTCGAAATTTCCTTGTTCGACTGCTCGATGGCGTTCTTCACTTCGATCATGTTCGCTTCGGAAACGACGTCGAACGATGGCATGGCATTCCTCCCTTGAGATGCGGGCACCCGGCTCGCGCACGGGCACTCGCTATAATTGCGGACTGTCTGCCATTTTACCGATGCCCCTCCGTTTGCCCAAGGCCGGCCATGCGCCGCCCGGGCGGACGTGACCGCGAATGCCGATGCCTCCTGACGATTCCACCCTGTCGCTGCTTCCCGACCTTCCGCTCGCCGCGCACAACACGTTCGGCATCGCCGCGACCGCGCGCTTCGCCGCGCGCATCACGCATGCGGCGCAGTTCGAGGCGCTCCATCGCGACCCGCGCGTCGCGAACCTGCCGCAGCTCGTGCTCGGCGGCGGCAGCAACGTCGTGTTCACGCGCGATTTCGACGGCGTCGTGCTGCTCGACGAGATCGCGGGCCGCCGCGTCGTGCGCGAAGACGACGACGCGTGGTACGTCGAGGCAGGCGGCGGCGAGAACTGGCACGCATTCGTCGCATGGACGCTCGAGCACGGGATGGCGGGCCTCGAGAACCTCGCGTTGATTCCGGGCACGGTCGGCGCCGCGCCGATCCAGAACATCGGCGCATATGGCCTCGAGATGAAGGCATATTTCGACTCGCTGGTCGCGGTCGAGCTGGCGACGGGGCGCAGCGAGCGTTTCGACGCCGCGCGCTGCGCATTCGGCTATCGCGACAGCTTCTTCAAGCGGGAAGGGCGCGGCCGGTACGCGATCGTGTCGGTGACGTTCCGGCTGCCCAGGCAATGGACGCCGCGGCTCGGCTACGCGGACGTCACGCGCGAGCTCGACGCGCGCGGCATCGCGCCCGATGCGGCGACGCCGCGCGACGTGTTCGACGCGGTCGTCGCGATCCGCCGCGCGAAGCTGCCCGATCCGCTCGTGCTCGGCAATGCGGGCAGTTTCTTCAAGAATCCGGTGATCGACGCCGCGCAGTTCGATGCGTTGCGTGCGCGCGCGCCCGGTGTCGTGTCGTATCCGCAGCCGGACGGGCAGGTGAAGCTCGCGGCCGGCTGGTTGATCGACCGCTGCGGCTGGAAGGGGCGTGCGCTCGGCGCGGCGGCCGTACACGACCGCCAGGCGCTCGTGCTCGTCAATCGCGGCGGCGCGACGGGCGCCGACGTGCTCGCGCTGGCGCGGGCGATCCAGGCCGACGTGTTCGCGAAATTCGGTGTCGAGCTGGAGCCGGAGCCGGTTTGCCTGTGAGCCGGGCAACGACGCCCGCGCAGCAGCTATTGCCGGACCGTACGCATGGCGCTCGTTGAAAAGGGCGTCGCGTATACGTTGAAGCCGTTGCCGCCTCATTCGCCGGAAGTGCTCGCGCACAACCCGTTCGGACGCGTCCCGGCATTCTGCGACGGTCCGATCGAGTTCTACGAAACGCGTGCGATCCTCGGCTATATCGACGAAGCGTTCGACGGCCCGAGCCTGCTGGCCCAGTGGGGCGCCACCGCGCATGCGCGCGGCGAGCAATGGATCAAGCCTGATCAACTGCCACGCGTACGACGCGATGGTGCGCCGCTACGTGCTGCAATACGTGTTCCCGAAAGGCGAGAACGGCCAGCCGATCGCGCGGTGATCGACGCGGCACTGCCTGAAATCGACCGGTATCTGCAGGTGTTCGACGCGGCGTATGGCGGGCGCGATTACCTGGTCGGCAGCGGGTTGTCGATGGCGGACCTGTTCCTGGCGCCGATCCTGGCTTACGTGGGCATGTTCCCCGAAGGGGCGGAATTGCTGCGGAAATACCCGAACGTCACGCGTGCGCAGGCGGTGATGCGCGAGCGGCCAAGCTTCGCCGCGACGCAGCCGGCGCCGGGTTGAAGGGGCATCGGCATGAGCGCGCATGCCGCGCGGGGGCAGGAAAATAAAAAGCGCCGGGCTGTGCCGGCGCTTATCGCTTGCGACGAGGCCGCGCGCGTCAGTGCGTCAGTGCTTCAGCCGGCCGAGCAGCAGGAACTCCATCAGCGCCTTCTGCACGTGCAGGCGGTTTTCCGCCTCGTCCCACACGACGCTCTGCGGGCCGTCGATCACGCCGGCCGTCACTTCCTCGCCGCGGTGCGCGGGCAGGCAGTGCATGAAGAGGGCGTCCGGGTTGGCGTGACCCATCATTTCCTCGTCGACGCACCAGTCGGCGAACGCCTGCTTGCGGGCCTCGTTCTCGGCCTCGAAGCCCATGCTCGTCCACACGTCGGTGGTGACGAGGTCGGCGCCCTTGCACGCTTCGTTCGGATCGTCGAACACTTCGTAGAACGGCGCGCTGTCGGGCGACACGAGCTTCATGTCGAGTGCGTAGCCGGGCGGCGTGGACAGGCGCAGCTTGAAGCCGAGGATCTGCGCGGCTTCGATCCACGTGTAGAGCATGTTGTTCGCATCGCCGACCCATGCAACGGTCTTGCCGGCGATCGGGCCGCGGTGCTCGTAGTACGTGAAGATGTCGGCGAGCACCTGGCACGGGTGGTACTCGTTCGTCAGGCCGTTGATCACCGGCACGCGGGAATTGTCCGCGAAACGCTTGATGACTTCCTGCTCGAACGTACGAATCATGATGATGTCGACCATCCGCGAGATGACCTGCGCGGAATCCTCGACCGGTTCGCCGCGGCCGAGCTGCGTGTCGCGCGTGCTCATGAAGACGGCGTGGCCGCCGAGCTGGAAGATCCCGGCTTCGAACGACAGGCGCGTGCGCGTCGAGCTCTTCTCGAAGATCATCGCGAGCGTGCGGTCGTGCAGCGGGTGATAGGTCTCGTAGTTCTTGAACTTGCGCTTCAGGATACCCGTGCGTTCGAGCACGTACTCGTAGTCTTCCAGCGAGAAATCCTTGAACTGCAGGTAGTGACGAATGGTTTTGGCGGTCATGAAGCGAAATACGGCGGGTTGCACCCGGCAGCAAGGCCGGACGGCGCCGCCGTCGGGTGTGGATAACTCAAAGCAGCATAAAGGATTTTCTGTGCTTTGACGAGCCGCGGAGAAAAGCGGGGCATGATCGCCAGGTGCTGCAGGCGGAGCGGGAGGAGGGGTGTCGGGGCGACGCGCGATGGCGCGCTGCGGTATAATCCGAAAGTTTTCTCCAGCCCGGCAGGCAAGCCTCCTCGCGCTCTGCCGGACACAAGCCGTGCGCTGCACAAATCCGGTGCAGTCCACCGGCGGCGCACACCGACGTCCCGTTTTCGGGATATCGGAATGCTTGTGCCGCCGTCCGTTTCAGCTTTGTGTTCGCGTATCCAGGCGCCGTTGCCTGGACATCGCCGGGCCGTCACTTGGGTAACCACATGGCTGAAACCCCTCCGACCGAATTCTTCATCCAGGGCATCACGAAAGACGGGAAAAAGTTTCGCCCGAGCGACTGGTCGGAACGTCTGGCCGGTGTGATGGCCTGCTTCGGCCCGGGGGCGAGCGGACCGAACGCGCGCCTCAAGTATTCGCTCTACGTGCGTCCGACGATGCTCGGCGACCTGAAATGCGTGATCCTCGATTCCCGGCTGCGCGATGTCGAGCCGATGGCTTTCGATTTCGTGCTGAATTTCGCGAAGGACAACAACCTTGTTGTCACCGAGGCGTGCGAACTGCCGGACTACAACGCCAAGAAGTGATGCCGGCCAGGGCGAGGGCGCTTGCCGCGCCCGGCCTGGCAAATGTCGCTGGCTCGCAGGATGCGCGCCGGCGACAGGCAACAAAAAAGCCCGCCTAGGCGGGCTTTTTTGCGATCGCAGGAAACAGGAACGCCCGCGTGAGCGGGCGCACCGGATTTACGCTGCTGCCTGCAGACCCTTGACGGCTGCGGCGAGGCGGCTCTTGCTGCGAGCGGCCTTGTTCTTGTGAACGATCTTCTTGTCGGCGATCGTGTCGATCGTCTTCACGGCAGCCTTGAACAGCTCGGCAGCCTTTGCCTGGTCGCCGGCTTCAACAGCCTTGCGAACCGACTTGATCGCGGTACGGAATTTCGAGCGCAGCGCCGAGTTGTGCGAGTTTGCCTTCGCGGCCTGGCGGGCGCGCTTGCGTGCTTGTGCGGAGTTAGCCATGACGGTTCCTTATCCTGTCCTGTTTCCAGAGCTTGGAGCCTGACGGCCAAGCGCTGCTTTTCGATCCGTCCCCTGAGAACGATTGCCCAGGGGCGCATAAAAAAACGGTGATTTTAACCGAGGCCGGGACATGAAAACGGCAGTTGCCGTGCATGTACGAGCCCAGAAACCGGCGATTATAGCAACAAAATCAAGCGAGTGGCAAGTTCAACGTGACATGCGTCGAGCGGGGCGCCGCAGGCATGCGCGCTTTTCGGCATCGGCCGCTGGCCGGGCCACGCAACGTCCGTATAATAAGCGCCCCATGAATCTATTCCGAGCCCTGCTGACGGTCAGCGGCTTCACGCTGCTGTCGCGCGTGACCGGACTGGCCCGCGAGACGCTGATCGCCCGTGCGTTCGGCGCCAGTCAATACACCGACGCGTTCTACGTCGCCTTCCGTATCCCGAACCTGCTGCGCCGCCTGTCTGCCGAAGGCGCGTTCTCGCAGGCGTTCGTGCCGATCCTCGCCGAGTTCAAGAACCAGCAGGGGCACGACGCGACCAAAGCGCTCGTCGACGCGATGTCGGCCGTGCTGGCGTGGGCGCTTGCCGTGCTGTCGGTCTTCGGGATCGTCGGCGCGTCGTGGGTCGTGTTCGCGGTCGCGTCCGGCCTGCACACCGACGGGCAGGCGTTCCCGCTCGCGGTCACGATGACGCGGATCATGTTCCCGTACATCGTGTTCATCTCGCTGACGACGCTCGCCTCCGGCGTGCTGAACACGTACAAGAGCTTCTCGCTGCCCGCGTTCGCGCCGGTGCTGCTCAACGTCGCGTTCATCGCCGCGGCCGTGTTCGTCGCGCCGCACCTGAAGGTGCCGGTGTTCGCGCTCGCGTGGGCGGTCATCGTCGGCGGCGTGCTGCAGTTCCTCGTGCAGCTGCCGGGCCTGAAGAAGATCGACATGGTGCCGCTGATCGGCCTCAACCCGCTGCGCGCGCTGCGCCACCCGGGCGTGAAGCGCGTGCTCGCGAAGATGGTGCCCGCGACGTTCGCCGTGTCGGTCGCGCAACTGTCGCTGATCATCAACACCAACATCGCGTCGCGGCTCGGGCAGGGCGCCGTGTCGTGGATCAACTACGCCGACCGCCTGATGGAGTTCCCGACGGCGCTGCTCGGCGTCGCGCTCGGCACGATCCTGCTGCCGAGCCTGTCGAAGGCGCACGTCGATGCCGATTCGCACGAGTATTCGGCGCTGCTCGACTGGGGCCTGCGCGTCACGTTCCTGCTCGCGGCACCGAGTGCGCTCGCGCTGTTCTTCTTCGCGACGCCGCTCACCGCGACGCTCTTCAACTACGGCAAGTTCGACGCGCATACCGTGACGATGGTCGCGCGCGCGCTCGCGACCTACGGGATTGGCCTCGTCGGCATCATCCTGATCAAGATTCTCGCGCCGGGCTTCTATGCGAAGCAGGACATCAAGACGCCCGTGAAGATCGCGATCGGCGTGCTGATCGTCACGCAGATCTCGAACTACGTGTTCGTGCCGCTGATCGGCCACGCGGGCCTGACGCTGAGCATCGGCGTCGGCGCGTGCCTGAACTCGCTGCTGCTGTTCATCGGGCTGCGCAAGCGCGGCATCTACCAGCCGTCGCCGGGCTGGCTGCGCTTCTTCGTGCAGCTGATCGGCGCGGCGCTGGTGCTCGCGGGCCTGATGCACTGGCTGTCGGTCAGCTTCGACTGGACCGGGATGCGTGCGCAGCCGCTCGATCGCATTGCATTGATGGCCGCGTGCCTCGTGCTGTTCGCTGCACTATATTTCGGTATGTTGTGGGTGATGGGCTTCAAATACGCTTATTTCAGAAGGCGCGCCAAGTGACGACCGCAATGACCCGCGTCCTCGACTACTTCAGCACGCTCGTGGCAGACGACGACAGCCTGCCCGTCACGGAAGCGGCGCTGTCGCTGGCGCAGGACGCGTATCCCGACCTCGACCTGCAGGGCACGCTGGCCGAACTCGACATGCTGGCCGCGCGGCTGCGCCGGCGGCTCACGGACGATGCGGACCTGAAGGGCCGCGTCGCCGCACTGAACGATTTCTTCTTCCGCGAACTCGGCTTCGCGTGCAATCACAACGACTACTACGACCCCGATAACAGCCACCTGAACGCCGTGCTGAAGCGGCGGCGCGGGATCCCGATCTCGCTGTCGGTGCTGTACCTGGAGCTCGCCGAGCAGATCGGCGTGCCGGCGCGCGGCGTGTCGTTCCCCGGCCATTTCCTGCTGCGCGTCACGTTGCCGGACGGCGACCTGATCATCGATCCGGCCAACGGCCATTCGCTGTCCGAAGCCGAGATGGTCGAGATGCTCGAGCCGTACGTCGCGCGTGCGGCCGGCGCGGTCGACAGCGCGTTGCGCGCGCTGCTGCAGCCGGCGACGAGCCGCGAGGTCATCGCGCGGATGCTGCGCAACCTGAAGACGATCTATCTTCAGACGGAACGCTGGCAGCGGCTGCTCGCGGTGCAGCAGCGGCTCGTGATCCTGCTGCCCGAGCACCTCGACGAGGTCCGCGACCGCGGCTTCGCGTATGCGCGGCTCGATTACCTGCGCCCCGCGCTCGAGGATCTCGAACAGTATCTCGGCGAGCGGCCGGACGCGGACGACGCCACCGTCGTCGAGTCGCAGGTGACCGAATTGCGGCAGCGGATGCAGCGCGACGGCGACGATTGAGCCGGCACCGCGCTGCGGGAACCCTGAATGAATGAAAGAACGCCCGCGCCGCGGGCGTTTTTCGTGCTTATTTCGGTTGCATCCGGATCGCGCCGTCGAGGCGGATCACCTCGCCGTTGAGCATCGGATTCTCGACGATCTGGCGCACCAGCAGCGCGTACTCGGCCGGTTTGCCGAGCCGGGGCGGGAACGGCACCATCGCGCCGAGCGCGTCCTGGACGTCCTGCGGCATGGCGAGCAACATCGGCGTCTCGAACAGGCCGGGCGCGATCGTCATCACGCGGATGCCGTGGCGCGACAGGTCGCGTGCGATCGGCAGCGTCATGCCCGCGACGCCGGCTTTCGATGCCGCGTAAGCGGCCTGGCCGATCTGTCCGTCGAATGCGGCAACCGACGCGGTGCTGACGATCACGCCGCGCTCGCCGTCCGCGGTCGGCGTGGTGGCGGCCATCGCGGCGGCCGCGAGCCGGATCATGTTGAACGTGCCGACGAGGTTCACGTTGATCGTCTTCGCGAACACGTCGAGCGGATGCGCGCCGTCCTTGCCGACGGTCTTCGCGGCGGGCGCGATGCCCGCGCAGTTCACGAGGCCGCGCAGCGTGCCGGCGCGCTGCGCGGCGCCGACGGCCGCCTGCGCATCGGCCTCGCTCGACACGTCGCAGTGCACGAAGATGCCGCCCAGTTCGGTCGCGAGCGCCGTGCCCGCCGCGTCGTTCAGGTCGGCGAGCACGACGGTGCCGCCTGCCTGCGCGAGCATCCGCGCCGTGCCGGCGCCGAGGCCCGATGCACCGCCCGTGATCAGAAACACGTTGCCGCGAATGTCCATCACTGTCTCCTTTGTTGAGTGCTCTTGGCGCATTGGCGCTTAGGGCGGACCCATGCAAGGTGGTCGGCCGCCGTTGATGTTCCGGCGCCTGTGGCGGTGCCGCGCCAAGCGGATGCCGGGTTCGACGCCGCGCGATCGGTTGAAATGCGAGCGCCCCCGTAACAGGTCGCCCGCACCCGACCGATTGTACGGGGCACCCTCGCGCGGCGGCGAGACCGGGACGGCCGTGCGAATCCCGTCCGGGCAAAAAAAACCGCCCGGAAAGGGCGGCTTTGCGGGTGCGCGACGCGCTGCTTACTTCAGCGCGTCAAACGCGCGCTCGCGGATTTCCTCGACACTGCCGAGACCGGAGATCTTGCGATACTGCGGGGCCTTCAGGCCGTTTTCCTCGCCGCGCTGCGCCCAGTCGCCGTAGTACGTGATCAGCGGCTTGGTTTGCGCTTCGTACACTTCGAGACGCTTCTTGACGGTTTCTTCCTTGTCGTCGTCGCGCTGGATCAGCGGCTCGCCCGTCACGTCGTCGTGGCCTTCAACCTTCGGCGGGTTGAACTTGACGTGGTACGTGCGGCCCGATGCCGGGTGCGTGCGGCGCCCGCTCATGCGCTCGATGATTTCCGAGAACGGAACATCGATTTCGAGCACGTAGTCGATCGCGACGCCGGCTTCCTTCATTGCGTCAGCCTGCGCGATCGTGCGCGGGAAGCCGTCGAACAGATAGCCGTTCGCGCAGTCGGATTCCTTCAGGCGCTCCTTGACGAGGCCGATGATCAGCGCGTCCGGCACGAGCTTGCCGGCGTCCATGTAGCCCTTCGCCTCGACGCCGAGCGGCGTGCCGGCCTTCACGGCCGCGCGCAGCATGTCGCCCGTCGAGATTTGCGGGATGCCGAACTTTTCCTTGATGAAGTTTGCCTGGGTGCCCTTTCCCGCGCCGGGCGCGCCCAACAGGATCAAACGCATGGTGATATCTCCAAGTATGTAGATTCGTGTGGCGAGACGCAAAGGCGTCGGCGACTGCGAGCGCGGGGCTTGCCTGGCGCGCGACGGACCGGTCTGATGCGGCGCGTCGGCTTTGGCGACGCGCGGCTGCCGGCAAGGCCGCGGGCGGGGTCAAGCGAGGACGCGCTGGTCGCGGACGGCTCGCACAATCGCCTGATTATGCCACGGGTTATTTTGATGACGGCTGAAAAAGGGCCTGCACGCGTGCGAGATCGGCCGGCGTGTCGATTCCGGCTTCGGGCGCGGACTCGGTGATCAGCACGGCGATGCGCTCGCCGTGCCAGAGCGCACGCAGCTGTTCGAGCTGCTCGGCCTGTTCGATCGGCGCCTGCGCGAGCGTCGGATACGTGCGCAGGAAACGCGCACGATATGCATAGAGGCCGATGTGCCGGTAGACCGGGAAAGCAGGCGCAGGCATCGCTGCAACGTCGGGCCAGTGCGGCTGGTACGCGTCCCGGCTCCACGGAATCGGCGCGCGCGAGAAGTACAGCGCGACGCTCTGCGCGTCGAGCGCGACCTTCACGACGTTCGGGTTGAACACGTCGGCCGCGTCGTGGATCGGGTGGGCGGCCGTCGCAATCGCGCAGGCCGGATGGGCGGCGAGGTGCGACGCTACGTCGCGCACGAGTACGGGGTCGATCAGCGGCTCGTCGCCCTGCACGTTGACGACGACGGTGTCGTCGCTCCACCCGAAGGTCGCCGCGACTTCCGCGAGCCGGTCGGTGCCGGACGGATGGTCGGCACGCGTCAGCACCGCTTCGAAGCCGTGATCGCGTGCCGCATCGAGCACGCTCTGGGCGTCGGACGCGACCAGCACCTGCTGCGCGCCTGCTTCGCGCGCGCGCTCGGCGACGCGCACGACCATCGGCTTGCCGCCGAGATCGGCGAGCGGCTTGTTCGGGAGTCGCGTCGACGCGAGCCGGGCGGGAATGACGGCGATGAAGGGTTGAGTCATCGGGGAGGGCGGTGAGAAGAGCGGAGCGGGCGGCGCGTCTGCTGCGCGCCACCCGGCTGGGTTCGGCGCCCTCGCGGCGGGCGGGCCGCGGCGGGGGCCGGGTCGGGCGGCTTAGCGGCCGGCCGGGTCGACCGGCGTGCCTTCGACGGTCTGGCGCGCCTCGTCGACCAGCATCACGGGGATGCCGTCGCGGATCGGATACGCGAGCTTGTCCGCGTTGCAGATCAGCTCCTGCGCGGCACGGTCATAGTGGAGCGGGCCTTTGCAGATAGGGCACACAAGAATTTCAAGCAGGCGAGCGTCCACGGAGTTTCTCCACAACGAGGGCAATGAGGCGAGGGTCGAGCGCGGCTTCGACAGGGACAACCCACAGTCGGGCGTCGCGCCAGGAAGCGCCCAATTTTACTGCATCCTTCTCGGTGATCAGGATCGCATCGACGGCATCGTCGACGAACGGATTGTCGGCGAACGCGTAGTGGTCGGGCAGCGCGCGCGTCGCGGGCGCGAGGCCGGCCGCGCGCAGCGTCGCGAAGAAGCGTTCCGGCGCGCCGATGCCGGCCGCGGCGAGCACGCGCTCGTGCGCGAATTGCGACAGCGGGCGGCGCAGCGCGGGCTGGTCGAGGTGCCACGCGGCCCCCGGCGTGAGCGCGAGCGAATAGGTGTCGGGCCACGGCGGCAGCGCGCCGCTGTACGGATCGTTGACGAGCGTGGCGTCGCGGTGCCGCGACAGCGGCTCGCGCAACGGGCCGGCCGGCAGCAGGAAGCCGTTGCCGCCGAGCCGGTGGTCGAACACGACGAGCTCGACCGTGCGCGCGAGGCGGTAGTGCTGCAGGCCGTCGTCGCTGACGATCACGTCGACGTCCGGATGCGCGGCGCACAGCGCCTGCGCGGCCGCGACGCGATCGGGGCAGACCCAGACGGGCGCGCCGGTGCGGCGTGCGATCAGGAGCGGTTCGTCGCCGCCCGCGCTGGCGCGCGACGCGGGCGTGACGGCGGTCGGCGCCTTCACGTTCGCGCCGTAGCCGCGCGACACGATGCCGGGCGTGAAGCCGGCCGCCCGCAACGCGTCGACGAGTGCGATCACGGTCGGCGTCTTGCCGGTGCCGCCGACGGTCACGTTGCCGACCACGACGACGGGCACGCCGACGTCGACGGGCTTCTTCCAGCCCTGTGCGTAGGCGGTGCGCCGCAGCGCCGCGCACAGGCCGAACACGCACGCGAACGGCGTGAGCGCCCACGCGAGCGCGCCGCGGCGCTGCCATTCGCGCGTCAGGCGGGCTTCGAGCCGGGCGAGCGGGCCGTCGGGCGCGCTCATCGGGCCGGGCGCGGCATGGGATGCGCCGCGGCGTGGGACGGATTCGTCAAGGCGGATTCTCCGTTGGGCGGCGCATGCCGCGGGGTCTGCGGAAGGCGGCACTCTAGCGCGCCGCAGGCGGGCGCGGCAAGCGCGACCGGCCGCCGCAGTCTGCGGGGCCGGATCGCGGCGGCTTGTGGATAACTCTGTGAAGAACTCCCCGCTCGATGGCGTCAAACGCCCGCCGGGCGGGCCTCGAATCGGATGAGAATCATTTCGAAAGGTTTAAAAATATATAAAAATCAATGTGTTGCGACGAATCGTCTGGTGTTTTCGATGGGTTTCACGCGTTTTAGGCCGATGATTGTCAAAGTGTGGACACCTGCCGAACGTCACGGCGCATGCGTCCGGCGCTGGACGTCGCGCGTGTGTCGGACTATCGTGTCGCCGCCAGCATTCATCCGACCGTCCATGCCTTCCGACTCCCCATTTGCCGCACCGGGCGCGACCCGCGGCGGCGACGAAGTGATTCCCGTTTCGGCGCTCAATCGCGCGATTTCGACGATGCTCGAGCGCTCGTTTCCGCTGCTGTGGATTTCGGGCGAAGTGTCGAACTTCACGCGCGCCGCGAGCGGCCACTGGTATTTCTCGATCAAGGACCAGCAGGCGCAGATGCGCTGCGTGATGTTCCGCGGTCGCGCGCAATATGCGGAGTTCACGCCGCGCGAAGGCGACCGGATCGAGGTGCGCGCGGTCGTCACGATGTACGAGCCGCGCGGCGAAGTGCAGCTCAACGTCGAGGCCGTGCGGCGCACCGGGCAGGGGCGACTGTACGAGGCGTTCCTGCGGCTGAAGGCGCAGCTCGAGAGCGAGGGCCTGTTCGCGCCCGAGCGCAAGCGGCCGCTGCCGGCCCATCCGCGCGCGATCGGCATCGTCACGTCGCTGCAGGCGGCTGCGCTGCGCGACGTGCTGACCACGCTCGCCCGCCGCGCGCCGCACATTCCGGTGATCGTCTATCCGGCGCCCGTGCAGGGCGCCGGTTCCGCCGAAAAGCTCGTCGCGGCTGTCGAGACCGCGAATGCGCGCCGCGAGGTCGACGTGCTGCTGGTCTGTCGCGGCGGCGGCTCGATCGAGGATCTGTGGTCGTTCAACGACGAGGCGCTGGCGCGCGCGATCGCGGCGAGCGAACTACCGGTCGTCAGCGGCGTCGGGCACGAAACCGATTTCACGATCGCGGACTTCGCGGCCGACGTGCGTGCGCCGACGCCGACCGGCGCGGCCGAGCTCGCCAGCCCGCAGCGCGCGCTGCTGCTGCGCGAGGTCGGCGAGCGCCAGCGTGCACTCGCGCGCGGGATGGAACGCCGGCTCGAACAGCGCGCGCAGCAGCTCGACTGGCTCGCGCGTCGGCTGGTGAGCCCGGCCGAGCGGCTGCAGCGGCAGCGCACGCACGTCGAGCAGCTCGCGGTGCGGCTGGCGTCGGCGGCGTCGCGGCCGGTGCGCGACGCGCGCGCGCGGTTCGCGCTCGCACAGCTGCGCTGGCAGCGTGCGCGGCCCGATCCGTCGCAGGCGCGCCAGGCGCTCGCGGGGCTGTCGCAGCGTCTTGCGCTGGCCTTGCAGCGCCGTCACGAACGCGACACGGCTCGCGTGTCAGCCTGTGCGGCAAGGCTCGAGGTGCTGAGCCCGCAGCGCACGCTCGAGCGCGGCTATGCGGCGCTGATCGATGCACAGACGGGTCGCGCGGTGCGCACGCCGAACGCGCTGAAGCCGCAGCGCCGCCTGACCGTGCATCTCGCAGAAGGTTCGGCCGACGTGTCGCTCGCCGATGTGCAGCCGCGGCTGACCGACACGATCTGACGTAACCTGCGCGAGCGCAGCGCAGGGCGCGCAACGGCCAAATCGCGCGGGAACGGTTGTTGCGCAACGCCGGGTCGTGCTGCCGGACGTTGCGCCAGCATCGCTTTTCCGCATACCGCGGATAAATGGCCCGTGAGTTTGCGGGGTTATTCGTCCTCGCCTACAATCGGACGCTCGGCAGCATTCAACACAGCCTCCCTACATACTCAACGAAGGAATCGCCATGGCTCATACGCTCCCGCCGCTCCCGTACGCTGAAGACGCACTCGCGCCGACCATCTCGCTCGAGACGATCCAGTACCACTACGGCAAGCACCATCAGGCTTATGTGACGAACCTGAACAATCTGATCCCGGGCACGGAATTCGAAAACCTGTCGCTGGAAGAGATCGTGAAGAAGTCGTCGGGCGGCATCTTCAACAACGCCGCGCAAATCTGGAACCACACGTTCTTCTGGAACAGCCTGTCGCCGAACGGCGGCGGCGCACCGACGGGCGCGCTGGGCGACGCGATCAACGCGAAGTGGGGTTCGTACGACGCATTCAAGGAAGCGTTCACGAAGGCCGCAGTCGGCACGTTCGGTTCGGGCTGGGCATGGCTCGTGAAGAAGGCTGACGGTTCGCTCGACATCGTGTCGACGAGCAACGCAGCGACGCCGCTGACGACCGCCGACAAGGCACTGCTGACGATCGACGTGTGGGAACACGCGTACTACATCGACTACCGCAACGCACGTCCGAAGTTCGTCGAAGCGTTCTGGAACATCGTGAACTGGGACTTCGCAGCGAAGAACTTCGCGTAAGGTCCGGCGCCGGCGCGCCGCTACGGCGCGCGGCACCCAGCAAGAAAGCCCTCGTTTCGAGGGCTTTTTTGTTTTCCGTCGAGGTGGAACGTGCCGTGCGTGTCCGGTCAGGCCGGGACGCCGAACCCCCAGCCGAGCGCTGCGCTCGCCATCACGACGGCCCACGGCGGCACGCGCCAGAACACCAGCGCGACGAACGCGACGAGCGCGGCGGCCAGGTCGCGCGGCGCCACGATCGTGTCGGTCCAGACCGGGTGATAGAGCGCGGCGAGCAGCAGCCCGACGACGGCCGCATTCACGCCTGCGAGCGCGGCCTGCATCCGCGTGCTGCGGCGCAGCCGTTCCCAGAACGGCGCGGTGCCGGCCACCAGCAGGAACGACGGCGCGAAGATCGACACCAGCGCGATCGTGCCGCCGAGCCAGCCGTTCGGCGCGTTGCGCAGCGATGCGCCGAGGAATGCCGAGAACGTGAACAGCGGCCCCGGCACGGCCTGCGCGACGCCATATCCGGCCAGGAACGCCGCATCGCCGACCCAGCCGGGCGCGACCACGGCCGCCTGCAGCAGCGGCAGCACGACGTGCCCGCCGCCGAACACGAGCGCGCCGGTGCGGAAGAATGCGTCGACGACAGCCAGCGTATCGGATCGGAGCAAGCGGGCCGCGAACGGCAGCGCGACGAGCAGCGCCGCGAACAGCGCGAGCCACAGCACAGCCGCGCGGTGCGATACGTGCAGCGGCAACGGCTCGTGGGCGTCGCGCGCCGGTTGCGGCAGCAGGACGAGACCGGCGGCACCGGCCGCGACGATCACCGCGACCTGCGTCCACGCCGCCGGTGCGAGCAGTGCGACGCATGCGGCCGCGGCCATCAGCGTGACGCGCCGCCCATCCGGGCACAGCGTGCGCGCCATGCCCCATACCGCTTGCGCGATCACCGCGACCGACACGATGCGCAGCCCGTGCAGCGCGCCGGCTTCGATCGGTGCGCCCGTCGCGTGCACGCCGAGCGCGAACAGCATCATCAGCAGCGCCGACGGCAGCGTGAAGCCGAGCCACGCGGCGAACATGCCCGCGTAGCCGGCGCGCGCGAGGCCGATCGCCATCCCGACCTGGCTGCTCGCCGGCCCCGGCAGGAACTGGCACAGCCCGACGAGATCCGCGTACGTGCGCTCGGTGAGCCAGCCGCGCCGCGTGACGAACTCGGTGCGGAAGTAGCCGAGGTGCGCGACCGGGCCGCCGAACGACGTGAGGCCAAGCCGCAGAAATGCGATGAACACCGGCCAGGGATGGCGGGAGGGAGCGGAGGCGGTCGACGTGCTCAAGGCGGTGCTAGCGGGTGAACGGACGAGCCGCCACGATAGCGCAACGCGGTGACGGCGGGGAGGCTGCGCGACAGCTGTGCCGGGCTCAGCGCATCCCGTCGGGCAACCCGCTCGCCCGCCGCAGCGCATCGACGTCGACGAGCTCGATCTCGCCGACGTGCAGCCGCACGACGCCGTCGGTCTGCAGCGCCTTCAGCAACTGGTTGGTGGTCTGCCGCGTCAGCGACAGCATCGCCGCGAGCTTTTCCTGCGATAGCCGGATACGAGTGCGGCCGGCGCTGATCCCGCCGTAGCCGTCGGCGATCATCAGCAGGCGGGCGGCGAGCCGCTGCGCGGCGGGCATCACGCTCATCGATTCGACGGTCAGGAAGCTCAGGCGCAGCTTCTGCGCCATCAGCAGCGCGAATTGTCGCCAGTATTGCGGCGTCGCGTCGAGGATCGCGAGCAGCGCGGCCTGCGGGACGTGCAGAAGCAGCGCATCGTCGAGTGCGATCGCGTCGTGCGTGCGCGGCTGGCCGTCGAACAGCGCGATTTCGCCGAACCAGGTGACGGGCTCGGCGACAGTCAGCAGCGCTTCCTTGCCCTGCGGGTCGACCGCACCTATCGTGAGTGAACCGGCCAGTACCGCGTACAGCCCGCACGGCGGGTCGCCGCGCCGGAACAGCGCATGACCGGCCGGCAGCCGGCGCAGCGCCGCGCGGGCGAGCAGGTCCGCACGCAACGCGGGCGGCAGCGCGGCGAACCACGGGTTCGCTTCGATCTGCGGCAGGTATGGAGCGAGCGAAGAGGGCATGGACACGCGATGTCGGGTAGCTGACAGAGGTTTTCGGGCGTGACGCGCATCATAGCGCTCGACAACCGACCAGGAGACGCGATGAAGACGCTCGAAGACCATCTTGCCCAGTATGCGGCCTACCATCGCGACGCGCGCAATATCGCGACGCACCTGGTCGGCATCCCGATGATCGTGTTCGCGGTCGAGGTGCTGCTGTCGCGGCCGGCCATCGGGATGCCGGCCGGCATCGCGCTGTCGCCGGCGCTGCTGCTCGCCGTCGCGTTCTCGGTGTTCTACCTGCGCCTCGATCTGCGATTCGGGATCGTGATGACTGCGCTGTTCGCGCTGGGCCTGTGGGCCGCGCAGGCGCTTGCGGTGCTGCCGACCGCGCAATGGCTCGCGATCGGCATCGGCGCGTTCGTCGTCGGCTGGATCGTGCAGTTCGTCGGGCACTGGTTCGAAGGGCGCAAGCCCGCATTCGTCGACGATCTGGTCGGCCTGATGGTCGGGCCGCTGTTCGTCGTCGCCGAGGTCGCGTTCTTCGCGGGGCTGCGCGGCGACGTGCGCCGCGAAGTCGAGCGGCGGGCCGGCCCCGTGCACGGCGGCGCGCATTCGCATGTCTGACGCACCGGTCTGCGTGTTCGGCGCGGGCGCTGTCGGCTGCTATCTCGGCGGACGGCTCGCGGCGGCCGGCGCGAATGTGACGCTCGTCGGCCGCGCACGGATCGGCGACGCGATTCATCGGCACGGGCTGACGCTGACCGACCAGCGCGGCTATCGCGCGACGCTCGCGCCGGCCGATGTCGCGTTCGCGACCGATCCGGCGTCTGCAGGGGCTGCGCGGCTGGTGCTCGTGGCGGTGAAATCGGCGGCGACGCGTGAGGCCGCGGCGCAGCTCGCCGGCGTGCTGCGGCCCGGCACGGTCGTGATCAGCTTCCAGAACGGCCTGCACAACGCCGACGTGCTGCGCGCATCGCTGCCGCAAGCCGCCGTGCTCGCCGGCATGGTGCCGTTCAACGTGATCGAGCGCGAGCCGGGTGCGTTTCACCAGGGCTCGGCCGGTGCGCTGGCGGCCGAAGCGTCCCCCGCGCTCGCGCCGTTCGCTGGTGCGTTCTCGCGCGCCGGACTGCCGCTCGTGCTGCATCGCGACATGCCGGCCGTCCAATGGGCGAAGCTGCTGCTCAACCTGAACAACGCGATCAACGCGCTCGCGAACCTGCCGCTGCGCGACGAACTCGCGCAACGCGGGTACCGGCGCTGTGTTGCGCTCGCGCAGCGCGAAGCCCTGCACTGGCTGGCGCGGGCCGCGATCCGGCCCGCGCGGCTGACGCCGTTGCCGGCCGGGTGGATCCCGGACGTGCTCGACTTGCCCGATCCGGCGTTTCGCGTGCTCGGTAGCCGGATGCTCGCGATCGATCCACTCGCGCGTTCGTCGATGTCCGACGATCTCGCGGCGGGGCGGGCGACGGAAGTCGAGTGGATCAACGGCGAGGTCGTGCGGCTGGCCGCGCGCTTTGGCGGGCAGGCGCCCGTCAATGCCCGACTGTGCGCGCTCGTGCACGACGCGGAACGCGCAGCGGCGCGCCCGGCCTGGCGCGCCGCCGAGCTGTGGGCCGATCTGACCGCGCAGGCGCCGCGCGCGGGCGATGTGCGGGCCGCGTAGGCGGCTGCGCAACCCTTCGCGCGACGTGCCGCCCGCGGGGCGCAACGGCTAAGATGCGGGGTGCGTCATACGACGCCTATGCGGAGCCGTTACCATGGTGGATCGCCCGACTCTCGATGCCTACGACGCCCATGCCGCGCAGTACGCGCAGGACTGGCTCGACCAGGCCGCGCCCGACGACATGTACGCGCTGCTGGAGCAGCATTTTTCGCCGGGACCGACCGCGGACGTCGGTTGCGGAGCCGGGCGCGATACGGCCTGGCTCGCGTCGCGCGGCTTCGACGTGCGTGGCTACGACGCAAGCGCCGCGCTGCTCGACGAGGCGCGGCGGCACCATCCGGATCTCACCTTCGAGCTGGCCACGTTGCCGGCGCTGGCCGGTGTGCCGTCCGGCGCGTTTCGCAACGTGCTGTGCGAAACGGTCGTCATGCATCTCGAACAGGCGGACGCGGCGGCCGCCGCCACGCGGCTGGCCGAACTCCTGATGCCGGGCGGCACGTTGTACATGAGCTGGCGGGTGGCCGGAAACGGCACGTTGCGCGACGAGCGCGGCCGCCTCTACACGCTGCTCGATTCGGCGCGGATGCGGGCGGCGCTCGGCGCCGGCACGCAGGTGATCGACGAGCACGAGGTCGTCAGCGCATCGTCCGGCAAGCGCGTGCACCGGCTGATCGCGCGCAAGACCGCCGCCGCGTGAGTGCGACGCGGCGGCTCCCCGCTCATTCGCGGTTGAGTGCCGCTTCCCAGTTGATGTCGACGCAGAGCACCTGCATGCCGGTCGCGACCGGCGCGGCGATCGACGCGGTCACGCACAGGTGCGCCTCGTTGATCGACAGGTAGGGTGCCGTCAGGTGCACGCGGCCCGGTGCGCGCATCGCGCCGATGAAGTACGGGCGGCGTTCCCAGCTTGCCCCTTCGGAATGCAGCAGCGGCCGGAAGCGCTTGGCGCGCTGCGATACGCTGCCGCGCGCGAGCACGTTGTCGCCGATCTGGCGTCCCGATGCGTCGAGCAGGAAGCAGCGCGCGGTCTCGGGCAGCCCGAGTACGGCCGCGGCCGCGTCGGTCAGCGATTCTCCGGCGACGAGCTTGCGGCTCGCTTCCTCGAGCGCCGTGACGTACGGCGCGAGCCGTGCCGCCTGGGTGCGCTCGCGTTCCGCGACGCGCAGCCGCAATGCGGCCGACAGCGTATCCATGCAGCCGGCGGCAGCCTGCGGCTGCACCGGTTCGACGCTCGGCCCCGCGAAGTACTGGCCCTGCACGAAATCGACGTCGCACTCCAGTGCGATCAGCGCGTCGCGCTCCGTCGCGAGCCCGCCCATCAGCACGAGTTGCCCGGATTCGTGCAGCAGCGAGACGAGCCCCGGCAGCACGCGTTCGAGATGTGAGTGCTCGCTCGCCTGCGCGAGAATGCCGCGGTCGAGCGTGACGATGTCGGGATGCAGGTGCCACACGCGATCGATGTTCGAATGCTTCGCGCCGAACCCGACGAGTGCGATCAGGAAGCCGGCCTTGCGCAGCCCGTCGACGATCGCCGCGTAGCGCGGCGTCTCGCCGCCCGCCTGCTCGGGCACCTCGAGCACCACGCGATGCGGCGGCAGCCCGAGCGCCTTCAGGTTCGCGAGCATCGCGTCGCTGTAGACGGTGTCCATCAGCGCGGCCGGGTGCAGGCTCAGGAAGAGCCATTCGTCATGGCTGTCGAATGCGTGGAAGTTGCCAAGATGCAGCGATTCGGCGAGCCGGCCGAGCTCGAGCAGGTCGCCGCGCCGCGCCGCCTGCGTGAACACCTCGTGCGACGCCACCTGGCGGCTTTCCTCGTCGTGCGCACGCAGCGACGCGTGATAGCCGATCGCGCGGCGGTGCGACACCGAGAAAACGGGCTGGAACACGCTGAACACGGTGTAGCCGCCGTACAGCACGGTGCGCCGGTTCCCGTCGTCGCCGGCGACGGGGCGGGGCGGCTGAAAGCCGGGGGGATCGATTTCGATCATGCTCATGATGTCGGCCGAAGGAAGACTGCGAGTTTACCTAGAGAATAGGCCAGCAAGAAGCGTGCACGGCATCGTACCCCGTGCGGCGGCGCGTCGCGGGCGAGCCGCCGGGCATTGCAGGCGTTTCAAATGCGCATCGCGAGGCCGCGCTGCACCGTGATGGTGCGCGCCGACCCGGTTCGGCGCGCGCCACGCGTCATGCGCGCTCGGACGGATCGGTCTTGCGCGCGGTGCTGCGGATCTCGGGGGCGAGCTGCGCGAAGATCCACGCGGACGCGGCCGTGATGATCCCGACGCAGATGAAGGTCGCATGGAACGCCGGCAGCGTGTTGCTCGGCGTGACGGTGCGCAGCATGCCCGTGAACGTCGCGAGCAGCGCGCCCGCCACCGTGACGCCGAGGCTCATTGACAGCATCTGCACGAGCGAGAACAGGCTGTTGCCGCTGCTCGCGCCGCCCGTGCCGAGATCCTTCAGCGTCAGCGTGTTCATCGCGGTGAACTGCATCGAGTTGAAGCCGCCGAACAGCGCGAGATGCACGACCTTCACCCAGACGGGCACCGTGTCGCGCATCAGCGCGAAGCTCGCCATCATCACGCCGACCATGATCGTGTTCGCAAGCAGCACCTTGCGGTAGCCATGCCGCGTGATCAGGCGCGTGATGATCCGCTTCGAGAACATCCCGGCCGCCGCCACCGGCAGCATCATCAGCCCGGCCTCGAACGCCGAGTAGCCGAGGCTCACCTGCAGCAGCAGCGGAATCAGGTATGGCATCGCGCCGCTGCCGATCCGCGCGAACAGGTTGCCGAGCAGCCCGACGCTGAACGTGTGGATCCGGAACAGTTCGAGCGAGAAGATCGGTTGCGGCGCGCGCACCGCGTACAGCCCGTACGCGACGAAGCACGCGAGGCTCAGGATCAGCAGCACGAGCACGGCCGCGTGCTGCATCCCGAGATCGGCGAGCCCGTCGAGCGACAGCGAGATCGCGATCATGCCGATCGTCAGCAGCAGGTAGCCCTTCAGGTCGAAGCGGCCGACGGCCGGGTTGCGCGAATCGGGCATCGAATAGAAGGTCGCGATGCAGCCCGCGACGCCGACCGGCACGTTGATCAGGAAGATCCAGTGCCACGACGCGATCTTCACGAGCCAGCCGCCGAGCGTCGGCCCGATCAGCGGGCCGATCAGGCCGGGAATCGCGACGAACGACAGCGCGGGCAGGTAGCGTTCGGCCGGGAACGTGCGCAGCACCGCGAGCCGCCCGACCGGCAGCAGCATCGCGCCGCCGATCCCCTGCACGACGCGGAACGCGACCAACTGCGTCAGCGTATGCGCGTTTGCGCACAGCAGCGAGCCGAGCGAGAACACCAGGATCGCGCTGAAGAACACCCGCCGCGTGCCGAAGGTATCGGCGAGCCAGCCCGACACGGGGATCATCACCGCCATCGTCAGCGAGTACGCGATCACGACCGACTGCATCCGCAGCGGCGATTCGCCGAGGCTCGCGGCCATCGACGGCAGCGCCGTGTTGACGATCGTCGAGTCGAGCGTCTGCATGAAGAAGCCCGTTGCGACGAGCCAGAGCATCACGGTGAGGTTCTTTTCGCCGGGAGCGGCGGCAGGCGGACGCTGGAACATGGGGGGCGGGTGGTGGCGCAGGACAGCCGACATTGTAGGGAAAGCCGTCGCGCCGTGCAGGTTCGGTGCGAAGTCCGCCCGGCGGGTGCCGTCCCCGTCGATTGACCAATACAGTTCAGCCGAAAGTGTCTGCATCCGTATCTGTCCGCGTGCTGCCGCTGTCCGAAATACTGATGCCATCGAACCCGCGCGACCAGGAGACCGCCATGCGCGAACTGCGACTTTATGTGATCGACGGCGACGAGCCGGCCGGTCGGTGGCGGATCGTCGATCGCACCGCACTGGAGGTGGCCGACGGCGAGGTCTGGGTGACGATCGAGGGCCGGCCCGACGATCACTGGCTCGGCGGCGGGGATTCGCTGATGCTTTTGCCCGGCATGCGTGTATGGGTTAGCGCGGGGTCGCAACGTGCGACGTTCGCGTTCGGTTCGCCCGAGGTGTCGGCGAGGCGCGCCGCGCAGGCCTGGTGGAGGCCGCTCGTCGCGTGGCGCGACGGCCGGCGTCATGCGCCCGCGTCGTTGCCGACGTAGCACGCCCGGGGCAGGATCAGCGTTCCGTCCATGCATTGTTCGAGCGCATGCGTGATCCAGCGGGCCGTGCAGTCGTGCAGAGATCCGCGAGTCCGTCTTCGGTACGTGCCGGTCGAGCGAACGCTCGACGCCGCCGCGCGAGCGTTTCGCGTCGGCACGGCGGCGTGCGAGCAGCCGCACCTTGCCCGCGTGATGGCAGCGGTGCCTGCTTGCGCGACCCGGTCGTGAGGGCAGCAACTCGCGGTGCAGATGTGCGGCGGCTCACGCCGGTCCCGAGGATGCTGGCAGGGTTCCGGCGCGCTGGCGGATGTGACGTCGGCCGCTTCTGCCGGGGCGCAGGGGGTCCGACCATGCGTGATGCGCCGATTCGCGCAATCAGGATTGCTCTCGACTGTCGCGAATCCTAGACTCGATCTTGTCTTTCTCACCGCCCATTCCGCCATGACACCCGAACTCGCGTTGGCGCATCTGTGGCAGCTGGCACACGGCGCCCCCGACGCGCTGGCCCGTGCGACCGTGACCGGACAGGACCCGACGTTGCCGTCGACCTTCCGGGTCGGCACGCTGGCAGTGGCGACGATCGCGGCAGCCGGGCTCGCGGCGGCCGAATGCCACCGGCTTCGCACCGGCGTCGCGCAAACCGTCGACGTGTCGGTTCGCGACGCGCTCATCGCGTTCCGCAGCGAACGCTACCTGCGCGTGGACGATGGCCCGCCGCCGGAGTTGCGTCATCCGGTGACGGGCTTCTTCGAGACGGGCGACGGACGCTGGATCCAGCTGCACGCGAACTTTCCGCATCACCTGAACGGCGTTCTCGACGTACTCGGCTGCGGCGCGCAGCGGGACGATGTCGCCACGGCGATCCGCGCGCGGGAGGGCGCAGCACTCGATACCGTGCTGGCCGAGGCTGGGTTGTGCGCCGCATTGATCAGAACGCCTGACGAGTGGGTGTCACTCGAGCAGGCGCGCGCGATCGCATCGCTGCCGCTGTTCGAGATCGAGCGGATCGGCGACGCACCGGCCGAGCCGATCGGCCGCGGCGAAGCCGGCCAGCCGCTCGCGGGTGTGCGTGTGCTCGATCTCACGCGCATCATCGCAGGGCCGGTCGCGGGCCGCACGCTGGCGTCGCACGGCGCGCAGACGCTGCTCGTCAACGGCCCGCACCTGCCGAACATCGCGCCGCTCGTGATCGACAACGGGCGCGGCAAGCGTTCGACGTGGATCGACCTGCGCGATGCGGCGGGCGTCGATGCGCTGCACGCGCTCGCACGCGGCGCGGATGTGTTCCTGCAGTCGTACCGGCCCGGCGCGCTCGCGGCGCGTGGCTTCGGGCCGCGAGCGCTGGCGGCGCGGCGGCCCGGCATCGTGTACGTGTCGATATCCGCGTACGGGCATGCGGGGCCGTGGGCGCAGCGGCGCGGCTTCGACAGCCTCGTGCAGTCGGCGAGCGGGATCGCGTGGCAGGAGCAGCAGGCTGCGCACGCGGACGGGCCGCGCCACCTGCCGTGCCAGGCGCTCGATCACGCAACCGGTTATCTCGCGGCGTTCGGTGCGATGATCGCGCTCGCGCGCCGGGCGCGCGAAGGAGGAAGCTGGCACGTGCGGCTGTCGCTCGCGCAGACGGGACGCTGGCTGCAGTCGTTCGGCATCGTGCCGGACGGCCTGCAGGCACCCGATTTCGCGCGCACCGACGTGCGCGACCGGCTCGAGCGCATCGCGTCGCCGTTCGGCATGCTCTACGCGGTACGGCCGGCCGAGCGGTTGTCGGCGACACCGCCGTCGCTGGCGCGCCCGCCCGTGCCGCTCGGCACCGACGATGCGTGCTGGCTGTGAGCGCCGGCGGTGCGGCCGGCGCTACTTGCGCAGCTCGACGACGAAGTCGTAGTAGTCGTTGCGGCAGTAGGTGTCGGTCAGTTCGATCGCACGCTGGTCCGACGTATAGCCGATTCGTGTGATCAGCAGCAGCGCGTCGTGCGGTGCGATGCCCATCTGCTCGGCGATCTCGTCGGTCGCATTGACCGCGCGGAAATGCTGCAGCGCGCGCACGATCGGCGTGCCGCGTGCCTCGAGATAGCTGTACAGCGAACCGCCGATCGCCTGCGGATCGGGGATCAGCGTGGCGGGAAACGTCGAATTCTCGACGGCCATCACGATGCCGTCGGCAAGGCGCAGGCGCTTCAGGCGCGTGACCGATGCGGCCGGCGACAGCCCGAGCTGGATCACTTCGTCGCGGTTCGCCGGCTGGATCTCGCGCGCGAGCCATTGCGAGCTCGGCTTGAAGCCGCGCCGCTCAAGCATTTCGCTGAAGCTCGACAGCCGCGACAGCGGATCTTCGTAGCGCGGCTGAATGAAGTTGCCCGCGCCCTGCGTGCGGCGAATCAGGCCTTGCTCGACGAGCAGCGCGATCGCCTTGCGCGCGGTGATGCGCGATACGCCGAGCGCATCGGACAGCACGCGCTCGGAGGGCAACGCCTCGCCGGCTGTCCAGCGATTGTCGTGGATCGCGTCGCCGAGCTTGCGGGCGAGCTGCAGGTAGAGCGGCGTGTCGTTGTCGGGGTCGGGGCGCAGGTCCTGCCAGCGGTCGTCCGTGGATGCCTTCATGGAGTGGGTATCGATCTGATTGCGGCCATTCTAAGTCATCGCGTGGCGCCGTTATAGCCGGTTTTTGCCGTGCAATAGGTGAATTGCGCGCGGATTGACTACACTGATGCGTCGTATTCCATGCCTGGGCCGCGGTGCGCGGCCACGCATCCGCAACGAGGAACGCATGACAGACACGATCGCCACGGTTGTCCTGCCCGACGGCGAGACGATTCCCAAGCTTGGCCTGGGCACGTGGGAAATGGGCGAGCGGCCGGCCCGGCGCGCAGACGAGATCGCCGCGCTGCGCGAAGGCGTCGCGCTCGGGATGACACTGGTCGATACGGCCGAGATGTACGGCGACGGCGCGACTGAGGAACTGGTCGGCGAGGCGCTCGCGGGCCTGCGCGACGACGTGTTCCTCGTCAGCAAGGTCTATCCGCACCATGCGGGCCGGCGCGACGTCGTCGCCGCATGCGAGGCGAGCCTCAAGCGCCTGCGTACCGATCGCCTCGACCTGTATCTGCTGCATTGGCGTGGCTCGGTGCCGCTCGAGGAGACGGTCGAAGGCTTCGAAGCGCTGCAGCGCGCGGGCAAGATTCGTCACTGGGGCGTCAGCAACTTCGATACGGCCGACATGGCCGAACTCGTCGATGAAGCCGGTGGCGGCGCGTGCGCGACCAACCAGATCCTCTACAACATCGCGCGGCGCGGCCCGGAATTCGACCTGCTGCCGTGGCTCGCCGAGCACCGGATGCCGGCGATGGCGTACAGCCCGGTCGATCACGGGCGGCTGCCGAAGCGCTCGCCGCTCGACGAGATCGCGCGGCAGCGCGGGGTGTCGGTGATGCGCGTCGCGCTCGCGTGGGTGCTCGCGCAGCCGGGGGTTTTCGCGATCCCGAAGGCGTCGCGGCTCGAACACGTGCGCGACAACCGGGCCGCGCTCGACCTCGTGTTCAGCGATGACGAGCGCGCGCAGCTTGATGCGTACTTCCGTCCGCCACGCAGCAAGCGTGCGCTCGAGATGCTCTGACGACAACCGGCCGGGCAACGCAGCAGTTCAGCGGCTGCCTCCGGACGGCCCGCCGTTGCCGTGACCGCTGCCATTTCCGCTACCGGGGCTGCTGCTGCCACTGCCGCTCGCACCGGCGCCATGGCCACCAACGTGCCTGCCGGTGAAGACGTGCGCCGCGCGCGCAGCCGGATTGGCGGCGCACGGCGAAGGGTCGTCGACCAGCGTCATCATGAGGGCCGCGCTGGCAACTGCATCGGCCGCGGCGTCCGGTGCCGCATCTCGTGCGACGGCATACGAGCAGCAGCACGCGAACGCGGCTGCGGCGAGCAAGGTTGCGCGATAACGCCGTCCCGTCGTGCGGAACGGTTGTTTCGTCTTGAGCATCATGGCCTCCCCATGCGCGCGATGCCTCGTCGCCGCGCGGCCATCGACGTGTGATGCAGGAGGAGTGTTAAAGATTCGTAGTCCTGTCGGCAACCGTTTCGCCTTCGGGCGGGCGCCGGACGCCAGCCGCGAGAGGGGAACGGCATGTGGGCCCGCCGTGCGAATCCCTATCCGCGAGATCCGTGCCGCCGGCCGCCTGCGTCCGCCGCGCAACGCGCACGCAAGCGCGCGTCGCCGCATGCATCGTCTTGGGGGGAGTTTTGTTCCCGGAACGAAACGTTCGAGCCAAGTTCAGCGCGCAGGCGCATCGGCCGCGCGCTGCCAGCGGTGGAACAGGATCGACACGATCCAGCAGACGAGGAACAGTGCGACGATGCCGTAGCCGATCGAGCCGAAGCGTTCGCCGAGCGCATCGAGCGCGTCGCGCACGGGGCCCGTCAGCGACAGCTTGTCGGCCAGCAGGCCGGCTGCCTCGATCCCGCCGATCGCCAGCGCGACGGCCGCCGACACGAACGTGATGCTCGCGTTGTAGAGCAGCTTGCGCTGCGGATCGTCCATCGCCCAGCCGTACGCGTGAATCATCAGCACGTTGTCGGTCGAGTCGATCAGCGTCATGCCGGCGGTGAACAGCGCGGGAAACAGCATGACCGTATAGACCGGCAGCCCCTGGCTCGCCTGCGCGGCGGCGATCGCGAGCAGGCCGATTTCGGTTGCGGTATCGAAACCCAGCCCGAACAGCACGCCGACCGGATACATGTGCCAGCTCTTCGACACGAACCGGAACAGCGGACGCAGCAGCCGGGACACGAGCCCGGCAGGACGGTGCACATGCGCGGCGTCGTGCCTGTGCCCGTGCGTGCCGCGATAGCGCCGCCACACGTCGCGCAGGATCACCAGGTTCACGCACGCGAGCACGAGCAGGAAGGTGGCCGACACCGCCGTGCCGATCGTGCCGCCGATCTCGCGGAATGCATCGAACCGGTCGCGCAGCGCGAATGCGGTCAGCGCGATGCCGAGCGTCGCGGCGATCACGATCGTCGAATGGCCGAGCGAGAAGAACAGGCCGACGCTCACCGGACGCTGGCCTTCCTGCATCAGCTTGCGCGTCGCAACGTCGATCGCGGCGATGTGATCGGCGTCGACCGCGTGACGCAGCCCGAGACCGTAAGCGATCGCCGCGGTGCCGAGCAGCAGCGGATGATCGCGCAACACGGCGAGCGCCCACAGCCAGACGGCGGCATTTGCGGCGATCAGGCCGGCATAGAGGGTCAGCAGGCGGCGCAGGGCAGGGGTGGGCGGCATCGGGATGGTTCCATCTGACGAATCGCGATGCATTGTGGCACGCGAAAAAAGATGCAGGGTGTGCCGATCAAAAAAGGTTCAACGCGGAATTCCGGGGAACGCGGCGCGGATCTTGAGGAAGAAATACTCCTCGTCGCGATAGCCGTAGGCCCTGCGCTTGATGACCTTGATGGTGTTGTTGATGCCTTCGACAACGCT
>NZ_JAIZRY010000025.1:0-39496 GCF_020420125.1 Burkholderia sp. AU30280
GACTCGTACATTCGCTGGTACAACGAGAAACGGATCAAAATCTCGCTTGGCGCACTCAGTCCGATTGAATACCGGGAGAGCCTCGGGCTGACGACATAAATCAGTCCAAGAATTCCGCCGCACCCCCAAAGCGGACATTTCAATCTAGCCACTACAACCAAAATTATCGATAATTTAGCTTATGTCAAATCTATTCATAGTCCGCGTTATGTGTCGCAATGTCCTTAGATGCATGACAAGCGGACGAGACCGTATGCACTCTTGACCTCGTCGCCGTCTGGTCCAATCGAATAGCGACTGATACCGCCCATCGGCGCGGTAGTCTTTCCCTGCCACTCAACCCTTGTAGAATCGCACGCCATGAACGCACTTCGCCGCGTCCTGCTCCGGCAACGCATCGCGCGACAGCTTCTGCGGGGGCCTCTTTGTCACGCTGCTGTCCCGGGCGCTGATGTCGAGCGCCATAATGGACTGTCCGGATGCGGGCTCGGTGGCGCTGTGTTCGGGGCGCGGCCCGCTGATCGTCGACGTGGCAGCACTCGCCACCCGATTCGATGCAGGTTCGCCGATCACGCGGGCCAACGACGCGCTCGCGCATGACCTGCCGTTGACCTTCATTGCACGAGCACGAAATAGGATCGTCCGCGTGGCGCCACGACTCGGACACCTTGAAGCTTCTCACCCTAGCCCAGCCAATGACCCAAGACAATCCGGTTTTCGTTGTGCAGCAGCTCGTACAGCGCGGTGCCATTGATGACGCTCGACGCTTGCTCGACGACCTGAAGGCCACCGACGGCGGCACCGCACGATACCTCCATGCATGCGTTCAGTACCATTATTTCCTTGGGGAATTCGAACGCGCAGTCGACCGGTCCGTCGAACTTACGCAGCGCGAGCCAGGCTATACGAACCATCGTTCCATCTTTTTCCATGCGTGCGCCCATCTCGGCCGGCTGGACGTTCTCGACGCGCAATTCGAAACGCTCGTACACGGCCTCAATGAATGGGAGCGCGAGCAGGTAAAGCTCGAAATCCTGTATCTGTTCGGCCGCGACGACGACATCATCGCGAGATCCGTGTCGTACGAGGCCGCATCCCACGCTGGCGCGATTCCGCAGGCGACCGGCATCCAGTTGAGAAAAATCCGCAGCACCTCGCTGATGCGGGCTCACGGAGTCGCCGCGGGAATCGGCGAATATGCGTCGGCTTATACGAGCCGATCGGCCGTGGCGGAGATATACGGAATCAAGGATCCCGGCTACTGGTGTGGCGACACACCATTACCGCGCGTGCTGCGCTACGTCCGTGGCGGCGGTTTCGGCGACTGGCTCCAGTTCATCCGCTATCGCACCCTGCTCGCTCAGGCCGGCACCGAACTCGTCTGTCACGAGCCCTGGCCGTGTCCGGACGTCAATCAGGCCTGGTTGAACGACTATCGCGACATCCGTGCCGATCAACTGCTGGCGCCATTCGCCGGCAACGCTCCGTTCGATGCAATGTGGGCAACACCGTTCTCCCTGTTCACCGCGATGTTCCCGCTGGCCGGCTACCTGCCGGCGCGCCGGGCAATGTATGAGGCGGCGCCCTCGCCCGAGATGTCCGAGCAGGTGGCACGCATTCGCCGCGCCGCGCGCGGACGCCCATGCTGCGCGTTGTTCTGGTCGTCGAACGAATCCGCTCACGGGGATTTCGCGTGGCGGAGTCTGCGCCTGCAGCAGATACGTCCGTTGCTGGAAAACCAGGACGTACACTGGATCGTATTCCAGCGCGGTCTCGAAATGCAGCGATGGCTCGCCGACGATCTGTCCCACACGACCACCAACCTCGACGCGACGACCGACCTGCGTGGGCTCGCAGCGCTGCTGTCCGTTGCGGCGGACCTGGTCATCAGCGTCGACAGTGGGCCGCTGCACCTCGCCGCCAGCCTCGACTTGCCGACCCTCCTACTGTCGCCGCTCCACGGAGACTGGCGTTTCGAACGATCCCCGACCTCGACACCGTGGTACCCGGGAATCCGCGTCGTTCGACAACCCGTCATCGGCGCCTGGGATGCAACGGTCGCCGACGCACAGTGGATACTCGAGAGATGGGCGCGAACCGGAAGGCTGTCGTGAAGGTCGCGGGCTTGTGTGTAGAGGCCCGCGCGGATCAATCCCCCTCGGGATCGTCCAATGGTGCGGACGCGATGTCAGTGATCCTGCAGCCGGAGACATTTGGCGCCAAAACGACTCGTCCAGCGCAAACAGGACCTGCTGCGGTGCGACAGCAACACCGGGGAGCCCGCAAGTCAGCATCGACGGATTGAATCCGCACGTCATTGCCGACACCTGACCGCGCCTTGAAACCAGTGTAATTCGTGCAACGTGCCTCGACGGTCACCAGCGCTGGCGCGTCGCCGAACAGCGCTTCCGAGATTCAAGTGACCTGCTCCCCGCGTTTGGCGCGGTGACAGTGGAGAGTCCGTTCCAGAGAGGAACGCAACGAAAAAAGCGATTCATCGAATAACAGATCATCGGCTTCTTGAAGGAAACCGAGACCGAACTGAAGCCGGCAGCGCTGTGCCGCAAATACGGCATCCAGGAATGCGGCCTGCTACAACCGGAACGCGATCACCGGTTGAACAACACTCAGGGTCTCCGCCTGAGCCAACGCTTCGGCCAGCATGTCTGCGTCGCGGTCCATTCGCGTCAATCAACGACGTACACATTCCACCACGACAACCCATTTATTTCATTCAAAAAGACCGACGAGCAACCTGTCATACGCCTCGATTTGCCTAGGATTTGTTGACAAAAATCTCCCGATTATTTCACGCTGCCGATTCGTATAATCCTGCCAATTTTCGTCGTGAGATTCTATCGCCTGCCGGAGTCGAATGCCACCCTCTTCCACATCATTTCCATTATAAAAATAACCGAGCTCACGACAGAGGCCGGCGTTATGGACCATCGCATAACCGTTCCAGCAAACATCGAAATAGAAATAATTCAATGCAAGCCCCCATTGATGGGATATCACAATATCGGTAAATTCAGAAAGAAATTGAGGGGTATTATGATAGCCGACAAAGCTTATTTTCGAATCCCTCACAAGATCCAGGTGGTGCGCGATTCCGATAAATTCCGGGCTGCCATTTGCAAGATGTTCCGTGTTCGTCGCATGCACATAGGATATCCGTGCACCACATTTCCGATATCCCAACTCAGCGATCAAGAGTGGATAGAGGCAAAACTTGGTAACGTCGATATTCGGCTCCATGATGGATAACCTTTTGGGTTGCCCGGTTGGACGATATTCCCCGCGATGCGGGAGAGCGGCCGATCGCTCTTCAACGCACATCGGATCCCAAACGAACGGCACCTCGCGAACAGGCTGGCGTCGCAATACGCTGAAGAAGCTTGCGCTGGTCTCGGCAACTTGCGGGATGATCCATACTTGATCATAACGTTGATTGATGAATACCGTTTCCGCATGCCGCCTGCCAAAAATCATGGCCTGCATCATGTGCACGTATTCCGGACCGCAACAGTAGCTCACGACTTTTGCGCCGCGCGCCTGCAGATACGCGGTTTGCGCCGAATCAATCTGCCCACCGAGTTCGATCAGGACATCAAGCGAGTCTTTCGCATCGTCGAACGAGCGTATTGGAAACTGCGTGGTATTCCATGGAAGTTCCGACGTGATCTTGACGTTCGTCGTGTTGACGAGGGTTACCTGATGGCCAAGAGGCGAGTGTTGAAAGAGCTTCATTAGATACAAGGCGTTCTGCTTGATGCCGTTGACCCAAAGACTCTCTGCCGCATGATGAAGGCCGATTGTAATGCCGATACTGAGTGAGCGTGCCGAACTCATGGGGGTCTCCAGTATGCACATTCAATAAAGAGCTAGATCATAGCTCTCCACTTGTTTCGAGCTGTCAAGAACTGTCAAAATACGGCAGGCGACTCGGGACGGTTGACCCTCCCTCGTTTTCACCTACAGCATGTCTTGCAGTGGCGCGTAGGGTTTCGTATTCGAGGGAGTGCGCAGTCGGTTGCAATAGCCTTCGATCGTGCGGACGGCATGACGCGCCGTCTTGACGATTGGCGTGCTCTGGCCGGCCGGAACCGCTGAGCGACGGCGCCCGATAGCCCAGCCGGTACGCTCGAACAGACGGTTCCGCTGCGCTCGGGAGCGCATCATCATGGAATGCGGCGGCCCCCGCCAGACGGCACTGCCGAAACAACCCCAGGTCCGCCTAGAACCGCCGATCGAGATCTTCGCGAGGTACCGCGGATACACGCAGTGCATCTCGTTCGGCACGAAGGTGCTCGAGGGCACCCGCGACACGCTCGACGACATCGCTCCACCGCCCCGGCTCCGATTGGCGGAACAGCCGCGCCCGCGGATACCACGGCGAATCGTCCCGATCCGCCAGCCAGCGCCAGCAGCCGTCGAAGCGCGACAGGATCCAGACCGGCTTGCCCAATGCACCTGCCACATGTGCGACCGACGTATCGACGGTGATCACGAGATCCAGATGGGCGATGATCGCCGCCGTGTCCGCGAAGTCGCGCACATGCTCCATCGGGTCGACAGGGCGAAGCGGCGACGGAATCGTGTCGATCTGCCGGCGGGTCGTTTCGCCCTTCTGCAAGCTCACGAAACTCACACCCGGAATCCGCAGCAGGGGCAGATACGCGCTTGCCGGAAGCGAGCGGCGGCGGTCCGTCGCGTGTGCCTGCGCCTGGTCGGGGCGCGGATCGCCGGCCCAGACCAACCCGACCTTCAAGGCGGCTGACGGCACGCTGCCCCGCCAGCGCTCGACGAGCGCTGCCGGCACATGCAGATAGGGCACCGTCGCGGGTATCGTGTCGAGCGTCGTTCCGCAATGCAACGGCAGACTCATGATCGGGACCGCGTAATCGTGTGCAGGAAGCGCCGCCGCCTCGTCGAGCCCGACACAACGATCCACGCCGTCGGCCGTTGCGATCAGGCGCGTCAATGCGGCCGGACACACCACCGTCAGCGTCGACAATCCGCGCTGCTTGAGCAGCGGCAGATAGCGCGCGAACTGCACGACATCGCCGAACCCCTGCTCGGGCCAGACGACAAGCGATTTCCCGTCGAGCGGTTCGCCCCGCCAGAGCGGCGCGGGCAAGCTTGCCAGAACGCGATTCGACGACGCGTCGCCCCAGTGCGAGGAAGGCTGAAAGCGCGCCTCGTAGTGACGCCACCCTTCTTCGTACTGCCCCTTCGCCAGCAACACCAGGCTCAGGTTGAACGTGGTCGGCACGCGGTCATGATCGAGCGTCAGTGCGTGTCTCAAAGCGGCGGCGGCCTCATCCAGCCTGCCGACCTCATGCAGCAGACGGCCCAGGTTGTTCCACACCTCCGCGAACGACGGATCGTATGCGAGCACTTCGCGGTAACACGATTCGGCTTCAGCGTATCGTCGCTGCGCGAACAGCACGTTGCCGAGATTGCCTCGCGCTTCGCGGGAGCCGTGTTGCAGCGAAACCGCGCGCCGGAAACAAGTCTCGGCCTCCGGCAACCGTTCGAGCTGGTGAAGCAACGCACCGAAACTGTTGAGCGTCGCTGCGTCGTTCGGTTCGTGCGCAAGCGATGCCCGATACTGCTGCTCCGCTTCGTCGGATCGCCCGAGCGCCTGAAGCAGCATGGCCAGATCGGCATGAACCACGGCATCGCCCGGGCGAGCGATCACGGCATCGCGCAAGGTGCGTTCGGCTTCGGCGTCGCGGCCCGTGAACCGCAGCAGCAGGCCGAGCCTGCGCAGCACCGGACCATGCCCGGGATTCGACGCCAATACGCTGCGGTAGCAGGTCTCCGCCTCATCGAGGCGTTGTCCGTCGTGAAGCAGCAGGCCGAGATTGAAACAGGCGTCCACATTGTCGGGACGAATCTCGAGGGCCCTTCGGTAGCAATGTTCCGCCTCGCCTGCATTTCCCTCCGCTTCGAGCAGAATACCGAGATTGTTCAGCGCCTCGGTGTGATCGGGGCAGAGCGAAATTGCCGCCCGGTAATGCCGCGCGGCATCCGCCACCCGCCCGGCATGATGGGCGGCGACGCCTGCTGAAAATTCCGCGTTTGCCGCGCCGACGCGTTGTGCGTCACGGCCCGTCACGTTGTGTTCGCTCATGTTTGATTCGATGGGTGACGCATCGCCATTGCCATCGGTTCATTAAACCCGCGCCCCGCTCCGGAACCCGCCCGGCAGGCCCGGAACCCGACTAGGGTCATATTTCGTGCCGGAACGGCGACGCATGCAGCCATGCCGGTCGCGCAGCCTCTACTCGTTGCCGACATCGACGAGATTGCCCGATTTTTATCACGGCGCGATATCCCTATGCAGCATGAAAATGCAGTCCTACCGGGGGCATTTGTTAAATAGCTTGAATGACCGCCAACGGGCCAATGATTTGCCGTACTATCCGGCCGTCATTCTGGCCAATGTCGAACGCGGTCGACCAACCGTGGGCAACGGCCGTGGTTTTTTATTTTCGGGCGCTCGAGCCGGGCACCGATTTCATTCGAACGCCAGGACCGATCATGTTTCAGTCCCCCGGAGATTCATTCGTCAACGGTTCATTGCTCGGCTTGTGCGTCGAGGTTCCGCTTGCCGCGATCGTTTCGCTGGCGATGCACGGCGTCGACTGGAACGGACAGCGCATCGCAATGCTCATCGCCACGCCGGTGCTGATCGCATGCATCGCCCTGCTGACCCGCCCGGTCGCCTTCAGCACGGTATGGAAGCACAAGCGTTCGCCATTCCTGCTCGACGACAATGTGCGCGCATCGATTTACGGCCGGCTCTGCGGGATTGCAATCGGCGTCGTGTTCGGCATCATGGTCGCGACGACGTTCGCCTGATCCGGTCACACAGGATCGCCCGACGAGATTCGCGGCTGGCGTGATGCCTGGTTCACGCATGGAAAACAGCGCTTTCGAAAGCGCGTGTTCGCCCGAATCTCCCAATCACTCGGCCGCCTTCTCATTGCCTCCGATCACGTCGCCGCGACCAGCGCGTTGAACGACGTATCCCAGAGCGGCGCAACATTGGCCGGACCATCCAGCACACCGATCCGCGCGAACACATCCGCGACCTGCTGATGCTGCGCCACCACATCGGGCGTCACCGGCAGCAGCGCATAGTCTTCGCTGCGCTGGTCGAACATCGCGACGAGATCGGCAACCGGCACGCGCGTCTCGCGGTTCTGCGCGAGCGCATAGTCGCGGAAATGCCCGTTCGCCCACGCATACGCGCGCCGGAATCTCAGCAGCAGATCACCCGTCGCCGCGCGACGGCGCGCATCGTCGAGCGTGCGCGGGTTCGCATAGACCGGAAAGTTGCCCGACAGATAGCCCTTCCCCGTCTTCAGTACGCGCGCATCGTAGCGATTGCGCGCGAGCTGGCCGTTGTAGCCGTAGATCGCCCATGCGTCGATATCACCGCGATCGTATGCAGACAAGCCATCGGTCGGCGACAGGTTGATCGGCTGGATGTCGTCGAAGCCCAGGCCCGCCTCAGTGAGCTGGCGATACAGGAAGTAGTGCGACGTCGTCGCACGCACGTACCCGACGCGCTTGCCCTTCAGGTCCGCAATGCTGCGGATCGGCGTGTCCTTGCGCGCGAGCGTGACCTGGTTGTTCAGGTCTTCGCGCACACGGGTGATGAGCCGCACGTTGGCCTTCTGTCGCGCGGCGAACACGGCCGGTATTTCGCTGCCCGAGCCGATGTCGAGCGCGTCCGCGTTGAGCGCCTCGATGTGCAGCACGCCGTTGTTCAGCTCGCGCCAGTCGATCCGGTACGGCGTGTCGGCAAGCCCGGCCGCCTGCAACAGCGCGCGCCAGCCGCCCTTGTAGGTCGCGACGCGCAACGTGGTGCCGGTGAAATCGGTGCTGACAGCGGGGGTGGCGAACGCTGCGTTCGTGGCCCATGGCGCCGCCACGACTGCGGCGCCGGCGAGCAACAAACGGCGCCGCGCCGCCGAAATTGAAGACATCGGATGCTCCTGTCGATCGATCAACCGGGAAGTAAAAACCGCCGCGTCAATGCAGCACCGGAAATCCGTGGCGCTCGGCCAGCAGTTCGAGGATGCGACGTGCGTCGGTGACGAAGCGCACGTCGCCGAGCGTCCGTGCGTCGTCCGGCGCGGGCTGGTCGCGACCGAGCACGAGCACCGGCAGCCCCTGGTGCGCATCGTCGAGCGCGTCGATCACCGCGTGCCGCGGCCGCTCGAAGCCGACGCGTTTCACGTCGATTCGACCCGCGCGATCGGGCGCGCTTGCCAGCAGCCCTTCGATCGACAGTCCATGGGGGCAGACGAAGCGCTGGCCCGGATGCTTCGGATCGGCAAAGCCTGGCTCCAGCAGAAACAGCACATCGCGACTCATGACAAACGACTCCCGTGTTCGTTGTTCAGCCGGGACGAACGCACACTTGCGCGCCCTTCCGTTCCCGGAGCATGCCGGCCCGAGGCCGGATGCCCGACTCTACCGTCATGCGTCGCGCGGCCCTACCAACGTTTTGCGGAATCGATATCCGGGCGCATGTAGCGCATCGGCCGCCCGCCGCACAGCGGGCGTTGCAAAAAAACATCGCGCGCCGGGCCGCCTGTATTTCGCATATCTAACGATTTCATCGATCGATATGACAGCGCCCGCAACTATCCGGCGCTCGACGTTCGCCGTTCGCGCGATGCGTTCGCCGCAGCACGGGTAGCGGACGCGATCGCGGCACACATGCCGGACTTGCGGCAACACACATTGCAATTCGGCCGCGCAGCGATTTACAAACCACGGATCGACCGTTCATTGGCACGACCGTCGTCAATAGCATCGTGATCCTCACAGAGGTACCCATAAAAAGCAGAGGATAGTCATGATCAAAAAATCGGTAGTCCTGGGTTTGGTTTCGATCGGTTCGGTCAGCGCGCATGCGCAGAGTTCAGTCACGTTGTACGGCGTCGTCGACGCCGGTTTCGCTTATACGAACAACCAGGGTGGCGCGAGCAACATCCAGCAGACGAGCGGCAAGCTGAGCGGCAGCCGCTGGGGCCTGAAAGGCGTGGAAGATCTCGGCGGCGGCCTGCAGGCGGTCTTCACGCTCGAAAGCGGGTTCCGGCCCAGCGACGGCGGGCTCGGCCAGGGCGGCCGCCTGTTCGGCCGCTCCGCGTACGTGGGCCTTGCCAAGTCGGGCATCGGCACGCTGACCTTCGGCCGCCAGTACGAGCCGATCACCGACCTCGTCGCGCAGTACTCGGGGTCCGGCTTCTGGTCGCCGGCCACGCACGTGGGCGACAACGACAACATGAACCAGAGCTTCCGGCTGAACAACGCGGTGAAGTTCCGCAGCGACACGATCGCGGGCTTCACGGCCGACCTGCTCTATGCGTTCAGCAACCAGGCCAACGGTGGCGCGGGCACCGGGTTCTCGAACAACAACGCATGGGGCGCGTCGGCGAACTACGTGAACGGCCCGTTGTCGGTGGGCGCCGGCTATGTGCGCATCAATCATCCGAATTCGACGTCGAATACGAGCGGCGCGGTGGGTGGTGCGACCTCCACCACCGGCAACGACTACAGCGGCGCATTCTTCTACGGGCTGAACGGCGGCGTGCTCAAGCAGCAGATCGGCGTGGCAGGCGCGAATTACGCGCTCGGCCGTGCGACGCTCGGCTTCGCGTGGAGCCACACGCAGCTCGACTATCTCGACGGTTCGTCGCGCAAGTTCAACAACTACGACGTGAACGCGCGTTACCAGATCACACCGGCGGCCACGCTGATCGGCGTCTATACGTTCACCGACGGGCGCGCGAGCGGCCTGCCGGGCACCGGCGGCCAGACGCTGAAGCCGCGCTGGCACCAGTTCACGCTCGGTTTCGACTATGCGCTGTCGAAACGTACCGATCTCTACCTGTCCGGCATCTACCAGCTCGCGGCCGGCGATCCGAGCACGGCAACGGCGGGCGGCTATCGTGCGATCGCGGCGATCTCGAACATCGGCAGCGCATCGTCGACGAACCGCCAGGTCGCGCTCGTCAGCGGGCTGCGCGTGAAGTTCTGACGGCGCGCGCACCGGGCGCGGCGCCGCGTGATAAGCAAAGCGGGATTCGTTGTTTGCCGCGCCGTGCCCGGTTGCCGAAAATGGGCGTTTCCCCCCGCGCGATACGCGTTCGACCGTGACCGATTCCCGTTTCCGTCCCCGCGTGCCGCGCAGCAGCCGGCGCGCAGCGCTGCGCCAGCTCGGCAGCGGATGAGCGGCGGTGAGGTTGCCTGCCGGCGGCACGTTGGCGAGCCGGCCGCTCACCCTGCTCGATCCATTCGACGTGCGGCTGCGGGCACGCACGTCGGGCGCACCGTTGCTGTCGCCGCCCGACGGCGCACCCGGGCCGCACGAACGCGATGCGGTCCGCCTCAGCGCCCGCCGTTGCCGTGCGGTGCGTACCCAACCCGCAAGGAAGCCCTCATGAGCGACACCGCCCTCGCCACCCCGGTCGCGCCATCGTCGTTCGTCGACGTGCGCTCGCCGGCGGATTTCCCCGACAGCCCTGTGTCACGCGTCCTCGCGCAGCCACTGATGCTCGGGCTGTTCCTGCCGATCCAGGCCGGCGGCTGGAGTGCGTCGACGCTGCCGCGCACGACGGACTGGACGTTCGACTACAACGCCGACCTGGTCGCGCGCGCGGAGGCGCTCGGCTTCGATCTCGTGTTCGCGCTGTCGCAGTGGCTGCCGAAAGGCGGCTACGGCGGCGTGTTCGACGGCCACGCGCTCGACTCGTTCATGACGCTGGCCGCGCTGACCGCGCGCACCGAACGGATCATCCTCGTCGCGACGAGTCACGTGCTCTACGGGCCGTGGCATCCGCTGCATTTCGCAAAGTTCACCGCCACGCTCGATCACATCTCGCGCGGGCGCTGGGGCATCAACGTCGTGACCGGCCACCGCGCAGTCGAGCACGAGATGTTCGGCTGGAACCGGATCGAACACGACAGGCGCTACGAAATGGCGGCCGAATTCCTCGATGCGGTTCAGCAGTTGTGGGCGCAACCGGACAATTTCAGCTACACGCCCGCGCTGTCGAGCTGGCGGTTGGGCGGCGCATTCGTCACGCCGAAGCCGCGCTACGGCCGCCCGCTTCTGATCAACGCGACGGGCTCCGATGCGGGCATCGATTTCGCCGCACGCTATTCGGACATCGTGTTCGTCACGAGCCCGGCCGGCCCGGATGCCGAACGGGCGATCGATGCGCTGCCCGCGCATACCGCACGCGTGAAGGCAGCTGCCACGGCGCGCGGCCGGGCGATCCGCACGCTGCTCAACCCGCTCGTGATCTGCCGCGAGACGGCGGCCGAAGCGCGTGCGTACCGCGACGCGATCGTCGCGCATGCGGACGAAGGCAGCTTCCACCGTTTCGACAGTGACGCGCATGCGTGGCGAGGCGGCTTCGAACAGCGCTCACAGGCGGCCGCGCGGGCCATCGGCGGCAATATCTCGATCACCGGCTCGCCGGAAGAAGTCGCCGATATCATCGTGCGGCTGCACCGCGCCGGCATCGACGGCATCCAGTTGAGCTTCTACGACTTCAAGCCCGATCTCGACTTCTTCGGCGCACGCGTGCTGCCGCTACTGCGCGACGCCGGCCTGCGGCGCTGACGTGAGGCAGTGGAGGTGTCGCGTACCGTGGCGCGCGTGCTCGCCGAAATGACACGGCCGCGTCAGAACACGCGGCCTTCGGTGAGGTGCGTCGTCACGCCGTTCAGCTCGTAGTCGCCGATCACGCGCGCCTTGTGCAGCAACGGGTTGTGGCTGAAGATCGTGCGCAGGTTGCGCCAGTGCCGGTCGAGGTTGTGTGCGCGCGCCGTCGCCGACGCGCCGCCGACTTCGAACAGCCGCTCCGCCGCATGCAGCGCAAGCTTGCTGACGACGAGCTGCGTGCGTGCCGTTGCAAGCGCGCTGTCGAGCACAAGGGCATGCGCATCGGCGTCGCCGGCTTCGATCGCGTCGGCGGAACGGTCGAGCGCCCGCGCGTTTTCGCGCACGAGCCCGTCGATCGCGTGGCTGTGCGCGGACAGCTCGCCGACGACCTGCTGGATGAAATGATCGTCTCGTGCGGTCGGCGCCGGGCTGTGCAGCACCGGGCGGCCGTGCGCGAGCACATAGCGGCGTGCATCGGCAACCACGTTGCGCACGATGCCCGCGCCCGTCGCGACGAGATGCAGTTGCCGCAGCGCGCCGCAATGGCGGCCGATCAGCGTCGAACCGTCGCGCACGGCCACTTCATCCGCGAACACCTGCACGTCGTCGAGCAGCAGGCTGCCGCTCGCAGTCATGCGCTGGCCCATGCCGTCCCAGTCGTCGAGCACCTGCACGCCATCCCGCGCGACGGGAATGATCACGGCGACTGCGTCGCCCTGCTCGTTCTCGACGTTGATGCGCGCGAAATCGGCAAACGCGGTGCCGGTCGAATAGTATTTGCGGCCCGTCACGCGATAGTGATCGCCATCGCGGCGCAGCACGGTGGTGTTCTCGCCGGGCCGCGACGTGCCGCGCTCGGTCGATGCACCGCCGAATATCGCGCCGGCCCGCGCACGCTCCAGCTGCACGTCGTTGAACGGCGTGCGCGGCGACAGCCGCAGCGTCTCGATCTGGTCGTAGTGGATCCGCAGCGCATGCGCGAGATTCGAATCGGCGGCGGCCAGCGTCGTGATCGTGTCGAACAGATCGACCAGCGTGCCGCCGAGGCCGCCGCGCTCAACCGGAATCCGCAATACGCCCAGCGCCGAGCGACGGAAGATCGCGAAACCCTCGAATGGCAGTTCGCGGCGCGCCTCGCGTTGCGCCGCATCCTGCCCGATCGCGTTGGCGAGATCGGGTAGCGCGGCAAGCGCGTCGCGCAACGTGTCGCGCGGATCGACGGCATCACGGGCAGTCATTCGGCAGGTCCTTGTACGAGAAGATCGGGCGCTGCGTCGCGCGATCGCGGGATGCGCGAATCGCTGCTTGCGCAGCATCGCAAAGTATAGGGACGCACCTGACACGCGGGAAAAACCGATTTCAGCTTACGTTATACGTGCGCCGGGATTGATCGCGGAAATGCGCCGCGTGCTTCGCCCTCCCCGCGGATACGCAGCCACACGGGGGGCCCGCACCGGCCGCATGACCCTGTCGCTGCCGGTGCATCCGCCATGCGCGCTCGGGTGTCAACGGCGCGCCGCAAAGGCATCGATTCCTGTCAGCGCCGCGGACCACGCCCACAGACGCGCCGCTTCCTCCGGATCGATCGCATGCGGCCGCACGCCCGATTCCTCGCTTCCGGACGTGACAACCGCGACGTCGCAATCCTCGCAATAGACACCGCCGATCCCGGCCAGGCGCGGCGACGTCGCCGCCCATACCTGGGTTGCCGCGCCCTGGGCAGGCGTCTTGAAGGTCGGATCGATCGGCACGCCGTGTTCGTCCACCCACCCTTGCGCCATCATCTCTTCGCGTGTCAGATGACGCTGCAGCGGTGTCGCGATCTTGCCCGGATGCAGCGAATAGGCGCGGACACCGAACGGGGCGCCGAGCTTGTCGAGTTGCACCGCGAACAGCGCGTTGGCAGTCTTCGACTGCCCGTACGCCAGCCATTTGTCATAGCCGCGCGCGAACTGGACGTCATCCCAGCGAATCGGCGACAGCCGGTGCCCAAGCGACGACACCGCGACCACGCGGGCGCCGTCGCCTTGCGCGAGAACGGGCCACAGCCCGTTGACGAGCGCGTAATGGCCGAGATGATTGACCGCCATCTGCGCTTCCAGGCCGTCGCCGACCCGCGTCTCCGGGCACGCCATGATGCCCGCGCTGTTGATGACGATGTCCACGTCGCGGCGCGCCGCGACGAACCGCGCCGCGAATGCCGCCACGCTCGCGAGATCGGTGAGGTCGAGCGCCGCAATCTCCACACCGTCGATGCCGCGCGTTGCTTCGCGCGCGGCATCGGCGCTCCGTGCGCCGACGACGACGGTCGCACCGGCTTCCGACAGCGCGCGCGTTGTTTCCAGGCCGAGACCCGAATGGCCGCCCGTAACGATCGCGGTCTTGCCGTGAAGGTCGAGATCGGCCAGTACGTCGCCTGCCGTCGATGCAGCGCCGAATCCGGAATGAAGGGGATGTTGCCTGCTCGTCATCGAAAGCTCCTGGAACGATGTGTGAAGCACGCGCCCGCCTGTCGGCCGCGTTACTGCACGAGGTCATTCTCCGGCGACGCCCCCGGACTGTGAATGCAATAGAATCCGGTTTTTCGTCGAGATCGTCCGGAGCTTGAGCATGGATCCCCTGTCGGAAGTGCTGTCGCTGCTGGAAACCCGCGACTCGTATTTCACCGGCCTGAGAGCAGGCGGCGAGTGGGCGGTGGCGATTCCGCCACCCGACGGAATCAAGTTCAACGCGATTGTCGAAGGAAGTTGCTGGCTGACCGTCGACGGCGCCGGATCGCCGATCCAGTTGCACACGGGAGACTGTTTCCTGCTCGCATCGCCGCGGGCATTTTCGCTGGCGAGCGATCCCTCGGTTACGCCGGTGCCTGCCGCCAGCGTGTACCTGAACGTCGAACGCGGTATCGCGCACTATGGCGAACCGGTGAACTGCTTTCTGATCGGTGGCCGCTTCTCGTACGAGGAAGGCATGCCGCTGCTGCTGGGCAGCCTGCCGCCCGTGGTCATCGTGAGCGGCGACTCCGAGCAGGCGGCGGTGTTGCGCTGGGCGCTGCAGCGGCTCGCGCATGAATTCGGCAAGCCATCGCCGGGGGCGTCGTTGATGGTTCGACATCTCGGTCACATGATGCTGGTCGAGATCCTGCGGCGCTATGTGGACGAAGGCGCGAACAGCGATGTCGGGTGGCTTGCCGGGTTCGCGGATTCCCGGGTGAGCACGGCACTCGTCGCCATTCATGCGGAGCCCGCGCGGCGCTGGACGGTCGATGAACTCGCGACCTGCTGCCACGTATCGCGTTCGACGTTCGCGCTGCATTTCAAGCGGCGGCTGGGGTTCGGGCCGCTCGAGTACGTACTGCGCTGGCGCGTGCAGCTCGCGATGCGGGAACTACGACGCTCGAACGCGTCGATATCGGCGATCGCGCAGATGCTTGGCTACGACTCGGATAGCGCGTTCGGACACGCGTTCAAGCGCATCGTGGGTTGCTCTCCCCGCGCGTATCGCCATGACTTCGCGAGCGGGTCGGGCGATTAGCGTCATCCTCGGGACGCTACCGCTTCTGTTGGCGCGCCAAACCCGTTTCAGTTATGCACGCGATGCTGCCATTCCTCGACAGGATTCATTTCGATCACTGTCGTCAGGATAAGTATTCTTATCACAATAGCACGCTCGTAAACTCAAACTCGCATTCTTGCGAACGCCCCGCATGCAACGGGGCATCCATCGTTCAGCGACCGATCGGCAACCCGGTCGGCTCGATCCAGCCCAGCTTGTACGCGATCAGCAGCGACAGGAACAGCGTGACCGACAGCCCGACGCGTGCCGCGAGCGACCATGCCATCCGCTTGGACTTGCCGCGATCGTGATTCATGAAATACAGCGCGAAGATCAGGCTCGCGATGATCATCGCGAATGCCACGGAAACCAGCAGAGTTTTCATTGGTGATGCCCTTGAAGATCGGAATCGGCCTGAATCAGTTCGGCCAGTTTTTGCCGCTCGTCGGCGAGCTCGCCGACGCCCGACGCCGGCCAGTCCAGCGCGACGCCATTGCCCAGCGAATCGCGCACGAGCGCCTGGTAGCGGCGGTCGTTGATCCGGCCGTGGTCCATCGTTTCGGAGATCTCGCGCCGGAACGGCAGCGGAAAACTCGCGTACGCGCGCGACAGCGCCGCATATTGTCTCGCATCGATCTCTTTCGACGATGGTATGACAGTCCAGATCACCACGGCCACGATGGCCGTAAACGGGATCGCCGTGTAGCGAAGAATGAACTTGATCGGGGTCATGAAGCGGTAGGCAGAAGTGATCGCGAAGGCGCGCGGCGCGGCCATGCGGCAGCGGAGCCGCAGTCAGGCCGCACCGGACGACATTGTACTGCCACCCCCATGAGACTAACAGAGTATGATAATGTCATTATCATGTTCGTCACATCATTCGAGAGACGCGGTACCCGTGCGCAGGCGGCTTGCCCGCCCTCCCGTCCGGCGCCCGCCTTACAGTCCGTGCCCGCGATCCGCGGCGATTGAGCGAAGCACCCAGCCCCTATGCCAGCGCAGTACTTTCGAAACCTGACCGGAAAACACCGCAGCGCGACCGCGAACCGTCAGCTCGGGTTTTCGCTGGCGTTCGTCGCCGGCGCGGCCAATGCCGGCGGCTTCCTCGCGGTCAAGCAATACACGTCGCACATGAGCGGCATCGTGTCGGCGATCGCCGACCAGACGGCGCTCGGCGACGTGCGGCTCGCGCTGGCCGGCATCAGCTCGCTCGGGTCGTTCCTGATCGGCGCCAGTTGCTCGGCGATCCTCGTCAACTGGGGCCGCCGCCGCGGCCTGCACAGCCAGTTCATGCTGCCGCTGCTGCTCGAAGCCGCGCTGCTGCTCCTGTTCGGCCTGCTCGGCAGCCACCTCGCGCTGTGGGAGACCTTCTTCGTGCCCGTGACCGTGACGCTGCTGTGCTTCATCATGGGGCTGCAGAACGCGACCATCACGAAGCTGTCGGGCGCGGAGATCCGCACGACGCACATGACCGGCATCGTGACCGACCTCGGCATCGAGCTCGGGAAGCTGTTCTACTGGAACCGGTCGGCGGTCGACGTCGACGCGCATGCGGTCATCGCCAACCGCTCGAAACTGCGGATTCACGCGACGATGCTCACGTCGTTCTTCATCGGCGGCCTGGCCGGCGCGATCGGCTTCAAGCATGTCGGCTACGTATCGACCGTGCCGCTTGCCGCGATGCTCGTCACGCTCGCGATCGTCCCGGTGATCGACGACCTGCTCGCGTTGCTCCGCAGCAGGGGCTGATCGCGCATCGGGAGCGCGCTTTCGGCGGTGGCGCCGAAGGCGGATCGATTATAATTTGATTAACATACCGACCACCCTCGCCCTGCAATGGAAACAAAAACTGCCCGCCTGACCGTCCTGATCGACCCCGCGAAGAAGGAAGCCTTCGAGATGCTCTGTGCGGAGCAGGATCTCACGCCTTCGCAAGTCGTGCGGCAACTGATCCGCGAGTATCTCGACCGCCACGGCGTGACGTACAAGACCAAGAGCGCGCTCGGCAAGCGCGTGAAGTAAGTGCGGGCGTACAGGCCGCGCGGGCAGCGCCGCCTACTCGCCGATTTCCCATCGCCCGTGCGGCTGCGCCCGCATCACCAGCCGTTGCGGGTCGACACGCTCTCCAGCCTTCATGCGCCTCGCCGTGGCCGCCAGCTTGAGCTCGCCGGCCCGCGCACACGCGAGTGCGCGTTCAAGCAGGATACGCAGCGACGGCAGCCGGTTGCCGCCCTTCCACGCGAACGCGATGAAGTTGTTGTCGTCGCCGCACGGCACCAGCGTATACGACGCACCGAACACGGCCCGCAGGTGCTCGAGATGCTCCGGCAGCGCCGGATCGTCGTCCATGAAGTTGATCGCCAGCACGCCGGTTTCGCTCAGGCGCTCGCGGCATGCAGCGAGGAATGCCGCACCCGTACACCGGCCCCGCATGCCGTCGGCGACGAACGCATCGTGGAGGATCACGTCCGTCCTGACATCCGCCCGTTCCAGATGATCCGCGCCGTCGGCGCACACCACCGTGAACCGGCCGTCATCCGCAGGAATCCTGAATACATCCCGCAGCGCGATCACGTTCGGATCGATCTCGACCGCGTCGATCGCCGTGCCGGGCAAGTGCCGGTAGCAGTACTTCGCGAGCGAACCGCCGCCGAGCCCGAGCATGCAGATGTGCGCGGGCTCGGGCTGCAGCAGCAGAAAGCCCATCATCACGCGCGTATAGCCGAGCTCGAGCCGGCCCGGATCCCGGCGCGACATGAAGCTCTGCGTGCCGAAATGGTCGAAGTGCAGCGAAAGCGCGTGCTCCGTCTCCAGCACGAACGGCCGGCCGTCGTTCAGCGGCGTCGCCAGGAACTTGATGAACGCGTCGTAGGAAATTCGATCTTCGGCCATGAACGGGCAGTCGATTGCAAACGGTCGATTGGAGCGTGCGCGCTCAGACTTTCTTCAGGTAACAGGCCTTCAGCATGAAGCCGCCCATGTCGGTCTTGCAGTCGACCTCGTGATCGCCGCCAACGAGCCGGATGCTCTTGACCTTGGTGCCCATCTTCAGCGTGATCGACGAACCCTTCACGCGCAAGTCCTTGATCAGCACGACCGAATCGCCATCCGACAGCACGTTGCCGTTGGCGTCCTTGACGACGTCGCCCGCCGGCTCGTCGCCCGTGTCGGCGCCAGCGTCGGCCGACCATTCATGGCCGCAGTCCGCGCATACGGTCAGCGGGCCGTCCGGGTAAGTGTTTTCCATCGCGCATTGCGGGCAGGCGGGGGCGGCGTTCATTGCAGCTTCCATTCAGGGGATGAGTCGTCGATAAAAATATCGGGCGCGCTGGCAGCGTCGCCCGGTGGGCCTGCAGGTACCGGCCGACGAGTCGACGGGCCGCCTTTGGCGCACACGACATTATAATGCAATACACATGCCTTGATTGCTGTATTATAATCAACGTTCTCGCGCCGTTCGCCGGATTTGCGGCCCGTTTCACCGAGAATGCCGGCACATCCACGCAGGATGTGCACACCCCGGCCGCGCTGCCAGCTTCCCCGAGTCGTACGGGAAAGCCCGTTTCACGCCCGACTGGCGCACCGCAGGCCCGGCGCCGCACACCGATTCCGACGTTCCGTCCAGAGGCTTTCCGACATTGTGGCAACCGTTGTGTACGTTGAAATCGGCCCCGCGTGGAACCGCAACCGCGGCGGCTGCGCACGCGAAGCAGCCGTCGCGGCAGCGCGCGGCTTCGAAAGCGACATCCTGCTGATCGCGAACGGGATCAGCGGCAACGCGAAGGACAGCGCCGCCATCGCGGCGCTGCGGGTGCACGGCGGCACGTCCGCGCAAGTGCTGGCCACCGGCCCCGACGAGGAAGCGGCATTGCAGGCGCTGCTGCCCGCGCTGCAAGCGCGCTGACCCGCGCACCACCCGATGTCACGGCATCCCGCCCACCCCGAATCCCCTTTTCACGAGGAAGCGATGAGCGACAACTTCACGCCCAACACCCCGAACCTGTCGGCCTCCGCCATCTGGGCGCTCGAGCGCCTCGCCGATGTCCGCTACGGGCGCGACGCGCCGGCGCTCGGCTGGTCGATCGCCAGGGAACTCGTCAGCGCCGGCTTCGTCAGCCATTCCGCACACGGCCGCTCGGGCGCGTCGATCACGGCCGAAGGGCGCACTTTCCTGAAAAGCCGGAAGTAGATCGTCAGCGGCGGCGAATCATATTGATCCTTTTGAGGATCAATTTGGCGATTTTTCGACTGATGAGGATCGTTCCGCGCTTCTATCGTCGATGCGATGACGTCACCTCCGGCCGGCCGCCGCGCCGCCAATGCGGGCAAGGGTTTTGCTATCATTCCGGCTCCCCGTCTTGCCGAACTGGACATGCCCGCTCGCAGAGTACCGCCGTCGCCTGCCGTCGATCGTACGCCGCCGCTCGCCAAGCAACATTGCTGCCCGATCTGCCAGCGGGCGCGTGAACGGGACCCAGCCAGCGCGGCATCGACGTGCTGACGGCCAGGCCGTCCCATGCTCCTCTCGTATCCGGAAACCACGATGCCGCCCGTCTCCTCCCCGCCCGTTCTCGACACGCCGCGCCTCATCCTCGAAGGCCATCCGCTCGGCGACTTCGATGCGCTCGCCGCGATGTGGACCGAGCCCGAGGTCGTCGAACACATCTTCAACGGCGAGCCGTCGGCGCCGCGTGACTCGTGGATGCGCATGCTCGCGTATCGCGGGCTGTGGCCGCTGCTCGGCTATGGCTACTGGGCAATTCGCGAGAAGGCATCGGGCCGCTATGTCGGCGATCTCGGCTTCGCCGATTTCCACCGGCTCATCGAGCCGTCGATTCGCGGCGTGCCGGAAGCCGGCTGGGCACTGGCGACGTGGGCGCACGGCAAGGGTTACGCGACCGAGGCGCTCGCGGCCGCGCTGGGATGGCTCGACGGGCAACAGCGGTTCGAGCGCAGCGTGTGCGTGATCGCGCCGACCAACGTCGCGTCGATCCGCGTGGCGGAGAAAGCCGGTTACGGCGAGCCGATCCGGATCCGGTTCAACGACGCCGACTCATTGCTGTTTTCGCGCGCGAGCCGGTAAGCTGGATGGCGAACCGGCTATCGCAGGCGCGCCGCGGGAGCTTGCGGCGTCGGCGCGCGCTCGGCGCTCACCCCACCGCCGGTTCATAAAGACTCGTAAAGAGCCCGTTGTCCATCGGCCAACAGTTGCCGCGCTCGTCGAGCAATATCCAGTCACCCGGCTTCACCGCACGCCAGCCTTCCGGCGTGGCGACCGCCCGGCCGCCGTCACGGGTTTCCACCCGATCGTGGTCGCCATCGACGAACCACCGAGTTGCATCGACATAACTGATGCGTTTTCGAAATCGCATACCGCCACCGAAACGTTGAGACCTGACGGGCCTGTCCAAAGAGCTGTCCGCGGATTGAGCATGTGCGTCGCGAGGGGCCGTGAAACTCACGGGCGTCACGAAGGGAGTCGGGAGGCCATGGCATCCGCCCCGGGCGACAGCGGCTGCGCCGTCAACGCCTGCGTCGCCAGCCGGACTTCTTGCAGCGCCTTCCGGCCCTCGGTGACGAGGGCTTCCAGCGTTTCCCGTGCAGCAATGGAGATCCGGATATCGATCTCCCGCATTCTCCCGATCGCCGCGTGAACCTCGTCGGGTTGATCGGGCGCAAGCGTCATCAGGAACATCGAACGTGTGTCGGCGGCCCGGACGGCCTCGTTCCAGTCGGCGCGGGCGACCGCGACTTCGATCGCGTTCGTCAGTGAATCGAGACTCCGGATGATTTGAAGCGGCGTCATTTCGCATTCCTATCAGAACATCGTGGTGGCCGTACGTTTGCCCGCCGAAGGCCAGACAGACGCCGACGCCGATCCGCCCGGGTCGAGCACCGGCTGCGGCTCGCCGAAGGCATGCAATCAACGGAGCCACGACACGCTATCGATCATCGCCTTCGCACTTGCATGCTCTTTGGCGACCAACCGGAAGCGGGTGGGTCATGCTCGCCACTGAATTGCCACGATTGTAAGGAGCCGCATCGCACCCGGTTCGTAATATTTTGTAATGATATGTCGAGCAATCTTTACCGGGATTCGATCCGGGCGTGCGCATTTCGTACGCGCGGCCATGTTTCGCAAACGTTTTCTTGCGAATGACACCTCGTCCGGCGTCCATGCCGGCGGCGCGCCGGACGTTACGCCGCCCCCTTTCGTCACGACATCGTCCCGTTCGGCGACGACACGATTCCACACATTCGTCCGTTCACAGCGGCGATGATTGGCGCGCAAAGGCGTGGCCGAACGATTCAGATTTCGCCACATTCCGCCGGAATGTTACGCAGTATCATGCGCCTCTCTTCGGCTCCCCCCTGTTCGGAATGGGCCTGAGCGCTCGCCACTTTCCCGTTTCACCCCTTCATTTAGCGATGCCCATCCGAATCCTGCTCGTCGAAGACGACGTTCACCTGTCCGCGCTGATCGCAGACTATCTGCGCATGCATCAGTACGAGGTGGACACACTGTTCGACGGCACCGACGCCGTATCGATCATCGTCTCGCGTCGCCCCGACGTGGTGCTTCTCGACATCAACCTGCCGGGCAAGGACGGCTTCGAGATTTGCCGCGAGGCACGCATGCGGTATGACGGCATCGTCATCATGATCACGGCTCGCGACGATCAGTTCGACGAGTTGCTCGGCCTGGAATTCGGCGCGGACGACTTTCTCCACAAGCCGGTCGAGCCGCGCATTCTGCTCGCGCGGATCAAGGCTCATCTGAGACGGATACGCATGCGCCCGGACGACGTCGCGCCGGCGTCGCCTCATCGATTCGAGTTCGGCAAGTTTTCGATCGACCGGGCGGATCGCAAGGTTCGCCTTCCGGACGGGAGCGCGCCTCGCCTGACCTCGACCGAATTCGACCTGCTGTGGGCCCTCGTCTGCCGTGCCGGTGAAGTGGTCAGCCGGGAAGAGCTGACGCAGCTGCTACGCGGCATCGAGTTCGACGGCTTCGACCGCTCGATCGACGGCCGCATCTCGAAGCTGCGCCGCAAGCTGCGCGATGACCTGACGGAACCGAAGCGAATCAAGACGATCCGCTGCAAGGGCTATCAGTTCAGCAAGCACGCGTGGGAGTGACGAGGGCAGTCACGTGCCCTTCGCCTGCTCGCCGGGCCGGTACGCGCCGACCGGCCGCCGCCCTACCGCATGTTCCCCGTATGACCCAGCGAATAACGCCCCGGCTGCGGCCACACCGTCAGGCCGTGCGGCTCCATGCCGACGGGAATCGACCGGACCGCGCCGCTCGTGGTGTCGATCGCATAGACGACATCATCGAAGCGGCCCGACAGCCACAGCGTCTTGCCGTCCGCGCTGACGTTGCCCATGTCGGGGCTGCCGCCACCGGGAATCGGCCAGGTTGCGACCACCTTGCGGGTCGCGAAATCGAGCACCGATACGCTGCCCTTGCCGTGCCGCGGCCCGTGGACGCGATTGGAGCCGCGATTCGCGATATAGAGCTTCGTGCCGTCGCGGCTCGGATACAGCCCGTGCGTTCCGACGCCGGTCGGGACGAAACCGATCTTCGTGAAGCGGTCGCCATCGACGACGTAGACACCGTCCGCCATCATGTCGGCGACATAGAACACCTTGCCATCCGGCGACACGCGGATGTCCTGCGGCATCCCTTTCCGGTCGAGTTCAAGGTAGCCGACCACCTTGCGATTCACCAGGTCGATCTTCGCGAGCTTGCCGCCGAACTCGCACGTGAAGAGCGCATACCGGCCGTCGATCGAAAAGTCGGCGTGGTTGATGCCCTTGCATTGCGGCACATCGAGGCTCGACTTCAGCGCCATCGTCTTCGGGTCGCGGAAGTCGAGCCGCGCATGCGCCTCGGCCACCACGATCGCCTCCTTGCCGTCGGGCATGAAATACATGTTGTACGGATCGTCGACACTCACCTCCTGGCCCGGCTTGCCCGTCTTCGGATCGATCGGCGTCAGGCTGCCGTCGGTTCGCCCTTCCGCATTGTTCGCAACCCACAGCGTCTGCAGGTCCCATGCCGGCACGACGTGCTGCGGACTGCGGCCGACCGCGAACCGGTCGACGACCTTGTACGTGGCCGGGTCGATCACGTAGACGTCGTTCGATCTCAGGTTCGGCACATAGATGCGCGGCAACGCGCCCGCTACCGCCGCGCTCATGCGGCCGGCCTGCGCCTCGCTGTACAGGTTGTCAGGGTGGATGACGGGCGGCATGCCGGGTACGGCCGCGATGGCCGACGCCGCCATCGCACCGTGGGCACCGAAGCCGGCCAGCGCTGCCACGATGACGATCGCGGAACGGGAGAAGCGGATATGACGACGAAAGCACGGCTGCATGACGATGTCCCTGTCCGATTGAATGGAACGACGACAAAGGTAGCGCGACGGCGCGGCTGCTTCAGCGGCCGGCGATTTCCTTTCTGATCGCATCGACGGTGCGCGACACGATGGCGTCGGTGCCGAGCCGGCCGAGTTCGACGCTCGCATGACGCGGATCGCCGCCGTAGACGCCGTCGACGGCGCCGGGCTTCGCGGCGTTGCGCAGCTTGTCGACCCTGACCATGCGCGGTGCGACCGCCAGCAGCAATGACGTGTCGGCCAGCCCCGCATGCGTGCCGATATCCGTGGCCGGCACGCCGTGCTCGCGCAGGATCTGGTCATAGCCGTCGGAACTGGTGCCGTAGTACTCGGCCGGCACGAACGCACGCGCGCCCGTGCCGGCCCACGACTTGTTGAGCCGTGCTACTGCCTGCCTGATGTCATTCTGGTAGCCGCCGTGGTCGCCGAGAAACACGATGTTCGTGAAGCCATGGACGCGGAAACTGTTGGCCGCGGATTCGAGGGTCTTTTCGAAGACATCGTCAGGCACGGTAATCGTGCCCGGGAAGCGCATGTGCGACGTCGGCGGCGCATAGCCGCCCTCGGGCACATAGGCGATGACCGGCGCGACGATCGCGTTGCCGAGGCCTTCCGCGATCCGCTCGGACAGCACCCTGACCCGCGCGTTGTGCTTGCCGAGCGCGACGTACGGGCCGCTTTGCTCGGTCCCGCCGATCGGAATCAGGACGGTGGTCCTGCCGGCCCGGATGCTGTCGCGCAGCTCGGTCCAGGTCATGTCCTCGAGTTGCACCGTTCCCGGCGCCTGAGCGAGCGCGGCTTGCGCGACGGTGAAAGCGAGGGCGGCGAAGATGGCGCGGGGCAGGCATTTCATCGCGGATTCTCGACGGAAGGAAAGAAACGACGCGGCGTTCCCTCGCACCATAAACGAACTCGCCCGACTTGTCGCTGACGCCGCGCAACGATTCACGACGGCGCTCGCGCGCAAGCAATTCGTCAGGATTCCGTCTAGCGTCGCGAAGCCTCTCGCGCCGTGCCGGCACACGACGAGCCGATTCGATGCACGGGCTGCGGCGCCTCGCGCCAACCTCCCGTCGACACACATCACGCCGGCAACACGGCCACCGCCTTGATCTCGACGATATAGCCAGGCGCGCCGCCCAGCATGTGCGCACCGACGGCCGTCCACGCCGGCCTCGGGTGCGCATCGAGGTAGCGGTCGCGCACCTGCATGAACAACGGCAGGTCGCGCATGTCGGTATGGAAGGTCGTCAGGTCGACCACGTCGTCGAACGATGCGCCGGCGGCTTCCAGCACGTGCTTCAAATTTTCGAACGCCTGCACGATCTGCGCTTCACGGCCTTCGACGAGCTGCATCGCCGCATCGCGGCCGATCTGCCCGGATACGTACAGCGTATCGCCGACTTTCAGGCCCGGTGCGTAGCCGATTTTCTCGTACACCGCTTCCATTCCCGCCGGAACGATGGCTTGGCGATCACGCATGGAGGTCTCCGTGGCCGGCGTCTTCGCGCCGGCCGGTGGGTTGTCGATGAACACAGGTTGAACACGTGCAAGCGGCGTCACGACACGTCGCTCAACCCGTATCGCCGCCCGCGACCGGCAGCACCGTGCCGGTGATGTAGCTCGCCTCGTCGGACGCGAGGAACAGGATCGGTGCGATCTGCTCGTCGAGGCTGCCGTAGCGCTTGAAAAACGTCGATTCCGTCACCTGGCGAACGGCCTCGCCCATCCATGCCTGTTCCTGTTCGCTGTCGCCGGCCGCGTTGCGCGGCACGCGGCGCGGCGGCGCGCTGGTGCCGCCCGGCGCGGTGGCCACGACCCGGATGTTGTGCGCCGCGTATTCCATCGCGAGCGCCGCCGTCAGCGCATTGACGCCCCCCTTCGCCGCCGAGTACGGCACGCGGCGGATGCCGCGCGTCGCGTTCGACGAGATGTTGACGATCGTGCCGCCGCCGCGCGCGAGCAGGTGCGGCAGCACCGCGTGGCACGTATAGAGCGTCGGCATCAGCGAACGGCGGATTTCCGCATCGATCTGCGCGGGCTCGAATTCGGCGAACGGGCGCATGCGAATCGCGCCGCCGACGCCGTTGATCAGGACGTCGATGCCGCCGAACGTCTGCACGGCGTGCGCGATCGCCGCATGCGCGCCGTCATACGTTTCGAGATCGGCGACGAAGCCGGCCGTCTCGCCACCGATCGCTTCGGCCGCGACCTCGGCGACGAAATCCGCGCGATCGACGAACAGCACCCTGCCGCCTTCGGCCGCCGCGCGCAGCGCGACGCCGCGGCCGATGCCCTGCGCGGCGCCCGTGACGACGATGACCTTGCCAGAGAATCGTTGCATGATCACGCCGCCTTTGCCGTGACGTTGGGGGTGAACTTCTCGTAGTGGAAGCTGTGCGGCTTCACGCCTTCGTCGTCGAAGTACTTGCGCACCGCGTCGACCATCGGCGGCGGCCCGCACAGATACACGTCGACGTCGCCGTCGTTCAGCGCATCGGCCGGGATGTGCTGCGTGACCCAGCCCTTGCGCGCATGGCTCGATGCCGGATCCGCGACGACCGTCGCGAAGCTGAAGTTCGGCAACTTCGCCGCGTAGGCTTCGATCGCTTCGACCAGCACCAGGTCGAGATCGCGCGTCACGCCGTAGATCAGGTGCACCTTCTGCCGCGACCCGGTGCGCGCCAGCACCTCGAGCATCGACAGGAATGGCGCAAGCCCGGTGCCGCCCGCGAGGAACAGCAGCGGCCGCTGCACGTCGCGCAGGTAGAAGCTGCCGAGCGGCCCGTGCAGTTCCAGCTTGTCGCCGGGCTGCGCCGATTCGAGCCACGTGCTCATCACGCCGCCGGGGATCTTCTTGATCAGGAAGCTGACCTTCGCGTCGGCCGGCGCCGACGAAAACGAGTAGGACCGGTGCTGCCCGCTCGCGGGCACGACGATGTTCACGTACTGGCCCGGCAGGAAGACCGGTGCGGCCGCGCCGACGTCGAGTTCGAGCACGACGGCTGCGTCGTTGTGCTGCTCGACCTTCGTCACCGTCGCGGCAAAGCCGCTCTGCCCTGTCTTGCATGCGACCGACGACGTCGGCACCGCGATCACGCAATCGCCCTGCGGCACCATCTGGCAAGTCAGCACGAGGCCGCTGTCCCTTTCGTCTTCGGTGAGCGCATCGTCGATGTAGTCGTCGCCGAGATCGTAGCGGCCGCTTTCGGCGCGGCACTTGCAGGTGCCGCACACGCCGTCGGAGCAATCCATCGGCAGGTTGATCTTCGCGCGGAAGGCCGCGTCGAGCACCTTCTCGCCGGCCTTGCAGTCGATGAAGCGGGTTACCCCGTCCTCGAAGTTCAGTGCAATCTTGTAGCTGGACATGGCGTCACCTTCCCTTCCTTTCATGACAAAGCAACGGGTGTCAGACGTGATAGACGTCGAGCACCTGCCGGATGTAGTCGTTCTTCAGCACGATCTTCTTGTACGAGATCAGCAGTTCGTCGCCCGCACGGCGCAACGTGACGAACATCGTGCCGAAGAAGTGATCGGTCACGCGGTAGCGGTGGTTCAGCGTGTGAAAGTTGTAGCGCACGTCCACCTCGTCGTCGCGTTCGGCCAGCACCTCGACGTTCGTCACGTTGTGGCTGGTACGCGGCTCGGGCGTCGATGCGCCGCTGCGCTCGGTCTTGATCCGGAACACGCGATCCTCGAGGCCGCCGCGGTCCGGGTAGTACATCAGCGAGATCTGGCTCTGGTGATCCTCGGTCAGCCGATCGTCGTCGTCCCACGCGGGCATCCAGTACGTGACGTCTTCCGTGTAGCAGGTGAGCCACTCGTCCCACTGGCGATCGTCGAGCAGGCGCGCTTCGCGATACAGCGCGGCGCAAATGGTCCGGTAATCGAAGCTCATGCCGCCACCTCCCCGCGTTCCTTCTTCAGCGCATCGCGCATCACGTTCACCCAGTGCTCGTGCTGGCACACGAACAGCCCTTCGTCCTCGCTGCGCTCGCCGGAAATGCGCGGGTTCAGCCCCATCTTCCTCGCGTTCTCGTCCGGCCCGTGGACCCACAGCGGCGCGCCGCGCGACAGGTCGTTCCACATCGCCGTGATGCCCGCGTAGCCGGCCTGGCACGCGCGGAATTCCTCGAGGTCGTCGGCGGTACCCATGCCGGTCACGTTGAAGAAATCCTCGTACTGGCGAATGCGCGTCGTGCGGTCGGCCTCGCTCTCGCCCTTCGGCGCGAAGCAGAAGATCGTGACTTCGGTCTTGTCGACGCCGAGCGGCCGCACCACGCGGATCTGCGTGCTGAACTGGTCCATCAGGAACACGTTCGGGTACACGCACAGGTTGCGGGTCTGGTTGACGATGAAGTCGGCCTGCACGTCGCCGACGCGTGCCTTGATCTCTTCACGGTGCCGATACACCGGCCGCACTTCCGGGTTCATCGTCTGCGTCCACAGCAGGATGTGGCCATTGTCGAAGCCGTACACGCCCGCGACCGACTTGCTCCAGCTGTTCGCATCGACGGCCTTGGTGCCGTCCTCCTTGCGGCGGCCCATCGTCGCCGCGTAGTTCCAGTGCACGGTGCTGACGTGGTAGCCGTCGCAGCCGTTCTCCATCTGCATCTTCCAGTTGCCTTCGTAGATGTAGGACGAGTTGCCGCGCAGCACTTCGAGCCCGTTCGGCGCCTGGTCGACGATCTGGTCGATGATCACGCGCGCTTCGCCGAGGTAGTCCTCGAGCGGCAGCACGTCGGCGCTGAGGCTGCCGAACAGGAAGCCGCGATAGTTCGCGAAGCGCGCGACCTTCTTCAGGTCGTGCGAGCCGTGCGTGTTGAACTGCACCGGATATTCGGTCGTCTTCTCGTCCTTCACCTTCAGCAGCTTGCCGGTGTTCGAGAAGGTCCAGCCGTGGAACGGGCACGTGAAGCTGCCCTTGTTGCCGTGCTTGCGGCGGCACAGCATCGCGCCCTTGTGCGCGCAGGCATTGATCACCGCGTGCAGCTCGCCGGTCTTGTCGCGCGTGATCACGATCGGCTGGCGGCCGATCCACGTCGTGTAGTAATCGTTGTTGTCCGGGATCTGGCTTTCGTGCGCCAGGTACGCCCAGTTGCCCTCGAAGATGTGCTTCATCTCGAGTTCGTACAGCTCGGCGTTGGTGAAGATGTCGCGGCGGCAGCGGAATACGCCGGCTTCCTTGTCGTCCTGCACGGCGGTGGCGAGCAGGTGATCCAGGTCGGTGGGCTGGTCGATCGTGGCGGACATGTTGGCTCCTCCCATGCGCGTGCCGCGTCCTGCAAGCACGCTCGCATCGGTAATCGGTTGAATCTCGGGGAACCCGGCCGGCGGCGGCGCACTCGCACTGCGCCGGCGGGCGGTTACGCCGTCGCGGCTGCGCGCGGGCGGTGGACGATCTGGTTGTCCTTGCCCTGCACCAGCGGCGTCAGCACGAAGTTGAACTCGATGTCCTGGTACGCGTCGGCCTTCAGGCCGAGCGCCGTGCCGCCGGTCTTGTCGACCACGGGCGGGATCAGCTCCTCGCGCGTCGCGTACGCGAAGTCATCCCAGATCAGCGGATCGCCGGCGATGTTGAACTGCGTCGTCAGCTTGCGGTGGTCGCGGCTGTCGACGAAGAAGTGCACGTGCGCCGGGCGGTTGCCGTGGCGGCCGAGGCCGTCCAGCAACTGCTGCGTCGCGCCTTGCGGCGGGCAGCCGTAGCCGACCGGCATCAGCGTGCGGAATTCGTACTTGCCGTCGGCCCCCGTCTTCACCGCACCACGCAGGTTGAAATCGCTCTGCTTGCCGGTCGGGTCGAAGTGCGAATAGAAGCCGTGCGAGTTCGCGTGCCAGCATTCGACCACCGCGCCCGCGATCGGCTTGCCGTCGAGGCCCGTCACCGTGCCGTGGATCACGAGCGGGCCTGCGCCGTCGTCCGCGTCGAGGTCGATCTTCGACACGCCGTCGCGCACCGGTGCGCCCGCGACATACAGCGGCCCTTCGATCGTGCGCGGCGTGCCGCCGTCGAGGCCGGCCGCCTTGTCCGCGGCGTCCATCCGGATGTCGAGATACTTCTCGAGGCCGAGGCCGGCCGCGAGCAGCGCTGCCTCGCCGTCTTGGCCGAGCTTGTTCAGGTAGTTCACGCCGGCCCACACTTCGTCGGGCGTGATGTCGAGATCGTCGATCGCCTTGAACAGGTCGCCGAGCAGCCGCAGCACGACCTGCTGCGTGCGCGCATTGCCGCCCTTCGTGCCGTTCGCGCCCGCGTTCGACGCGGCCTTCAGCAGATCCTGCACTTCCCGGGTATCGAAAACTTTGACGCTCATGATGGTGTCTCCACGTGTATTAGGGGGAACGACGGCCTTTGCCTGGCTCGGGTTATCTATCGCGCGACTTTCGTCAGCCCGTCGCGGGTGAAACGCCTGACCTTGTCCTCGTCGAGCTCGATGCCGAGGCCAGGGCCGTCCGGCACGGTCAGTTCGAAGTCGCTGTAATCGAGCGGCTGCGTCAGGATTTCTTCGGTGATCAGCAGCGGCCCGAACAGTTCGGTGCCCCACTGCAGGTTCGCGAAACTCGCGAACAGGTGTGCGGAGGCCACCGTGCCGAACGCGCCTTCGAGCATCGTGCCGCCGTACAGCTCGATGCCGGCCGCATCCGCGATCGCGGCGACACGCTGCGCGGCGAACAGGCCACCGCTCTGTTCGATCTTGATCGCGAACACGTCCGCGCCGTGATGCTTCGCGATGTCGAATGCGCTGTCGGGGCCCTGCAGGATTTCATCGGCCATCAGCGCGACCGGGAAGCGGCGCATCAGGCGCGCCAGCGCCGCGGCCGAGGCCACCGGCTGCTCGACCAGTTCGCAGCCGGCATCGGCCAGCGCCGGAATCGCACGCGCGGCTTGTGTTTCGCTCCAAGCCATGTTCACGTCGACGCGCACCGAGGCGCGATCGCCGACGGCCCTCTTGATCTCGGCTACGTGGCGGATATCCGTATCGGGCGCCTTCGCGCCGATCTTCAGCTTGAACACATCGTGGCGGCGCTGGTCGAGCATCCGCTCGGCTTCGGCGATGTCGGTGGCCGTGTCGCCCGATGCGAGCGTCCACGCAACCGGCAGGCGATCGCGGCGGCGGCCGCCGAGCAGCTCGCTCACCGGCACGCCGAGCCGCTTGCCGTGCGCGTCGAGCAGCGCGGTTTCGAGCGCGCTCTTCGCGAAGTGGTTGACCTTCGCGAGCTTGCCGAGGAACGTCATCAGCGTCTGGATGCGCGTCGCGTCCTTGCCGACGATTGCCGGCGCGAGATACGTGTCGATCGCCAGTTTCATCGCCTCGGGGCTTTCCGGGCCGTACGCCATGCCGGCGATCGTCGTGCCTTCGCCGAGCCCCGTCACGCCATCGCTGCAGAACACCTTCACGAGCATCAGCGTCTGGCCATGCATCGTGGCCACCGACAGCTTGTGCGGGCGGATCGTCGGCAGGTCGACGAGGCGGGTTTCGATGCGTTCGATGGTGACGGAGGACATGGGGCACGCCGTGGGGGTGAAGTTCTTGAGGCGATTTATACGTCTCGGCCGGATCGAGCGTCCAATACTTTTAGGCGGGCCTTTCAATACCTGACAGGTATTGAAATCATGGATTAATGCCGTCATTGAGGGATGTGCCATACCCTCAATGACAGACGGAATGGTCTGGAAGCCATGCTGGATCAGGGGGAAGCGGCCGCTCGGGACGCGAGGGGTGGGACGCAGGAACAGTGCCGGCCGTAGTGCCGGTCACGGTATGAAAGAGCGGCTTCGCCAGGCCGTATCAGGGTTTTCCTGATGGGTCGCAAAGGTTTCGGGGCGGTGGTCCAAATGGCAGCACTGCTACATCGGCTCGCGAGCGTTGCGATTGCGATGCAACAGGCCGTGACCACCGTTTGAAACCGCCGGGCGTTCCAACCAACTGTTCTTCGACTACACCACCAGCTCGAATTCTCCCGCCGGCAGCCTCGACCTCTTGGTCCCAAGCCGCGATCATTTCGTTGTGCGGGCCACAACCTCCGGTTTCCGGACTCCGCTTGGCGAGACCGAACGGGTCACCCACTCGATCGGATTAGGCGCGTACTGGAACGGATTCAGCCCGCCAGCCAACCCGATCCGGTCTTTCGACACGAACCGGCTCGATTGAGGATCGTAATACCGGTGCTGGTTAGAGTGCAGCCCGTCTCGTCACCGCGTGCTTAGGCAACTCATTTCATTCATTTTGAAGCTCCTGTTTAATCAATTCAAGAAGGTCCATTGGCGAAAGCAACCGTCCTTTGTCCTCTGGTCCTGGAAAAACAACACATACTCTCTCGTCCCTCTCCATTCCCGGTAGCCAGCGTGACAGGAACTCTCCTAGAGAAATAGTTTTTGGATGAAAGCTCTTCCATTCATGACTGGTACATAGTGCGGCGAAATCCTCTTCGGGCCAGAACGGAATCGCAGTAAGGCCATTCACGGTAGCGGTCGCCCATCCAGTATCAAATAAGCCCCACACAATTTCGGAGTCAGCGACCTTCCGAATGAAGTAATCACATCGCGACTGAGCGTCGAATCGCAGAACATTCTCAATCTTATTCGGATGAATTCTCATCAGCACCCTCCGACTTGATGCTGGGTCTTATAGAGATCAGCATTTTGTAATTCATAATGTCTATAACAATAGCCGTCTTTCGCTTCTGCCCCGCGTCCGTGCGCCAACTCCATGCCAGGAGTTCGAGACTCACGTGAGTTACCCGGCAATCTGATCGACGTACAATTTCTTGTGGCGATGTGCCTCAGTTCGTTTCGAACCCTGAACCGCTCCGGGAATCGTGGAGGACGGTTGGTTTAAGTTAATACAGACACGTCAGCGGCATTTCTGAGTTGCCTGTAGTAGTTTGCCTCAGCCTCGACGGGCGGGATATAGCCGAGCAGTTCCATCAGTCGATGATGGTTGTACCAGGCCACCCATTCCAGCGTCGCCAGTTCGAGGGATTCCCTCGTTTTCCATGGGGCACGCCGATGAATCAGTTCCGTCTTGTGTAGGCCGTTGATCGTTTCAGCCAGTGCGTTATCGTAGCTGTCGCCGCGACTGCCGACGGACGGCTCGATACCTGCTTCGGCCAAACGTTCGCTGTACCGAATGCTGACGTATTGGGCTCCTCTATCGGAGTGGTGTATCAAAGTCCCGTCCTCGCCCGGTTGCCTGGCGTACAGCGCCTGTTCAAGTGCATCCAGAACGAAGTCGGTGGTCATCGACGAGCTGACGCGCCAGCCAACGATACGGCGGGCAAATACGTCGATCACGAATGCCACGTACAGCCAGCCTTGCCAAGTCGAGACATACGTAAAATCCGACACCCAGAGCTGATTCGGTCGATCGGCCTTGAACTGCCGGTTGACCCGGTCCAGCGGGCGTGGCGCAATCGCATCGGGAATCGTTGTGCGAACTCGCTTGCCGCGAACTGCACCTCGAAAACCCTGCAGCTTCATCAACCGCCCGACCGTGCAGCGTGCGACCACGATACCTTCCCGGCTCATCTGCTTCCAGACCTTCGGTACGCCATAGACCTGCATGTTGGCCTGCCGGACACGCTTGATCTCCGGTTGCAGAATCTCATCACGTTTGGCGCGGGCGCAGCGTTTGGACGGATCTCGAAGCTGCGCAGCATGGCGTCGGTAGCCCGACGGGGCAATCCGCAAGACCTTGCAGATCGGCTCGACCCCGAAGTGTCGCGATGCTGATCAATGAAGGTCTTCAGGACTTGAAACGGCGGTCGAGCTCCGCCTGGGCGAAAAACGCGCTCGCCAGCTTGAGAATCTCGTTGGTCCGGCGCGGTTCCTTAACCTCGCGCTCTAGCGCCTTGATACGCTCACGCTCGGCCGTGTTCACGCCATCGCGCTCCCCACGGTCGACCTCGTCGCGTTTGACCCAATCCAGCAGCGTCTGCGGCGTACAGCAGATCATCGGTGCAATCGATTCGACTGCCGCCCACATCGACGGGTGTTCGCTACGCTGCTCGCGTACCAAGCGCACTGCGCGCTCTCGGACTTCCGGGGAAAACTTGCTTGGCTTCTTGTTCATTGCTCCATTCTCTCAAGAGTTGGAGCCTCCACCAAACCCGGGGCGGTTCATGGCAAGGATAGAATCTCATCCAGCTTCAACGACCTATCGTCGCCTTCCAGCGTTCCAAAAATCTTCACTTCACCAAGATCGGTCATAGATCGAAACCCTTTTCACGCAAATAATCTTTCTCTGCTCGCGTCAGTCCAGAGACGCCCCCACGCGATCCGTGGCTCTGCGTGCCATCCTTATTCACAACAACCTCTTGCTTTCTGGACTGGCATGGACAGTAAGCATGAACTTGTTGGTTCGTATTCTCCACATGTGGTGGATCAATTCTGACCAGACCGTTCCCGACAGTAACCCACTGACCAGATCGGGCCAAGCCCAACGGATCGACCCACCGGACTGGGTTCGGCGTGTACTGGTAAACTTTTTACCCCGACGCACCCACTCCGCGTATACGCCGCAACCCCCTGTCCATCAAGGCTTCCAGCCTGCTCGCACTTCACTGCACGGAATTTTTTCCCTGAAAGCGACTTTCCCGTACCACACGCTCAGAGACAGGGATAGTGCCCCTTCATTCAACGCCTATCGGCTCTCAAGGTTGTATTTGGCAACTCTAGAAACGTCTTCATCTTCATCTTGTACAAGTCTCCTGATGATAGAAATGGGAGCCTTTTTATTCGAGGCGATACCTTGCCGAACAACTGCGTCGAGATCCTTTGATAGAAGCTCAAATAATCCATCAGACAACTTTCTCTTCACGGCAACGGAACGACGAACATCAGGCTCAAATTTACAAAGCAACGTCAAGATCTCCAGTGGGACTGTCTTGTTATGAGCAACCCACTTTCTATATTCCGGAAATCTATCGATGACATCTTTCCACACTGAAACAGGAGCCTCTTCAGTCGCAGCGCGATCATATTCATCCTTGATCGAACTCGCTCGCAGAGCTACGAATTCCTCAGCAGAGTGAATCATTTCGAGTCCTTACACTTCAATGAGTCAAAGTCAATGCTCTTGCCCGTGTCGCTCTTGTGCTTATTCATGTAATCGCCATAGACGTCGGCGTCTGCCACCCATGCACCATTCTTGCCGTACACCTTCCAGGCACTGTTCCCATGCCCTGTTTGATCTTCAGACCACCACATGCCAGTGCCCGGATCTCGCACATACTTAGCGTAGCCCACGCCAGGCACGTTGCCTGAACATATCCTGTCAAAACGATTTACTTCCCACTTGCCTCTACATGGGCATTTAGCGTTCTGGTTCGCTTTTGAAGATGCTTGTTTTCTTCCAGCGCCTACAGGCGCTTTCGACAATCCGAACGGATCGACCCACTCGATTGGATTGGGCGCGTACTGATAGACGTTGATACCGCCAGCGAGCCCGATCGGGTCTTTCGATACGAACCGCCCCGAACTCGGGTCGTAATACCGATGCCGGTTATACAGCAAAGTCCGCTTTACGGGCCTTTACTGCCTCAACCCCTACACTCAACCATCGCAAGAAAGAAAATATTCAAATCGCTTTAAATCAAACTCCAATTTCACGAATGGTTCGAGTTGAAGTGCCTTATAAGCATCTATAGCATACTCATCGTACATTGGATCGTCAGCGCCATCCAAAAATATTTTCTGAAGCAACTGAAGATCAGGCATGCTTGAAAAAGCAATATCCATCACATGCGCATTACCATTCTTTTCAAAAACAGAAATATATCGATATACCTTTTCTTCACTCATGGCTCAATCGTCCTTGTTGGGTCAGCTCCCTTACCAGATATAGCTTCTTCCGTCTCGGGATCAAATGCGCCCATGTGCTTTCCTCGCTTGTTGTACATCTCAACTTCGCCATGCTGAGAGTCCCACTCGCAAATGCACCCGTTTGCCCGCTTCCAGCGCTTTCGCAACCCTCCACCACCTTGCACTGGCGTCTTCGGTTTTACGCGCACGGCATCCGGGAAGCCCGGCAAACTCGATGGCGCGGGAATGTACTTGCTCAATCCAAGTGGATCAATCCAATCGACTGGATTGGGCGCGTACTGATAGACGTTCAGCCCACCGGCGAGCCCGATCGGGTCTTTCGATACGAACCGTCCGCTACTCGGATCATAGTACCGATGCCGGTTATAGTGCAGCCCCGTCTCACGATCAAAGTACTGCCCGGCGAAGCGCAGCGGATTGGTGATCCCGGCCCTGCGCGCTGCATCGCTGATGACTTCCAGCGCGGCCCCCCAAGCCTTGTACCGCGCCGACCACGCTACCTCGCCAGCCTCGTCCGTCACCTCCTGCGGCGTGCCGATCTGATCGCAATGGTAGTACGCCAACGACGGGGCAGGCGCCTGTTCGTTCCCAGCCCGCTCCATCGGCACGCTCGCCCGCGCCAACGGCGTAAAGCTGCCCGGCTCGTACACGTAGTGCACGATCTCCCGACGCGCACCGACCGTCTCGTACGCCAACTGGTCGCCATCCCATCCGTACAGCGTCAGCCCGTAGCCGTGCTCCCGCGCCAACCGGGCCCGCTCCGCGTCACGCCAGCCGCTGCCCGCACTCGCTCGGGGCGCCACCTGCGCCTCGGTGTGCTTCGCGATCCGCCGCCCCAGTGCGTCGTAGACGTAGGTCGCCCGCATGTGTCGGTTGACGGCCACCGACATCCGCCCCAACGCGCTCCATTCGAACGCGGTCGACTCCCCGTTGTGGGTGCGGCGCGTCAGGTTGCCTCGCTCGTCATATTCGAAACGCGTGCCGGCGTATTGCTTCAGCAGGTTATCCAGCAACGGCGCCGAGCGCTTGCCGCCTTCGGCGCCGATTCCGTGCTGATCGCGCTCGCTCGCCTCCACGATATTGCTCGCCGGGTCGAACGCGAAGGTCTCCACGCCCAGCGCCGACTGCGCGCGCGTGAGCCGGCCGACCGGATCGTACGCATACTGGATCTCGCCGCGCCGCAGGTCGGCGATCTGGGTCAGTTGCCCCGCCTTGTCGTATTGGTAGCGGCGCTCCGTGACCTTGCCACCCGTGCCTTGCAGCGTCTGACGCGCGAGTCGCCCCGCCGCGTCGTATTGCGTCACCTGCTTCAGGCCGTTGCCGAGCTCGCGCGGTCTCCCGGTGCCCGTCGTCACCGAATTCCGAGCCGCATCGAGTATCACGTCCAGAAACAGCAGGGGCCGCTTACGCGGCCCCAAGATGCTTGAGCTTCTATCGTTATCCAGGGCGGCCGGGCACGGTTAAGAACGCTGCAAAGCTGTCCGCAATCGCCGATGCCCGCCCTGTCTCATGCGACCAAAGAACGACAACAGGCTCTCCGGTGTTGCCAAGCGTTCCGTAGTCGAAGCAGTAGTAATCGCCCGTTCCGAATTCGGCAAACGGTAGCAACCGAGAGAAGTCGATAGAGCTACCGGAAAAATTGTCTCGCCACTCCTGCCACTCTCCTTTGAAGCGACGAACTATCGACTCCCACGTCTTGCGGGGATCGCGTGCATCGAATACAGGAAACACGACCAGAGCGCCCAATGCTTTGCCGTTGTTGTCCAACAACCAATCTGAGAAGGACTTAGGCAAGGTTCGCGCCAATTCCGTCTCAGCTGCATGGATCGCATCTACTGTTGTGCCTATCACTCGCGCCTTAGCCATCATTTCTCACTTACGGTAAAGAGCCCGGCTTCGGGAGACTCAGCTTACCCGTTCCAGGTGAACCTGAGTTCGGCATCTTTGCTGACCAGCACCCGTTGCGCTTGCGCCAATAGCGATGCTGAATACCTCGATGGTCCGCCGCTAGCATCGGGTCTGCATGTGAATAATCGAAGCCAGAGTCGTTTTCGAATCGTGGCCGATGTGCAAGCTCATATCCCGGTGGGGCTTTGATATTGGCTTGCTGGCCAGCGTCTACGCGACGTGCTTGATTTTGGAGCCAACCACGCATTGAACTCGGCGTGTTCGGGTCATTCATGACATCTCGCCAGCGCGCGTCAGGATCGACATACGGCTCGCCGCAGCAGCAAAGCTTTGCCAAACCGAGCGGGTCAATCCACTGCACCGGGTTGGGCGCGTACTGATAGACGTTGATACCGCCAGCGAGCCCGATCGGGTCTTTCGATACGAACCGTCCGCTACTCGGATCATAGTACCGATGCCGGTTATAGTGCAGCCCCGTCTCACGATCAAAGTACTGCCCGGCGAAGCGCAGCGGATTGGTGATCCCGGCCCTGCGCGCTGCATCGCTGATGACTTCCAGCGCGGCCCCCCAAGCCTTGTACCGCGCCGACCACGCCACCTCGCCAGCCTCGTCCGTCACCTCCTGCGGCGTGCCGATCTGATCGCAATGGTAGTACGCCAACGACGGGGCAGGCGCCTGTTCGTTCCCGGCCCGCTCCATCGGCACGCTCGCCCGCGCCAACGGCGTAAAGCTGCCCGGCTCGTACACGTAGTGCACGATCTCCCGACGCGCACCGACCGTCTCGTACGCCAACTGGTCACCATCCCATCCGTACAGCGTCAGTCCGTAGCCGTGCTCCCGCGCCAACCGGGCCCGCTCCGCGTCACGCCAGCCGCTGCCCGCACTCGCTCGGGGCGCCACCTGCGCCTCAGTGTGCTTCGCGATTCGCCGCCCCAGTGCGTCGTAGACGTAGGTCGCTCGCATGTGTCGGTTGACGGCCACCGACATTCGCCCCAACGCACTCCATTCGAACGCGGTCGACTCCCCGTTGTGGGTGCGGCGCGTCAGGTTGCCTCGCTCGTCATATTCGAAACGCGTGCCGGCGTATTGCTTCAGCAGGTTATCCAGCAACGGCGCCGAGCGCTTGCCGCCTTCGGCGCCGATCCCGTGCTGATCGCGCTCGCTCGCCTCCACGATATTGCTCGCTGGGTCGAACGCGAAGGTCTCCACGCCCAGCGCCGACTGCGCGCGCGTGAGCCGGCCGACCGGATCGTACGCATACTGGATCTCGCCGCGCCGCAGATCGGCGATCTGGGTCAGCTGTCCCGCCTTGTCGTATTGGTAGCGGCGCTCCGTGACCTTGCCACCCGTGCCTTGCAGCGTCTGACGAGCGAGTCGCCCCGCCGCGTCGTACTGCGTCACCTGCTTCAGGCCGTTGCCGAGCTCGCGCACGGTCTCCCGGTGCCCGTCGTCACGCTCGAAGTTCGCAACCGATTTCCCGTCGAACAGCAGGCCGTGCACGTGGCCCGAGCCGTAGGTCAACCAGTCCAGCCGTCGGCCATCGGGCCGAATCGTGGCGATGCGGGTGCCGATTTCGTCATACTCGTGCCGCCAGACCTGCTCAAGACCGTAGTCGCCGGCCGGATCACGGGCGCCATTCTCATCGAACGACGTATTCACGTGCTCGCGCACCAGGTTGCCGACCGGATCGTAGAAGCGGCGCACCCGCGCGTCGTCATTGAGCGCCGTCGCCAGCCGGCCGAAGCCATCGTATTCGAACGACTCGCGCTCGACTTCCCCGGCCGTGGGCGGTGTCAGATAAACCGTGTTTCGCTCGCCGTAGCGGGCGGCCCAGCCGGACCGATGCGCAATCCGCCCCATCGCGTCGTAGTCGAACTGCTGCATGACGCCGCCTGCCAGGCGGTGGCCGATCCGGCCCGTGCGGGTATCGCGGTAGTACTGCGTCGATTTGCCGTCGAAATCGCGTTCGGTGGTCAAGCGGCCGAAAGTGTCGTAACTGAACGTGTATTCCCGCCCGTTCTCGTTGCGCAGCAGCGTGATCTGGCCTTGCCGGTCCCAGCCGTATTCCAGCGAGTCGCCGTTGGCCTGGATCCGCTTGGCCAGCAGGCCCGCGC
>NZ_JAIZRY010000026.1:0-36229 GCF_020420125.1 Burkholderia sp. AU30280
TGCCGAACTGCTCAAGCAACTCGGCCGGAATCGCCGGCAGAGCCGCCGGCTGGGCTTTCGGTTTGCGAGGCATAAATTCTCCTTGGGAGCATGTTATGCCTTAAACACAAAATTCCTGACAGGCCCGAGTAACCCGATCGTTGACTGAAGTCACCACGCCGGATTGCCCAATATACTCGATCACGCTACCGCCCTTGCCATCGGGAGTAACGACTTTTGTCGAATAGCCTACCCACCGATCACCGACGCTAACACTCCCCGCTTCAAATCCAGGCACCTGGTCCCTATATGGCAGGTTGGCCACTTCGACTCGAACTCCATCACTATAAGTCGTGATGGCCCATACGCCATCAACGTAGGAATCTCTAACAGAAACATTCGACGACGAGACTCCCATAAGACGGTCAATCGTACGCGAAAGCTCCTGCCGGAAATTAGCGCTGTTGCTCTCGCTCCAGTTGAAGACATTCGGAGCTATGTATTTCTCCCAAGCGAATTTCGCCGTCGCGCCTCCAATCACGCCGACCCCAATAGTCAAAGCGCCACCAACAATTCCCGACATGGTGACAGGCAATAGAACTGCCGCGACAATACCGCCCAACACGCCCATCGCGACACTGCCAACTTCGTACGATGACGCGTTTGGATCCTTGAGAACCCAAAGTAGCTGCGCTGCCGAAATGAGACCGCCCAGCTGTGCCCCGATTCCCTGAATGCCTTTTGCTAGGTTATCGGCTTCTGTCGCAATCGTTGCAAACGACCGCGCCTTGGCCAACTCTGATCTCATCGCCTCTACACGTGCGATTAGCTGAGCGTCAAGGCGGCTACGGTCAACGCTATCCAACCCTCGAATCACAGCAGTGCTAAGTTCATCAAGGTTCTGCCACATTAGCCTTGAGTACTCGGCACGCGCGGCTGCGTCGACGGACAATCTGGCCGCATTGGTGGAAATCTGCCCGACATGAATGGAAATTTTTTCCAACGCCTGCTTTACACTCTCTCCCGCAGCCCCCAACGCGTCCCACTCATCAAGTTCATGCCAAGCCATGAATCACTCCTCTTTCGATGAAAAAATACTGATCACAAAGAACCAAATCCAACTAAGACCTAGAGAAATACACATAATATGAGCACCGCCTGCGAACAACGGCCCCACCAAGCCAAGCCACAATCGAGACTCACCAATGGGAATGAAATTAAATTCGTAGTAGTACCCCTCAACCAAAACAAAAACCCCACATAAAAGAAAAAATGGAGCACCCAAAATTACCTTTACCTTTCCTGTTATCGACAATCTCTCATACACTTCCCTCCCCTTAGCCTGACCAGAATAAAGCAAACGAAACCCAACCAGAAGCCTAAACGGAAAGGCGGCAAGCATCAGCGCAAAATAGAGTGCAGTGACGTCGGGGAATTTTGACTTCTCAACAGCACCGAATAGCAAAGGAAATACTTTGCCAACGCCGGCTACAATCATATCTAGAAAGGGCCATCGCACCAGCGCATCTTCCGGCGCAAGCCAAGCTACGATTGCACCGGCGACATGCAGTACCAGAATGGCCGGACTGAACTTGTAAATTCCAATCACTCCACCAACAAGACTCCGAGATTCGCTATCAACCACTTCCTCTTTCGATATTGAGTGCCATCCTTTAAATCGATCTGACATCAGCAACCCGCATTAACACCACCCACACTAGATTCGAGATTATTTACCAATCACTCAAACTCAATACTTTACATCCGGCATATTTGCAAATTCTCCAATGTGGAATTGGAATTTCATTCAAAATAATTAAATGTGAATTCGTTTTTCTGCTGCGCCCCACCCGTCACCGAGCACAACACCACGAAGATATCGAAAGAATTGAAAGAAAACAAGAAAAGTTATTATTTTCATACGCATACGAAAAATGATAATAATCTCGTACTTATTCGAGCAATCACTAACCCCACCTCATCAGAAAATCGATACGTTTGAAAGCACCACCAAACCATCCCCCCATAAGCCGGTAACCAATTTCCCCGCCAAAAACAAAAAAGCCGGCCCATGGCCGGCTTTCCCACTTGAAACGATTACGACGCTACATCAGTCGCCCGATGAAATCAGCGTGAGCAACACGCCAATCCCACACGGCATCAAACGTCGAACTTCACCCCCTGCGCCAGCGGCAACTGCCGGCTGTAGTTGATCGTGTTCGTCGCGCGGCGCATATACGCCTTCCACGCATCCGAACCCGACTCGCGGCCGCCGCCCGTTTCCTTCTCGCCGCCGAACGCGCCGCCGATCTCCGCGCCGCTCGTGCCGATGTTCACGTTGACGATCCCGCAGTCGCTGCCTGCTGCCGACATGAACTGCTCGGCCTCGCGCATGTCGTTCGTGAAGATCGCCGACGACAGGCCTTGCGGCACCGCGTTGTGCAGTTCGATCGCGTCGTCGAAGTTGTCGTAGACCATCACGTACAGGATCGGTGCGAACGTCTCGCGCTCGACCACCGCCGATTGCTTCGGCATCCGCACGATGGCCGGACGCACGTAGTACGCATCAGCGTGACCGACGTCGACGCGCTCGCCGCCCTTCACTTCGCCGCCCTGCTCGCGCGCATCGGCCAGCGCCTTCTGCATCGCATCGAACGACGCGCGATCGACCAGCGGGCCGACCAGCGTGCCTTCTTCAAGCGGGTTGCCGACCTTCACCGATGCATAGGCCTTCTCGATACGCGGCAGCAGCTGTTCGACCAGGCTGCGATGCACGAACAGGCGGCGCAGCGTCGTGCAGCGCTGGCCAGCCGTGCCGACCGCCGCGAACGTGACCGCGCGCACGACGAGATCGAGATCGGCGCTCGGCGCGACGATCATCCCGTTGTTGCCGCCGAGTTCGAGGATGCCGCGCGCGAGACGCTGGCTCAGCACCTTCGCGACTTCCTGGCCCATCCGCACGCTGCCCGTCGCGCTGACCACCGGCACCTTCTTCGACGCTGTCAGCACCTCGCCGACATCGCGCATGCCGAGCACCAGCTGGCTCAGCTCCGCCGGCGCGACGCCCGGGTGGGTCTTCTCGAATTCACGGATCGCCTTCTGGAGCAGCACGTGGCACGCGATCGCGGTGAGCGGCGTCTTCTCGGACGGCTTCCACACGACAGAATCGCCGCACACGAATGCGAGCGCCGCGTTCCATGCCCACACGGCGACCGGGAAGTTGAACGCCGAGATCACGCCGCACACGCCGATCGGGTGCCACGTTTCCATCATCCGGTGGCCGGGGCGCTCGGAGGCGATCGTGAGGCCGTAAAGCTGGCGCGACAGACCGACCGCGAAATCGCAGATGTCGATCATTTCCTGCACTTCGCCGAGGCCTTCCGACGTGATCTTGCCGGCCTCGAGCGTGACGAGGCGGCCGAGCTCGGCCTTGTGCTCACGCAGCACGTTGCCGAACACGCGCACGAGTTCGCCGCGCACCGGCGCCGGCACCGTGCGCCACTTGAGGAATGCGTCGTGCGCGGCGTCGATCTTGCGCTCGGCGTCGGCGGGCGCGTCGACGGCCAGCGTCGCGAGCGTCGCGCCGTCGAGCGGCGAACGCGCGGTCAGCGCATTGCCTTTCCACTGGGCGAGATCGATATCGAGCGCGGCAAGAATGTCGTTGAATTGCATCACTTCCTCTTCAGGGACAGATTGATCGGTGCGGCGGCAGCGCCGCCCGCGTGATTCGATTGGAGCGCGTTCGCGCGCCCTGTGCAAGCGGATGCGCCGCGCGGCAGGCCCGGTGCGCCGCACGGCGCATCGCGCTGCGCCGCCGCCGGGAGCCCGCCGGACGGCGCGCTCCCGCCTCGCGGCGGCACGATCCATGAAACACATTGTCGGCGGCCACAAGTCGGGCCGCTATTGATATTAACTCACGACTTCATTCCGAAAACGCAACACCTCGACGAGCCGGACCGATGCATTCTCGTGCCGATATGGGACGTTTCCAACGCCCGCAGCCAGGCCATCGGACGCATCCCGACGCGATGCAAGTTGATGACAAAGCTGCATCACCCTGTTCGGAAATATCGTTTGCCGCCCCGTGCACCGGGCACACACAATCGTTGCGACGTCGAGGTGCAATGCACCCGGCGCGCCGCCGGCCGCCGTGACGGCTGCCGGATGACAGACGAAGGCGACACGCATCGCGGCCCGGTTCATCCGGCCCGTTTCAGCACCGCATTACCGCTGCCCGGCCGGCAGCCGGCAACGCGTCGCGCTTCGTCACCGAAAAACAATTCCGGAGACAGCGCCCAGCGCCCGCCATGCATTCCGATATCCGCCCCGATTCGCCCCGTCCGTCCGGCTCGCCGCACGCGAAGCCGTCCCTCCACCGCGCGCTGCAGGCCCGCCATCTGCGGATGATCGCGATCGGCGGCTCGATCGGCACGGGCCTGTTCGTCGCGTCCGGCGCATCGATCTCGCAGGCCGGCCCCGGCGGCGCGATGCTCGCGTACATGGTGATCGGCCTGATGGTCTATTTCCTGATGACGAGCCTCGGCGAAATGGCCGCGTTCATGCCCGTGTCGGGCTCGTTTGCGACCTACGGCGCGAAGTTCGTCGACGAAGGCTTCGGCTTCGCGCTCGGCTGGAACTACTGGTACAGCTGGGCCGTGACGCTGGCGGTGGAACTGGTCGCCGCGCAACTCGTGATGCACTACTGGTTCCCGCACGTGCCGGGCGTCTGGTGGAGCGCACTGTTCCTCACGTTGATCTTCGCGCTCAACGCGCTGTCGGTGCGCGGCTTCGGCGAAGCCGAATACTGGTTCGCGTTGATCAAGGTGCTGACGGTGCTCGCGTTCGTCGGCGTCGGCCTGCTGATGATCTTCGGGATCACGCAGGGCGGCCCGAGCGCGGGCTGGGGCAACTTCACGATCGGCGACGCGCCGTTCGCCGGCGGCTGGGCGACGATGCTCGGCGTCGCGATGATCGCGGGCTTCTCGTTCCAGGGCACCGAAATGATCGGCGTCGCGGCCGGCGAATCGGAAAACCCGCGCACGACGATCCCGCGCGCGGTGAGCCAGATCTTCTGGCGCATCCTGCTGTTCTACGTGCTGGCGATCTTCGTGATCGGCGTGCTGATTCCCTATACCGACCCGAGCCTGCTGAAGAGCGACGTGACCGACATCGGCGTGAGCCCGTTCACGCTGGTGTTCCGCCACGCGGGCCTCGCATTCGCGGCCGGCGTGATGAACGCGGTGATCCTGACGGCCGTGCTGTCGGCCGGCAACTCGGGCATGTATGCGTCCACGCGGATGCTCTACAACCTCGCGGTCGAAGGCCGCGCACCGAAGATCTTCGCGAAGCTGTCGCGCGGGGGCGTGCCGCGCAACGCGCTGTATGCGACGACGGCCGTCGGCGCGCTGTGTTTCCTCACGTCGCTCTACGGCGACAAGACCGTGTACCTGTGGCTGCTGAACACGTCGGGCATGGCCGGCTTCATCACGTGGCTCGGCATCGCGGTCAGCCACTACCGGTTCCGCAAGGGCTTCCTGAAACAGGGCTACCGGCTCGACCAACTGCCGTACCGGTCGAAGTGGTTCCCGTTCGGCCCGCTGTTCGCATTCGCGCTGTGCGCGGTCGTCGCGCTCGGCCAGGATTACCAGGCGTTCCTCTCCGACAAGATCGACTGGGTCGGCGTCGCCGCGACCTACATCGGCCTGCCATTCTTCCTCGCGATCTGGCTCGGCTACGCGCTCGTGCGCAAATGCCGCCTCGTGCGCTACGAAGACATGGAGATCGCGCCGTGGATCGAACGTAACGCGACGCCCGCACCCGCGCCGCAGGCCGACACCGGCTACGCGGGCTATGTCGCCCGGCCGGCCAACCCGACGCCGGGCGCCTGACCGCGCGGATCGGCCCGGATCGCACCGGCCGCCCCCGAACGCGGCGGCCGGCGCCCAGCCCCCATTCGACGCGGCGCGCACGTTCAGGCAAGATCGACGCGCGCCGCCTGTTTTTCCGCCGTTACGAGTCAACGAAATCGCATGCAGAACTTCTACGAAGCCACCGTTACCCGCCAGCCCTACCCGCAACTGACCGGCACGATCGACACGCAGGTCTGCATCGTCGGCGGCGGCCTCGCCGGCCTGTGCACGGCGCTCGGCCTCGTCGAGCGCGGCGTGCATGACGTCGTCGTGCTCGACAGCGAACGGGTCGGCTTCGGCGCGTCGGGCCGCAACGGCGGTTTCGTGTTCGGCGGCTACAGCCTCGACAACGCCGACCTGCTGCGCACGCTCGGCCGCGACGAAGGGCGCCGGTTGTACCGGCTCACCGTCGATGCGGTCGACCTGATCCGCGCGCGGATCGCGCGCTACGGCATCGACTGCGACATCGTCGACCAGGGCGTGATGCTCGCGAACTGGTTCGACGATCCGTCCCGGCTCGACAGCGTGCGCACGCTGATGAAGGATGAACTCGGCGTCGACTGGGAACCCGTTTCCACGGACGCGCTGCGCAAGCGGCTGAAGACGCGGCGCTATTACGGCGGCCTGTTCGAGCCGAACGCCTTCCACTTCCATCCGCTCAAGTACGTGCTCGGCGTCGCGGCGGCCGCATCGCGCGGCGGCGCGCGCGTGTACGAACGCTCGGCTGCGCTCGGCATCGCGCGCGAAGGCGCCGGGTACATCGTGCGCACGGCGCAGGGCACGGTGCGCGCAAAGGACGTCGTGTTCGCCGGCGGCGGCTACGCGCGCGGCGTGTCGCCGCGCATCGAGCGCGCGGTGCTGCCGATCGCGACCTATGTGATCGCGACCGAACCGCTCGGCGCGCGCCTGCCCGACGCGATCGACGCGCCGTACGCGATCTACGACACACGTTTCGCGTTCGACTATTACCGTCCGCTGAAGGACACGCGCATCCTGTGGGGCGGCCGGATCTCCGTGCTCGACCGCGGCCCCGACGCAATCGCGCGCCTGCTGCGGCGCGACCTGCTGCGCGTGTATCCGCAACTGGAAGGCGTGAAGGTCGACTACGCATGGGGCGGGCTGATGAGCTACGCGCGGCACAAGATGCCGCAGATCGGCCGCGACGCGGACGGCGTGTGGCACGCGATCGCGTTCGGCGGCCACGGGATGGCACCGACCACCGTGGCCGGCGAAGCGCTCGCGGCCGCGCTGGCCGAAGGCCGGCCGGTGCCGGAAGGTTTCAACGCGTTCGGGCTCACGCGCACGTTCGGGCTGGCGGGCCTCGCGGCCGCGCAGCTCACGTACACGGCGTACCAGGCCCGCGACGCGCTCGCCTCCTGCCGCCGCTGAGCGGCGGCCACGGCGGCCGAAACCGCCCTGCCGATTAGAGCGTCAGGTCGGCCGGGCGGGGATTTCCCGCATGCTAGAATGGCTTTTCCAAGCCGCCGAAGCCACAATAAAGTCACATGAAAGCAGGAAGCAAGGCCGCCACGCCCGACACCCGCGCGCTTCCGTCCGATGCGCGGCGCAAATACGATCCCGAGCAAACCAAACGCAACATCCTCGACGTCGCCACGCAGGAATTCTCCGCGATGGGCCTCGCGGGCGCGCGCGTCGATGCCATCGCCGAGCGGACCAACACGACGAAGCGGATGCTCTACTACTACTTCGAAAGCAAGGAAGGCTTGTACGAGGCCGTGCTGGAGAAGGTGTACGGCGACATCCGCGCACTCGAGCAGGAACTGCACGTCGGTGACATGGAGCCGCGCGAGGGCATGCGCCGCCTCGTCGAATTCACGTTCGACTATCACGACAAGCATCGCGACTTCGTCCGCCTCGTGTCGATCGAGAACATCCACGGCGCGAAGTATCTCGAACAGCTCAAGTCGTTCAAGAACCGCAACGTCAGCATCATCAAGACGCTCGAGGAACTGGTCGAACGCGGCGCGGCGAGCGGCGCGTTCCGCCAGGACATCGACGCGTTCGACCTGCACCTGCTGATCAGCTCGTTCTGCTTCCACCGCGTGTCGAACCGCTACACGTTCGGCGCCGCGTTCGGCCGCGACCCGTCGGCACCGCGCCTGCGCGCACGGCATCGCGACACGATCGCCGACGCCGTGCTGCGCTACGTCGCCGCATAAGCGGCGCCGTCAGCCGGTTTCGCGGTCAGTCTCACGCCGGGCGCGCCTCGACCGCGCCCGGCGTTCTCTCGTGCGTCAGTCCGCCGGCGTGGTCGACGCCAGCGCGATCCGCGCCTTCTCTTCCGGGCTTCCCGCCACGTAATACTTCTTCGCCCAGCTCGAATCGGGCGCGAGCGCGAGCCGCGCATGCGTGCCCGTGCCGGCGCCGTGCTGCTTTGCGCTGATCGCCAGCGCCCGCGCGCGATAGTGCTCGTACAGCCGCAGGAATTCCGCAAGATAGATCGCCGCGATCCGCTGGTCGCGGATCTCGAGCAGGTTCTCGTCGTTGTACTGCTCGGAATTGCGGCTCATGTTCGCCGAGCCCGTATAGACGACCGGATTCGCGCCCTCCGCATCGATCACGATGAACTTGTGATGGATCACGACGGGCGGAAAGGCCGGCGCCGGTTCGCCCGGAAACAGCCGCAATTCCGGCTCGAAGCCCTGCGGCACGGTGGCCGGCGAGAAATACGCGGCATCGATCACGTCGTGGTTGTCGCGGCTGCGGTGATACAACTCGAGGTTCGCGAGCGTCGCGGCATCGAGCGTCTGGCCGGCCTGCTGCGCCGCATCGGCCTTCGTCGCGCTGCCGACGTTGATCTTGTTCACCAGCCCGAACATCATCAGGCCGCGGTCGCCGGCGGCGAAACACGCGTCGCGCAACGCCGCGTCGGTCGGCATGAACAGGCAGAACGACACCGAATGCTTCGCGGCCGCGATCGCGGCGACGATCGTGTCGATCTCGGTGCGCTGCCCCGCCGGCTCCGGCGAAAACGCGAGGCGTACCTGCGCACTGCCGATCGTCATCGGTTCCGACCAGCCCGGCGACAGCGGCGCCGTCTCCGCGATCGACGGATTCCCGGCCAGCGCATGCGCGCGATCGTTGTACAGCGCGGCAAGCGCGGGCGAATCGAACGCGTGCAGCACGTTCGCCTGCTCCGTGAGCCCCTCGGTCGTGAAGTTCGCGGAACCGGTCAGCACGCGTGAGGGCACCGCATTCGACGACGCATCGGTCACGATGAACTTGTCGTGCATGATGTGCGTCTTGTCGCGCGGCGCGAGCGTCGCGAGACCCTGCAGCGCATCGACGGCCGGCTGGTTCGGCGACGGCAGCGGCGGCTTGCCCTTGCGCGCCGTCGTGTGCGCGTCGTAGACGATCGCGAGCGACGCTTCGCCGTGCCGGCGTCCGAACGCTTCGAACGCCGGCAGCGCCCACAGCGTGTCGGTCAGGTGATAGACGGCCGACGCCGCGCGCGACGCGGGGTCGAGCATCTCCGTGAACACCTGCTCCATGTCGTTCGCGAGCCACGTGCGCAGCTTCAGCGCCTGCGCGTCGCTCGGCGCCGCATTCGGCGCGAGGCCCAGCGCCGCCACCTGCTTCGCGAAGGCCTGCGAGCTGACCACCGCGCGGTTGAACCACGTGCCGATGCCGTCCTCGATGTGCGCGGGCAACACGACGTCGCACACGCCGGCTTGCGCGTCGAGCACCTGCAGGCTCGCCGGCGTACCGACGACCGGATACACGTCATAGCGGAACGCCGCGCCGCGATCCTGCGGGTCGATGCGCGCGTCCCACCACATGAATTTCTGGATCGGCGCCTGGTCGGTCGGCGCGTCGCCCTGCGTGTGCGCGGCCGGGCCGTCGAACGTCAGGCGGTTCGGCAGCCAGCTGTCCGGCGCGCGCGTCTTGCCGTCGGCCGACCAGAAGCCCGGCGTGCGCCGGATCGCGAAGCCGAGGAAATCGGCACGCGACGCCGCATCGGGCCAGTCGAAAGCCAGCAGGACCAGGGTGGGGGAAAGATAGCTGCGCACGCTGACGGTCATTCGTTGCTCCCTGGCCTTGCGGCCGGTCGAGGTGAATGAGTCAGTCTTGACGCCGGTTCTTCCCTGCGGATGACGGTTCGATGAACCTTGTATGTCGGACGCGCGTCAGTCGCACACGAGCAGTTCGATCCCGCGCGCGGTCAACGCGCGGCGCACGGCCTTGTCGGGTGCGCGTTCGGTCACCAGATAGCGGGCAGCCGCCGTGCCGTTGATGCGCACCGGCGTCACGCGGCCGAATTTCGAATGATCGGCGACGATGATCGCCATGCCCGCCGCCGCGATCATCCGGCTGCGCACTTCGGCCGCGAGTCGCGAGTAGTCGGTGCACTCGCCGTCGGGCGTGATCCCGCCGGCGCCCACGAACGCGAAATCGACGTGGTACTGCGCGAGCTGCTGGATCGTGTCGAGCCCGAACGTGGCGTCCTCGTCGTCGGACAGTTCGCCGCCGAGCAGCGTCACGCGGTTGCCGTTGCGCCGCGCGAGCACGAACGCGGTGCGCCAGTCGTTCGTGTAGACCGACAGCCGGTGCCGGTCGGCGAGCGCCAGCGCAACCGCATGCGGCGTGCTGCCCGAATCGATCAGCACCGATGCATCGTCGGGCACGAATTCGGCCGCGCGCCGCCCGATCGTGCGCTTCGCTTCGGCGTTCGCGGCTTCGCGCTCGGACAGGCTCGGCTCGCGGCGATCCGCGGCCAGCGCGCCGCCATGCGTCATCACGAGCAGGCCGCGTGCGGCCAGTGCGTTCAGGTCGCGCCGCACGGTCTCGCGCGACACGTCGAGCGAGCGGACGAGTTCCGCGACCGACAATGCGCCCGACCGCCCGAGTTCCGACAGAATGAATTGATGACGTTGTTCCGCCAGCATCGCGTGTGCGCCCGAGGCGACTGGTAATGGGTAAGCCGCCCATTGTATTACGGCCGTTTGACCGGCATTTGACTGCGTCGGGAAACCCGGCGGGCCGCGTTTCCCGAAAGCGAAATTCTGTATTGCCTGACGCGCGCGAATCGGCGCGGCGCCGGTTGCTACACTCTGCGCTTCGCCGAACGACAGACCAAGCAAAGGGGCTCGCGCCATGTATCGCAAAGGCAGTGTGATCGAAATCCAGTTTCCGCCCGAACGTCTCAACGACGCGGCCGGCGATCCGTACTGGATCGACCTGACGCTCGACGAGGCCCGCCGGCTCTACGAACAGCTCGCCGCGCGCTTCGCGAACGACGCGCGCGCCAACCAGCCGCTCGACACGTTCTCGATCGACTGATCTCCGCGGCTTCACGCTCGCCCGCTCCGCACGCGGCGCGTGCCCTTCCCGTCCGAGCGCCTGCCCCGATCAATCACCGGCCCGCGCCGGAAGCCGGTTGCACGGCACGCAACGAGCGCCGGCGCATTCACACGATGCGCGGCATGAGTGCAGGATTCGACAAGACGCCCGCATCGCTTGCCCCGATACTGGCCGACTTCACGATTCCGTCCGGCCGCGTCGCGGCCCGCCACGCATGCTGATCTCGATCGTCGCCGCCGCTTTCGTCGCCCTCTGGTCCACCGGCTTCATCGTTGCGCGGGCAATCAAGCCCTACGCCGATCCCAATCTGTTCCTGCTCGCGCGTTTCGCGGGCACGGCCGCGCTGTTCGGCGTGGTGGCGCTCGTGGCGCGCGCACCGTGGCCGGCCCGCCGCGAATGGCCGCGCCACCTGATCGCGGGGGCGCTGCTGCAGGGCATCTATCTCGGCGCGAGCTACTGGGCCGTCGCGCAAGGGCTGAACGCGGGCGTCATGGCGCTGCTCGGCGCGCTGCAGCCGCTCGCCACCGCCGTGCTCGCCGTCCCGCTGTTCAACGAGCGCCTGCCTGCCCGCGGCTGGTTCGGGATGGCGCTCGGGCTCGCCGGCGTCGCGCTCGTGCTGGCGCCGAAGGTCACGGGCGGTGTCGCGCCACCGCCGGGCGCCGCGCCGGCGTGGCTCGTCGTGGCCGTCTCGGTGCTCGCGGTCGGGTCGATCACCGCCGGCTCGCTGTACCAGAAAGGCAAGCTCGCGCAGAGCGACCTGCGCACGGCGGTCGCCATCCAGAACTTCGGTGCGGCGATCGTCGCGGCCATCTTCGTCGCCCTGCTGCACGAGACGCGCTGGATCGGCGCGCCGGCGCTGTGGGTGTCGCTCGTATGGGGTGTCGTGTTCCTGTCCGGCGGCGCGGTCACGATGCTGATGTGGATGCTGCGGCGCGGCAACGCCGCGCGCGCGACGTCGCTGCTGTTCCTCGCGCCGCCGCTGGCCGCGCTGCAAGGCTACTGGCTGTTCGGCGAAACGCTCGCGGCGATCCAGCTCGCCGGCTTCGCGCTCGCGCTGGTGGGCGTCGTGCTCGCGCGGCGCTGACGCACCTGCCCGAGTGCGCCGTGCGGCTGCCTGCACACCGGCCGCCACGCGCATCGACTACCGGCCATGCGAATGCCCGTTGCGCGGCATCCTGCACCCGCCCGGCGCACCGTGCACCACGGCGATGCAGCCGTCTCGCCGAAGCAACGCGACATCGCCGGATCGCACGCCCGGCGCGGCGCCACGGCGCGATTGCGCTTATGATGGGCGCCTTGATTTTGTTCCGGAACTTCCTTCATGACATCCGCCGATTTCGCCAGCCGCCAACGCGCGATCATTGCCGAACTGAACGTCGCCCCGCAATTCGACGCCGAGGCCGAGATTGCCCGCCGCGTCGAGTTCCTCGCGCAATACCTTCGTTCGACCGGCCTGCGGACCTACGTGCTCGGCATCAGCGGCGGCGTCGATTCGTCGACGGCCGGCCGGCTCGCGCAACTGGCGGTCGAACGCCTGCGCGCCGACGACTACGACGCACGTTTCATCGCGATGCGCTTGCCGAACGGCGTGCAGAACGACGAAGCCGATGCGCAGCGCGCGCTCGCGTTCGTCCGCGCGGACGAGGAGCTGACCGTCAACGTGAAGCCGGCCGCCGACGCGATGCTCGCCGCGCTGGCCGCGTCCGGCCATGCGTTCGAGACGCCGGCGCAGCAGGATTTCGTGCACGGCAACATCAAGGCGCGCGAGCGCATGATCGCGCAGTACGCGGTGGCCGGTGCACGGCGCGGGATCGTGATCGGCACCGATCACGCGGCCGAATCGTTGATGGGGTTCTTCACGAAATTCGGTGACGGCGGCGCGGACATCCTGCCGCTCGCGGGGCTGAACAAGCGTCGCGTGCGCGCGGTGGCCCGTGCGCTTGGCGGCGACGAACTGATCGTGATGAAGGTGCCGACTGCCGATCTCGAGGAACTGCGCCCGCTGCGCCCCGACGAGCACGCGTACGGCGTGAGCTACGACGAGATCGACGATTTCCTCGAAGGCAAGCCGGTGAGCGACCACGTGTACGAGACGGTGCTGCGCTTCTACGACGCGTCGCGCCACAAGCGCGCGCTGCCGTACACGATGTTCGACTGGCCGGCTGCTTAAGCCGCCATTGCGGCTGAACGACCGCCGCGTCGCGATCCGGCGCTGCAGCCCGGCGCGACCGGCCCACAACGTCGGAACCCGACCGCCGCGCGCGCCGTAGCGGCTACGCGCGGCAACCAAACGACGGGCAACGCTACGCGTGCCCGCCCGTCTTCTTCGCCTGCAGCGCGCGAATCCGCATCCGCGCGCCCGTATCGCTGACCGTCGCGTCGTACATCGCCGCGAGATCGCGCTTGAGCGCGGTACGCGAGCCGCCGTCGAGATACACCATGTGCCCCGACGGATAGAAACGCGCGGACAGGTTCTGCCGCACCTTCGGATCCTCGAGCGGCATCTGCTGCAGGTCGATCACGGTCTGGTAGAACGGCGTGACGAAATCGTAGAGGCCGTTCGCCGACAGCACCTTCAGGTCGACGTTCAGCGCCATCACCGCCGCGAGATCGCCGGCCGTATAGAGGATCACGTTCCCCTGCGCGTCGATGCCCTGCTGCGCGCCGGTCGGGTCGATGTGACTGAAATCCCAGTTCTGGAACGCCTGGTCGTTCAGGTCGGTGAACGCGGAATTCGACGTGAACTTCAGCTGCTCGTTCAGGTAGCTGTTCCACATCGCCGTATAGACGCCCGTCACGGCAGTCATCGTCGGATCGTTGCCGCCCGAGTTCGGGTCGATCTTGCCGGCGATACCCGACGAGATCCCGGTCACGCGGCCGTCGTACGAGCCGAGCGCGAGCCCCTGCGCATGCAGCAGCGTCGTCAGGAACAGTGAATTGCCGCGCGCGTCGTAGCCGGCGATGTTCAGACTCCACGATTGCAGCGTCGCCGTATCGATGCCCGTGTATTGCGACAGCTTCTGCACGGCCGCCGGGTCCGCATGCGGGACCGTGCGCAACGCGTTCAGGTAGTCGGTGCGCGCGAACTGCGCGACTTCCTCGACGAACGCGCCGAGATCCGTCGGCGCCGGCGTGACACCGAGTTTCTTGTGATACCACGCATCGGCCGCCGCGGTCGGCAGCGCGCCGACCGGGTTGCCGGCCTGCCGGTAGTCCAGGATCGACGACTGCAGCGTGACGCCGTTCAGGTCGACGCCGTCCTCGTGCAGCTTGTACGCGAGCACGCAGCTGCGCGCGGTGCCGTACGATTCGCCGAACAGGTACTTCGGCGAATTCCAGCGGTTGTTCTTCGTCAAGTAGCGCTTGATGAACTGCTTCAGCGAATCCGCGTCCTGGTCGACGCCCCAGAAATTGCGATTCTTGTTCGGCGCGACCGCTGCCGAATAGCCGGTGCCGACCGGGTTGATGAACACCAGGTCGCTGTGGTCGATCATGCTGTCCGGGTTGTCTTCCATCTGGTACGGCGCAGGCGGCGTGAAGCCCGGCATCGACGTCTTGATGCGCTTCGGCGCGAACGAGCCGAGCAGCACGAACACCGACGACGAGCCCGGCCCGCCGTTATAGAAGAATGTCACGGGCCGCGTTTCCTCCTTCGCGCCGTCGGCCGTGAACGCGACGTAGAAGATCTTCGCGGCCGGCTGCGAACTGCTCGGGTCGACCGTCACGAGGTGGCCGGCCGTCGCCGTGTAGGCGATGCGCTTCCCGTCGATCAGGATCGTGTGATGCGTGATCGCGGCCGCCTCGGTCGTGTCGGTCACCGAATCGTCGGGGCCGTTGCCGTACGCGACCGGATCGAAGAACGGCTGGTCGCGCCCGTGGCTGAGCGCGACCGGATTGACGGTCGGCGGCACGCCATGCGAATTGTGGTCGCCGTGATGCAGCGGATACACGCCGCCGGAGGATGCGGAATCGATGCCCATCGTGCTGCTCCTGGAGGTGAGAAAAAGGCGCGGACAGGAAGCCCGCGCCATACGGAAAGACGTGTACCGCTGCCGTCAGCTCGACGGCTTGCGCGTCAGGATCGCCGCGAGCTGCGCGCCGTTCGGGCTGCCGAGGCCCGTGCACGCATCCCAGCCCTGCGCGGCCGCATACGTGCCGTTCGAGCCCTGCGTGATGTCGCGCAGCGCGCCCGGATTCTTGTAGAGCACCGGGTTGACCCAGCCGGCAGTCGCACCGTTCGCCGCCGCATTGATCCGCGCGATCAGCGCGGCCCACAGCGGCGCGACCGCGCTCGTGCCGCCCATCACCGTGGCCGTGCCCGCAATCGACACTTCGTAACCCGTCTGCGGCGACGCGTCGCCGGCAACGTCCGGCACGCCGCGCTTTGCGAGCGGCGCGCTGCTGCCGTCGGCGCGCGTGACGGTGAGCCCCTGCTGCCACGCCGGCAGGTCGAACAGCGTACTGACGCCGCCCCCGCCCGCGCCGCCGCCGGCGGCCTCGTCGTTCCACGCGACCTCGCTGCGAATGCCCTGCCCGGGCAGCGCGTCGAGCTGCGTGCCGCCGCAGCCGAGCACGTACGGGCTCGATGCCGGGAAGTCGACATGATCGGCGCCGTCCTGCAGACCGTCGCCCGAGCCGCTGTCGCCGGACGCCGCGCACACCGTGATGCCCTGCGCGGCCGCCGCCTGCAGCACGCGGTCGAACGCCTGAGCGGACTGCGCCTGCCAGATCGCCTCCGGGCCGCCCCAGCTGATCGAGATCACCGACGGCTTGTTGGTCGTATCGTTGACGGCCGCGTTGACGGCCTGGATGAAGCCCGCGTCGCTGTTCGGCGCGAAGTACACGACGATCTTCGCGGCCGGCGCGATCGCGCCGGCAATCTCGATGTCGAGCGCGACTTCGCCGTCCGGGCCGCTCGGGTCGCCGGTCGGCGTGTTGCGGCCGGTGCCGACGTTCACGTCGACGAGCGTCGGCGGCGTCGCGATGCCGAGCCCGCGGAAATACTGCTGGATGTCGGCCGCGCGGTAGCCGCCGCCGAGCTCGATGATCGCGATGCACTGCCCGGCGCCGTCGCCGGCCGGGAAGCCGTACAGCGATGCCAGTTGGATCGGGGTGAACGTGACGCCCGCCGCGCCGCCGCGCGCGGGCTTGAACGGCGGTCGCAGCCGGAAGTGCGGCCGCGCCTGTGGGCGGCTGTCGAGGCCGAGCACGGCCGTGACGGCATCGCCGAGATCGTCGGGCAGCGCGATCGGGCCCGAGCGGCCACGATACTGGCCGATCGATTGATGCTCGAAGCGCTCGAGCTTGACGCCGAACACGGCTTCGAACTGCTGGATCGTGCCGGACAGCACGACGACGCTTTCGACGGGATCGACGCGGTCGACCGTCAACTGGTGGCGACGTGCGAAGTCCTCGGCCTTGCGAATGTCGTCGGGATTGGCGGAAAAGCGTTGCGCGAAGGTTTCGCGCGACACCGGTTTCGCTTGCGCGTCGCCGGTGGCGAGCTGGTGAAGCAGCGTATCGAGTTGCCCTTCTTCCTGCCGCCGCAACATGATCGTGACGTGGATGCGTTCTGCCGGATCGCACGGGCCGAGGCACTTGGACTCGGGGACGATTCGGGGTTCACGGTCGGCGTGAAGATGCCTTGCCATGTTCAGACCCTCCTTGGTACCGCGTTGCACGGAACAGCCAGGAAATCGGACAGGGCCGGCGGGAGACGGTTCCGTTCGTTCGGTCGGGTTCGCTCAGCGCGAAGTAACAGGGAGTTTAGAACAGTCGGACGATTTGCGCGCACGCCCTTCTGCGACGGGGCGCAAGCCAGGGCCGGCGGTGCGCGCGGCTTCCATCGGGTGCGGCGACGCGCCGCGCGGCCTGCGCAGGCGCGACGCCGCATCGGCACTCAGTCCATCGACAGCCGCAGCGCAAAGCCGATCAGCGCCGCGGAAAACGTCCAGCGCTGCACCGTCTGCGCGAGCGGATGCGCGCGCATCCACGCGGCGATCCGCGATGCGCCGAACACGCACGCGAGGTCGAAGCACACGCCGGCCGCCACCAGCAACGCGCCCAGCTCGAACATCTGCAACACGACCGGGCCGGCCACGGGGCGCACGAACTGCGGCAGCAGCACCGAGCAGAACAGCAGCGCCTTCGGGTTCAGCAGGTTGGTGAGCAAGCCCTTCACGAACGACTGGCGCAGCTCGCCCGCCGTCGCCGCGGCGTCGCCATCGCCGAGCGCGAACACGGGGGAACGGAACACCTGGATCGCAACATACGCGAGATAGAGCGCGCCGCCGTAGCGGATCACTTCGTACAGCCACGGCGCGCTGCGGATCAGCGCCGCGACGCCGCAGGCGGACAGCGTCACGTGCGCGGTCCGCGCGAGCGACAGGCCGGCGGCCGCCGCCATCCCCGGCCGCACGCCGCGGCCGATGCTGGTCTGCAGCACCAGCGCCATGTCCGGCCCCGGCACCGCATAGATGGCTGCCAGCGCGGCGAGATAAATCAACAGCAAATGCGTGGAAATCATGGTCTGCCCCTCTCCTCTTACGGCGATATGTTGCCGCCAGCGGGCGAGGGATTATTGGCCATCTTTGGTCCAGAATTGGCGATCTATAGGGGAATCCGCCACAATCATCGAATCTTCACCAGGAATCCGCCAACATGATCGAACTCGACAAAACCGACCGCGCCATCCTTGCCGCGGTGCAGCGCGACGGCCGCCTGCCGATCGCCCGCCTCGCCGACACCGTGGGCCTCTCCGAGACCCCTTGCGCGCGACGCCTGAAGCGTCTCGAAAACGACGGCTACATCGAGCGCTACCGCGCGCAGCTGTCGCGCCAGGCGCTCGGTTTCGGCGTCGTTGCATTCGTGCTCGTGCGGTTCGCGACGCACGACCGCAAGACCGCCGACCGCTTCGAGCGGGAGGTGCTCGGCATCGAGCGGATCCTGGCGTGCCACAACGTGGCGGGCACCGCCGACTATCTGTTGCAGGTCGTGGCGCGCGACCTCGACGACTACGGCACGTTCCTGCGCGAATCGCTGCGGATGCTGCCGGGCGTGACGTCGATCGAATCGGCGCTGTCGCTGCGCGAGGTCAAGCATGACGCGGGGTTGCCGGTGCCGTGATGCCGGCGGGTGGGCGGTGCGCGCAAGCCGCACCCGACGCCCGATCCATCACTTCGACGCCGATCGATGTGGGCCGCGTCGGGCCACGCCGCTGCAACACTCGTTCACAGTGTTGAGGCCGGCGGCCTATGCGATGTCGGGCGGCTGGTGCGCGCGTTCGAGATCCTCGAGAAACGCATCCACGAGCGGATTGCCGCGCCCGTTGCGCGCGACGACCATGTGGAACGTCACGTCGTAGCGCAGTTGCTCCGGATTGAGCGGCGCGAGCAGCCCCTGCGCGACGTACGGCGCGGCAAAGTGCTGCGGCAGGTAGCCGAGGTGGTGGCCGGACAGGATCAGCAACGCGACGGCCTCCATGTTGTCGGCCGTCGCGGTCACGCGATCGGGCGTCGTCGACATCTGCGCCTCGGGCAGTGGATACGAGCGCCACGCCCATTCGAAGCCCGCGACGTCGGCCGGCGTCAGCGCGCCGGCGCCGTCGAACAGCGGATGGCCGCGGCCGCAGTACGCGACCTGGCGCTCGATGAACAGCGGCGTGTAGTGCAGCGACGGCACCCGGTGCCAGAAATAGCCGACCGCGATCTGGATCTCGTCGCTCAGCAGCTTCTCCTCGAGATCGCCCGGCGCGCGCACGGAGATCGAGAAACGCACGGCCTCGTCGCGGGTGCGGAACGCGGCGATCGCCTCGGCGATCCGCGCGTTCTGGCTCACCGGCGTATGGCCGATCAGGCCGATATTCAGCGTGCCGACCAGTTGACGATCCATGTGCCGCGCGGCCATCCCGAATTCATCGAGCGCCGCGAGCAGCTTGCGGCTCATCGCGTGGAAGCGCTCCCCCTTCGGCGTGAGGCGGAAACCGCTGCGGCCGCGCTCGCAGAGCCGGTAGCCGAGCCGCGTCTCGAGCGACGAAAGCTGTGCGCTGATCGTCGACTGCCCGACGTTCAGCACGGCCTGCGCGGCCGATACGCCGCCTGCGTCCGTGACCGCGAGAAACACGCGGATCAACCGCAGATCGAGGGTCGACAGATTCCCCAGCACACTCATCCCCTTCCATACATCGATGAGAATCGATGTTTACGTCGATATCTTCGCATTCTTCTTTGCAGGCGGAGCGCGTAAAACTGTGCGCCAAGCCGCGTCGCATGATACGGCAACCCCACATCGGAAGAGACAGCCCATGAACGACCACCCCCATTTCCAGCCGCTCGGCGGCAATGAAATGCCGCGCTGCGGCGGCATCGCGACGATGATGCGCCTGCCGCACGTGGCGAGCGCCGAAGGCCTCGACGCCTGTTTCGTCGGCGTGCCGTTCGATCTCGGCACCTCCAACCGTACCGGCGCACGCTTCGGCCCGCGCCAGATCCGCACCGAATCCGTGCTGCTGCGCCCGTACAACATGGCCACGCGCGCAGCCCCCTTCGATTCGCTGCAGATCGCCGACATCGGCGACGTCGCGATCAATCCGTACAACCTGCACGATTCCATCGCACGCATCGAAGCCGCGTACGACGCGATCCTCGAGCACGACTGCAAGCCGATCACGCTCGGCGGCGACCATACGATCGCGCTGCCGATCCTGCGCGCGATCCATCGCAAGCACGGCAAGGTTGCATTGATCCACGTCGATGCACACGCCGACGTGAACGACACGATGATGGGCGAAAAGATCGCGCACGGCACGCCGTTCCGCCGCGCGGTCGAGGAAGGCCTGCTGCACGGCGACAAGGTCACGCAGATCGGCCTGCGCGGCACCGGCTACGCGGCCGAGGATTTCGACTGGTGCCGCGAGCAGGGCTTCCGCGTCGTCCAGGCGGAGGAATGCTGGAACAAGTCGCTCGCGCCGCTGATGGAAGAAGTGCGCGAGCGCGTGGGCGATACGCCCGTCTACATCAGCTTCGACATCGACGGCATCGATCCGGCCTACGCGCCGGGCACCGGCACGCCGGAAATCGCGGGCCTCACGGTGCCGCAGGCGCTCGAGATCATCCGCGGCGCGAAGGGGCTGAACATCGTCGGCTGCGATCTCGTCGAAGTCGCGCCGCCGTACGACCCGTTCGGCACCACGGCGCTGCTCGGCGCGAACCTCGCGTACGAGCTGCTGTGCGTGCTGCCGGGCGTCGCGTACCGCGACTGATCCGCGCGCCGCCGCCTATTCCAAATCAAAGGATTCAGAGGAGCACAAATCAAGATGGGGACTTCCGTCAAGCAACCCAAGCGGGCGGCGCTCGCGTCGTTCGTCGGCACCACGATCGAGTGGTACGACTTCTATAGCTACGCGACCGCCGCCGCCATCGTGTTCGGGCCGCTGTTCTTTCCCGGCGAAAACCGCTTCGTCAGCCTGCTCGCATCGTTCGGCTCGTTCGCGGTCGGCTTCTTCGCACGGCCGCTCGGCGGCGTGATGTTCGGCTACCTCGGCGACCGCTTCGGCCGCAAGCGTTCACTGCTCGCGACGCTGATGCTGATGGCCGTGTCGACGGTCGCGATCGGCCTGCTGCCGACCCATGCGCAAGCCGGCGTGATTGCACCGATCCTGCTCGTGCTGATGCGCGTGCTGCAAGGCATCGCGGTCGGCGGCGAATGGGGCGGCGCGGTGCTGCTCGCGGGCGAGCATGCGCCGGAAGGCAAGCGCACGTTCTTCGCGTCGTTCGCGCAGCTTGGCAGCGCGAGCGGCCTGATCCTGTCGATGCTCGCGTTCGGCGCGATCAGCACGCTGTCGAAGGAAGACATGATGAGCTGGGGCTGGCGCGTACCGTTCCTCGCGAGTTCCGTACTGCTGATCGTCGGCTTCGTGATCCGCGCGAGCGTGTCCGAATCGCCCGAGTTCGAGGAAGTCAAGAAGAGCGGCAACATCGCGCAAAAACCGCTGCGGGAAGCGCTCAAGTACTGGCCGCTGCTGCTGCTCGCCATCGGTGCGAACGTGTACGGCATCGCCGGCGTGTACTTCAGCAACATCTTCATGATCAGCTATGCGACGCAGTTCCTGTCGCTCGACCGGTCGATGGTGCTGCATTGCATGACGATCGTCGCCGTACTGCAGTTCGTCGTGCAGCTCGCGGCCGCGTTCCTCGCGCAGCGTTTCGGCACCACGCGCGTGCTGCTGATCACCGGCGCATGGGCCGCGATCGTCCCGTTCGTCATGCTGCCGCTCGTGCACATGAGCACGCCGCTGTCGATCACCGTCGGCGTCGGCCTCGCGACGCTCGCGGAATCGGGCTACTACTCGGTGGTCGCGGGCTTCGTCAGCGGCATCTTCGTCGCACGCATCCGCTACACGGCGATCTCGATCGCGTACCAGGTGTGCGGCGCGCTGGCCGGCGGCCTCACGCCGCTCGTCGCGACCATCATCGCGCAGAACACCGCGCCGCAATGGTGGCCGCTCGCGCTCCAGTACACGAGCGCCGCGATCCTGTCGTCGCTGTGCGTGTGGCTGATTTCGCGCCGCGTGAGCATCGACGATGCGGGCGCGCCGCGCAAGACGGCCGACACGTTGCCGCACGCAGCTCGCACCGCGTAACGCACATAAACACCGGGCTGGCCGCTTCGCCCGCCCGCGTCTCATGCAAAAAAAGCGGCCTTCGTTGAAGGCCGCTTCTTCTTTGCCCGACTCCGGCCGCCACGCGCCCGTCTTTCCGGCTACACCGCGTTCAGCCTTCCTCGCCGCCCTCCGGCGCGTCCGCGCCTAATACATCACGCCGCCCCGGATCGGTTCACGACCGTTCGACTTGCGCTGCAGGTTGGCGTCGCGCGGCGAATACGTGCATCCGCAGTACGCCTGCCGATAGAACGTCTCGCGTTGGCTGACCTCGATCATGTGCGCCGAACCACCGCCCGTGCGCCAGTTGTATTCCCCGTCCTCGCTGTAGCCACCGGGCCGCGAAAGCGGTTTGCGTTTGTCGACGGTCGTCATGTTCGCTCCGTACCGAATACGGTATTCAGAATGACGGCGCGCATCGCGCCGTCCGCCTGCTCGGCGCGCGCTTGCGCCGCACCGAGATCCGGTGAATCGCGATCGGTATCAATCAGAGTCGCCTGCGCATCGTCGCTTGCGATCCATGCGCTGGCCATGTCACGCAGCATCGCCCGGTCGGTACGCAGCAGCCGGCTCACGACCACCCGGCCGATTTCCTCGTAGATCGCCCAGCAATCGTCGCTGCCGTCCTCGAGCGCCTTCAGCAATCGGTCGATTGCGTCGTTCGCGGCCTGGCTCATGATGCGCTTCTCCCATCCGAATGAACAAGCCGGCCGGCGTCCGATCCGACGCCGTCCCGCCCGCGATCGCCGCGCCGGATCATGATGTCGCGGCGACAATAGTGGAAACGACGCGTCCCGGCGCCTGCCCGGAACGGTCTCGACCGGTGCGACACCCACCGCCGGATCATCGATCCGCGCAGCGCGTGTTATTGCACCTGGTTGCGCAGCGTCTTCGCGGCGGCGACCATGTTCGTCAGCGCCGGAATCACTTCCGCCCACTGGCGCGTCTTCAGGCCGCAGTCCGGGTTCACCCATAGCCGCTCCGCTGGAATCCGCTCAGCCGCCTTCTTCATCAGGCCGACGATGTGCTCCTGCGTCGGAATGTTCGGCGAGTGAATGTCGTACACGCCCGGCCCGATTTCGTTCGGATACTTGAAGGTGTCGAATGCGTCGAGCAGTTCCATGTCCGAGCGCGACGTCTCGATCGTGATCACGTCCGCATCCATGTCGGCGATCGACGCGATGATGTCGTTGAACTCCGAATAACACATGTGCGTATGAATCTGCGTTTCGTCCTGCACGCCGTTCGCGGCGACGCGAAACGATTCGACCGCCCACTTCAGGTACTCGCCCCACTGCGCGCGGCGCAGCGGCAGCCCTTCGCGCAGCGCAGCCTCGTCGATCTGGATCACGCGCACACCGGCCTTCTCGAGATCGAGCACTTCCTCGCGGATCGCCAGCGCGAGCTGGTAGCACGACACCGAGCGCGGCTGGTCGTCGCGCACGAACGACCAGTTCAGGATCGTCACGGGGCCGGTCAACATGCCCTTCATCGGCTTGTTCGTCAGCGACTGCGCGTACGTGATCCATTCGACCGTCATCGCCTTCGGACGGCTGATGTCGCCGAACAGGATCGGCGGCTTCACGCAACGCGAACCGTACGACTGCACCCAGCCGAACTGGCTGAACGCGTAGCCGTCGAGTTGCTCGCCGAAGTATTCGACCATGTCGTTACGCTCGGCTTCGCCGTGCACGAGCACGTCGAGTTCGAGCGATTCCTGCTCGCGGACGCTGCGTTCGATCTCGGCCTGCATCGCCTTGCGGTAGCCGGCTTCATCGAGCGCGCCGGCCTTGAACCGGCTGCGGGCCTGACGGATTTCGCCGGTCTGCGGGAACGAGCCGATCGTCGTCGTCGGAAACGCCGGCAGGTTCAGGCGTGCCGACTGCTTCGGCGCGCGCTGCGGATAGGGGCTCACGCGGTTGCCGAGCTGCGCGTCCATCCGGGCGATCGCGGCCTTCACCGCCGGGTTGTTCACACGCGGCGAGTTGCGACGCGAATGGATCGCGGCGGCGTTCGCGGCCAGCGCATCGGCCACCTTGTCGCGGCCTTCGTTCAGTGCGGTCGCGAGCACCTTCAGCTCGTCGAGCTTCTGCAGCGCGAACGCGAGCCACGAGCGGATTTCCGCGTCGAGCTTCTCCTCGCTCGCGAGATCGACCGGCACGTGCAGCAGCGAGCACGACGGCGCAAGCCACAGGCGATCGCCCAGTTGCTTCGCGAGCGGCTCGAGCCAGTCGAGCGTCGCGTTCAGGTCCGTCTTCCAGATGTTGCGGCCGTTGATCGCGCCCACCGACAGCACCCGCTCGGCCGGCAGTTCACGTACCAGCGCGTCGACTTCGTCGCGTGCGTTGATCGCGTCGACATGCAGGCCGTCGACCGGCAGCGAGCTCGCGAGCGCCAGATTGCTCTGCAACTGGCCGAAGTACGTCGCGAGCAGCACCTTGATCCGGCGCGTTTCGAGCGCCGCGTACGCGGTCTTGAATGCTTGCTGCCATTCGTCGTCGAGTTCGGTGACGAGGATCGGTTCGTCGACCTGTATCCATTCGACGCCCTGCGCGGTCAGCGTGTCGAGCAGCGCGCCGTATACCGGCAGCAGCTTCGGCAGCAGCGCGAGGCGGTCGGAATCGTCCTTCGCCTTGCCGAGCCACAGGTACGTGACGGGGCCGATGATCACCGGCTTCGCGGCCACGCCCTGTGCCTGCGCTTCCGCCAGTTGCTGCAGCAGGCGCGACGGATCGAGCGAGAAGTTCGTGTCCGCGTGGAACTCCGGCACGATGTAGTGGTAGTTCGTATCGAACCACTTCGTCATTTCACCGGCCGCGACACCACCGCAGCACGCGGCATGTTCTTCCGCCGACTGCGCCGAACGGCCGCGCGCGACGCGGAAATAGTTGTCGAGCACGTCGCCGTGGAAGCCTTGCACGCGCTTCGGCAAGTTGCCAAGCGTGAAGCTCATGTCGAGCACCTGGTCGTAGAACGCGAAGTCGCCGACCGGGGCCAGGCCCAGGTCGCGCTGGTCGTTCCAGTGACGCCGGCGCAACTCGGCGCCGAGTGCCTTCAGCTCGTCGCGCGACGATTCGCCCTTCCAGTAGCGTTCGAGACCGAACTTGAGTTCGCGCTTCGCGCCGATGCGCGGAAAACCAAGGTTGTGGGTCGTGACCATGAGCTTCCGTCCAGAAGAGAAATTGAATGTCCGGGAGCCATGATAGGGATTTCAAATCATGAAATAAAATGGCATTATTTCATTCATCCATTAAAGTCATTCATGTTTCTGTTGCGCGAGCGAAATCCATGCTGGAACGATTCCATCTTGTCGTCATTCGTGAAGTCGAGCGCCAGGGCTCGCTGACTGCGGCCGCCAATACGCTGCACCTCACGCAATCGGCGCTCAGCCATACCGTCCGGAAAATCGAGCAGCAGCTCGGTACGCCGATCTGGAATCGGGAAGGTCGCGGCCTGCGGCTCACGCAGGGCGGGCAGTATCTGCTGAAGCTGGCGAACCGGCTGCTGCCGCAGTTCGAGCTCGCCGAGGAGCGGATGAAGCAGTACGCAAAGGGTGAGCGCGGCACGCTGCGCATCGGGATGGAGTGCCACCCGTGCTACCAGTGGCTCCTGAAGGTCGTGTCGCCGTACCTGTCGCGCTGGCCCGACGTCGACGTCGACGTGAAGCAGCGCTTCCAGTTCGGCGGCATCGGCGCGCTGTTCGGCTATGACATCGACGTGCTCGTGACGCCCGATCCGCTGAACAAGCCGGGCCTGCGCTTCGACCCGGTGTTCGACTACGAACAGGTGCTGGTGGTCGCCGATTCACACCGTTTTGCGAACGCCGAATACGTGACGCCGGAACAGCTCAACGACGAGGTCCTGATCACCTATCCTGTCGAAACCGACCGGCTCGACATCTACACCCAGTTCCTGACGCCGGCGGGCATCGTGCCGAAGCGGCACAAGTCGATCGAGACGACCGACATCATGCTGCAGATGGTGGCGAGCGAACGCGGCGTGGCCGCGCTGCCGAGATGGCTTGCCGACGAATACGCAGACCGGATGCCGGTCGTGCCGGTCAAGCTTGGCAAGAAGGGGATCGCGAAGCAGATCTTCCTCGGCATCCGTGAAGCGGATGAATCGATCGACTATCTGGCCGCGTTCGTCGCGCTGGCGCGCGAATCGACGAGGAGCGCGCCGCGCATGCTGCGCTAGGCGCCCCCCGTTGCCATGCGCGTCAGGCGGCGCGCATGCCGATGCGTTCGCCGCGCTCGACCCATGCGCCGAACAGCAGGCCGATCGTCGTCCACATGATCACCTGCATGCCGATCGCCGCGGCGCGGAACTTCCACAGGACGACGGCCGGGAAGGCGGCCGGCACCTCGTTGATCGACGGCAGCCCGAGTTGCACGGCCGCGATGATCGCGATGAACACGAGCCCCGCGACGATCGACGCGTTCCATTGCCCGAGCTTCGCCAGCAGGTGGCGGCGCACGTTGACCGAGAACACCATCGTCGCGATCGAGATCGCGATCATCAGGAAAAACAAGCCCGTGCGATAGCCGATCGTGTCGGGGTCGCCGACCGACGGCGGATTGGCCGGGTACTTGATGTTCGGCACGATCACGAGCGCGATGAACGCCGCCAGCGCGAGCCACGCGGCCAGCGGCCGCGCCGGGAGGCGGCTGCCTCGGCCATAGGCATACGCAAAGACCAGCGAGAACAGCCCGCCGAAGGCCGCGCCGTACGTGACGACGCCGGTCAGCAAGCCGATGCCGGCCTGCGTGTGGCGGCTTACCAGCTCGGGTTCCGGCGCGTCGCCCTTGGCGGCGTCGAGTTTTTCTTCAAAGGAGATTGCCTGATCGACTTGCGGTTCGCCGACGAGTTTGGCGAAACCGAACGTCAGGAGGCCTGCGGCGATGCCTGCGAGCATCCCGCGCATGAGCAGCTTTCCGACCATCGTGTACTCCGCGTCAGTGGCAGGGGAAGCCGAGCAGATGGCGGCCGTCGTGGACGAACTCGTGGACGTACATGCCCGGCACGAGCGACGTTGCCCCCTGTTCCGCGCCGACGAAATAAATCGCGAGCAACAGGATCAGGCCGACGAACACGGCCCACGGCAACAGTTCACGGACGGGGATGGGCGCCGGCACGACCGCCGGCTTCAGCACTGCTTCGCTCATGGATGCACCTCAGGGGAATCGCGCCCCGACAAATGTTGGATGGGTACGAAGGCAGGTCTGGCTTCCGGGATCATGGATCACCGGTTACAGTGGCGCGACCGCGCCGGAATTGAACCGGCTTCCGCGTTTCGTATCGGGCGAATTGTACGCGCGAACGTTCGCGTATTGAAGCGGCGCCAGGTGAACGAACACCCCCGTCCCGGATCATCCGAAAAACGACATGAACCAGCATGCCTCGCTGCGCCTGATCGCACACGCATCGACCCGGGCGATGCGTACCGGCGCGTTTCCCGACGACGATCCGCTCGACGCGCACGGGCTCGCCGAAGCCGCGGCGCGGCGCGACCGGTGGACAGGCATCACCGGCGCGCTCGTGCTGTGCAGCCCGGCCCGCTGCGCGGTGCAGACCGCCGATGCGCTCGGCCTGCATGCCGACATCGATGACGCACTGCGTGACATCGACTACCGAAACTGGCGCGGCAAGCGGCTGCACGACCTCGCGCGCGACTTTCCCGACGAATTGGGCGCGTGGATCGGCAATCCGTCCGCGTCGCCGCACGGCGGTGAATCGTTCGACGCAGCGATATGCCGCGTCGGCACATGGTTGAACGCGCTGCAACACCACCGCGACATCGTCGCCATCACGCACGCGCCGATCGTTCGCGCGGCCATCGCGCATGCGCTGCGGATGGATCCCGACGCGGCAACCCGCATCGACGTCGCACCGCTGTCGTGCACGACATTCGCCGCGTCACCGCACGGATGGATGTTGATCGCCGACGACGAGCGGCGCGACACCGCCACATAGCCTCCTGCCGTGTTGCGTTCGCGATATCGACCACGACACAAGCCGACGTGTCGTGTCGTGCCGCCATCACAATTGCAATTGCATGCCAACGCTCACCTTACGTCACTGTAAGACACATCGTTCGCACTCCCTGCTGTCATCAAACTGACTGCTAGCCGAAGCTAGGATCGGACGCGGTTCCCTTACGAGACACCGTCATGAATCAACCTGCTTCGTCTGCCCCGAACAATTCGGGTTCCGTCGAGCGCACCAGGCAGCTCGGCTTGGCCGTCTTCCTGCTGGTGCTCGCGATCGGTGCGATCTATATCGCCACGCACCTGATCGACGATCTGTCGCCGATGCGCGAAGGATCCCTGTTCCCGTACCTGATGCTCGGCGCCGCGCTGCTGATCGCGCTCGGCTTCGAATTCGTCAACGGCTTCCACGACACCGCGAACGCGGTGGCCACCGTGATCTATACGCACTCGCTGACGCCGAACGTCGCGGTGATCTGGTCCGGCCTGTGGAACTTCCTCGGCGTGATGATCTCGAGCGGCGCCGTCGCGTTCGGCATCCTGCAACTGCTGCCGGTCGAGCTGATCCTGCAGGTCGGCAGCGGCGCGGGCTTCGCGATGGTGTTCGCGTTGCTGATCGCCGCGATCGTGTGGAACCTCGCGACCTGGTATTTCGGATTGCCGTCGTCGAGCTCGCATACGCTGATCGGGTCGATCATCGGCGTCGGGCTGATGAATCAGCTGATGCACGGGCCATCCGGCACGAGCGGCGTCGACTGGGGCCAGGCGCTCGGCGTCGGCAAGTCGCTGCTGTTCTCGCCGATCGTCGGCTTCCTGTGCGCGGCGCTACTGCTGCTCGTGCTGAAAACCCTCGTGCGGATTCCCGAGCTGTACAAGGAGCCGCCGAAAGACCAGCCGCCGCCGTTCTGGATTCGTTGCCTGCTGATCCTGACCTGCACCGGCGTATCGTTCGCGCACGGCTCGAACGACGGGCAGAAAGGGATGGGCCTCATCATGCTGATCCTGATCGGCACGGTGCCGACCGCCTACGCGCTGAACAAGGCCGTCACGCCGGCCGAGACACAGACCTTCGTTGCGGTCGCGAACCAGGCAGCCGCGACGTTCGGGAAGTACACGAACGGCATCGCACCGTCCGCGAACCCGCGCGCCGACGTCGAGCTTTACGTCCAGCATCGCGAAATGACGCCGGCCGTGATCCCCGCCGTTCAGCAGTTGTCCACGTCGCTCGCGACCGCGGTCGGCGCGTCGGGCTCGATGGCGGCCGTGCCGCAGCGTGACGTCGACAACGTGCGCAACACGATGTATCTGGTGTCCGAAGCAATTCGCCTGATCGAAAAATCCGGCCAACCCGCGTTCGCTGCCGACGACAAGCTCGCAATCGACAACTATCGCAAACAGCTCGACCACGCGACCAAGTTCATTCCGACGTGGGTGAAGGTTGCGGTCGCGATCGCACTCGGCCTCGGCACGATGGTTGGCTGGAAGCGAATCGTCGTGACCGTCGGCGAGAAAATCGGCAAGCAGCACCTGACGTACGGACAGGGCGCATCGGCCGAACTCGTCGCGATGCTCACGATCGGCGCGGCCGACGTGTACGGATTGCCCGTGTCGACGACGCACGTGCTGTCGTCGGGCGTCGCAGGCACGATGGCGGCGAACGGATCGGGCCTGCAATGGGGCACGGTGCGCAGCCTCGTACTGGCGTGGGTGCTGACGCTGCCCGCGTCGATCGTACTTGCCGGCGGGCTCTATTGGCTGTTCCGGTCGGTGGTGTAAGCGGTGATTCGGCGGGTGGCCGGCAGGAGCCGGCTACCTGCTGCAGAAGATTCGGCCCTCGCTTCTCCGCTTCTCCCATTCGACTCGTCGAGGCACCCGGTGCGTCCATGCCGTCGCGAGCGCTCGCCCTCTTCCTTTCCCGAATTGAAGCGCAAGATCCGGAGCGCGCCGGTGCATGGACATCCGTAGACTGGGCTCATCAACATTTACCGTGGACTCAACCGTGCGAACGACGTTGCCGAAGCATTTCGCGCGACTGCATGGCGCCACATTGCCGACGAACCGAGGGACGCCCGTGAACATCGCCGACCTGCAACCTGCCGTCGAATCGCCGGAAATCGCGCAACGCGTCGACGCGATCGACTGGACGACTGTCGATGCCGATCTCGATCGCCACGGATGCGCGCGCGTGGAGGGCCTGATCTCGGCAAGCGAATGCGCGACGATCGCGTCGCTCTATCCGCGCGATGCGCTCTATCGCTCGCGCGTCGTGATGGCACGGCACGGGTTCGGGCGCGGCGAATACAAGTATTTCGCATATCCGCTCCCGGCGATCATCGCCGAGCTGCGTGCGACGACCTACCCGCATCTCGCGCCAATCGCGAATCGCTGGAACAAGGCGCTCGGGATCGACATCCGCTATCCGGCAGACCACGCGACCTTCCTCGATCGCTGCCACGCAGCGGGACAGACACGACCGACGCCGCTGATCCTGCAATACGGCGCCGACGACTACAACTGCCTCCATCAGGACCTGTATGGCGAGCACGTCTTTCCGCTCCAGGTCGCGATCCTGTTGTCGGCGCCGGGCCGCGATTTCACCGGCGGGGAATTCGTGCTGACGGAACAGCGGCCACGCATGCAGTCGCGCGCGGAAGTGGTGCCGCTGACGCAAGGCGACGCCGTCATCTTCGCCGTGCACGGCAGGCCCGTGCAGGGAACGCGCGGCGTCTATCGCGTCAACCTGCGCCACGGCGTCAGCCGGATTCGGAGCGGCCATCGCCACACGGTCGGCATCATCTTCCATGACGCACAGTGACGGCGATCGGGACGAGCACGACGCTGTCATGCCATCCGTCACAGCGGCGGATTCGGGCGGGAAATGCTGCACATCCGACGTGCCAATCGCGCGCGATCGATCAGGACGCTTCGCGGATGGGCATCACGACGCGATCAGTTCATTCACCCGCTGTGACAGATGACCGTTTTCGCCTCCCTTCGGCGCATCGCCGCACGACGGATCGACGTTTCAGGTGAGTGACGTCGAGCCGGAACACTCACCTGTCGCAGCACAAAATCGGCGTGAAACCCGGGCCTATCCGCGCGCGACATTTGCTCGCAGCCGGTCGCCCGCATCGGAGGCAAGACGTGCGTAGCCCGGCAACGTCAGCAACGCGAGCACGCCCGCCGCGACGAACGCCCAGCGGAAATCGTCAAGCACGTAGTGCATGCCGACCGCATCGCCACGCACCAACGCCGCGAGTCGCAGCGACAACGCACCGAACGCGATGCCCATCCCGATCGTCATCTGCTGAGCAGCGCTCCATAGCGTGCTGGCCGCGCTTGTCTGCTGAGCCGGGATATCCGCATAGGCCAGCGTCGCGAGCGTCGTGAACTGCATCGACCGCGTCAGTCCGTAGACGAATACGACGAACAGCGTGATCGCCAAGGGTGTCGATGCGGTCAGCCAGCCGCATGCGATCGTGAAGAGGCCGACTATCGTCACGTCGACGAGTGCGACGCGCCGGAAGCCGAAGCGATCGAGAATCCACGACGTTCCCGCCTTCATCCCGAGATTGCCGAGCGCACTCGCGAGCAGCAGCAGGCCGGACTGGAACGGCGACAGCCCGAAACCGATCTGGAACAGCAGCGGCAGAAGGTACGGCACGGCATTGATGGCCATCCGTGTGATCGACCCGGTGATCACCGTCACCGAGAACGTCGGCACTTTCAATGTCGTGAAATCGAGCAACGGATGTGCGCAACGTCGCGCATGCCACCACGCGGCAATGCCGAACAGCACGCTCGCGCCCACCAGGACGGCCGCGCGCGTGAAGTGGACGTCCTGCTGACCGGCTGCTTCGGTGCCGATCAGCAAGCAGGTCAGCGCGCCCCCGGCGAGCACGAAGCCGCCCCAGTCGAGCGGCCGTTGCTCGTCGGCCCGCGTGTTCCGGACGATCAGCCAGGTGCAGACCAGTGCTGCAATGCCGAACGGGACGTTCAGCAGGAAGATCCATCGCCATGACGCATAGGTCGTGATGAAGCCGCCGATCGGCGGCCCGACGACGGGCGCGACGATGCCCGGCCACGTGATCGTCGCGATCGCACGCATCAGCTTCGCTTTCTCGGTACTGCGAACGACGATCATGCGCCCGACCGGCACCATCATCGCTCCGCCCACGCCTTGCAGCAGGCGCGCAGCCGTGAACGTCACGACGCCCTCGGACAACCCGCACAGCACCGATGCACCGGTAAAGACGACGATTGCACTGGCGAACACCGTACGCGAGCCAAAGCGGTCCGCGATCCAGCCGCTGATCGGGATGAACACAGCCAGCGCCAGCATGTAGGCGGTCATCCCGAGGCTCAGCGCGTTCGGCCCGACGCCGAACGAGCGCGCCATTTGCGGCAGCGCGGTCGCGATCACGGTCGTGTCGAGGTACTCCATGAAGAACGTTGCGGCGACAAGATACGGCAAGAAGTCGGTCGTCCGACCACCTTGGGCAGGGCTGTCAGTCATGAACGATGCGGGAGACGGAATATGGGGACACCGACCACCCGCGGTTGCCTGGAAGCGCCGGGAATCGGGACGAATGGCGATATTACCCCGAAGGGCTTGCACCCCGCTTTGTCAGGCCTGTCTCGTGAATGGACTTTATGCGCATAGATTTCCATGACGATTTGGGGCTGAGTTCGCTGTGTGCGCCGATGATCACATCGGCGCAACGTGTCGACGGATCAGTGGATGGCCCAGGAGGTCTTTCGCCAAGATGTATTAATTGACGGCCATTTTCTGAAAACATCGCTCATCGTCGGCCACTGCAGCACTGCCCATGGACGGATTGACGTTAGATGAGCACTCGGTGGCGTGCCGATTGATGTGAGGTAAAGGAGTGCGTGCCGGGAGATATTGGCAGCAAAGCGCTGTAGATCGCTCGAGAACAACGGAGGCCCGAGGCGGCGCATTCGACGCTATTCCGGTCCCGGCCTTTCGACCGCTCGCCCTTGCCAGCGGCCGTTGCTCCGAAATCACAATCGAGGCTTCACGACAAGCGCTACGCTGGCCGCATCCAGTGTTACCCATCCGCAAGGACAGACGATGAAGAACGCGATGAAGGCCCTGGCTCGACTGGCAATGGTCGGCATGGCGACGGCCGTGCTCGGCCCGGATCCGGCACACGCGGCCACCGATGCGGCGATGGTGCCGGGCAAGATACAGATCGAGGTGGTTGGCGGTGGCCGCCCTCTGTTGATGATCCCCGGCCTGAACAGCAGCGCCGAGGTCTGGCGCGATACCTGCGAGGCGCTGCAGCCGCAGGTGCAATGCCTGCTGGTGCAGTTGCCGGGCTTTGCCGGTGCGGCGGCGGGTCCGCGCCCGGCCGATTTTCTGTCGGCCATGCGCGACGAGCTGCTGTCTTATCTGCACGCGCGGCACTTGCGGAAGGTGGCTGTGGTCGGTCACAGCCTGGGTGGTGTGCTGGCGATGCAACTGGCACTGAAGGCGCCCGAGGCTGTGGGCCCGCTCGTGATCGTCGATTCGCTGCCGTTCTATGCGGCGGCCATGGATCCGCGGGTGAATGCGCAGAACGTAGCGACGATGGCCGGGCAACTACGCCGAGGCCTGCTCACGTCCGACGACGCCAGCTTCCGGACGCGCAACGATGCCACTGCCAGAACGCTGACCCGCAGCGCCAACCACCTGCCCGAACTGCAGCGCTGGGGCCGCGACACCGACCGCGCGACAATGGCCGATGCGATGTACTCGATGCTTGTGCACGATCTGCGCGACGATATCGCCGTCATCCACGCCCCCGTGCTGGTGCTGGGCGCCTGGGCGGCCTACCAGCCGTTCGGAGGCACCGAGGCTTCTATCCGGGCGGTGTTTCAGGCCCAGTATGCGAAGCTGCAGGGCGTGCAGATCGCGATGAGCGCGTACGGCTACCATTTCCTGATGTGGGATGATCCGCGCTGGCTGCAGGACCAGGTGCGTACCTTCCTGGCCGCACATCCCTGACGCTGTACGACTCTTTACCCGCAGACCTGCCATGCCCGTGGACGCAACGACTTCCTCCCGCCGCTTCTGGTCGCTCAACGCACTGGCGTGGGTGGCCTACGGCTTGTTCGGACTGTGGGCGGGCAGCCGCTTCACCGACGGCGAAGTCGTCAGCGGTGCGGTGTTGATCAGCTTGAGTCTGGCGATTTCGTTGTGGCTGTGCAGCGGTGCGCTGCGCTCGATGGCGTTGCGCCAGGGCTGGTGGAACGGCAGCCTGGGCAGCTTGGTGTTGAAGCTGACCGCCGGCGTGGTGGTCGGCACCAGCGTGGCGCAGGCAGTAACGGCGGCACTGCTGCTGCCGGCGCTAGCCCTGCGCTGGGTGCAACTGCGGGGCGGACATGCCGACTATCAGTTGTCGTCGGTGCTGGTGTACTGGATGAACACCGCGCTGGTTCTGCTGCTGTGGACGGGTCTGTGGGCTGGCCTGCACGGCCTGCGCCACGCCCGCCACAGCGAACTGGCTCGACTGCGTGCCGAGGCCGAGCGCAGCGCGCTGGAACGTGACGCATTGCGCGCTCGGCTTAACCCGCATTTCATGTTCAATGCCTTGAACAACCTGCGCGCGCTGATCCTGGAAGACCCCGAGCGTGCGCGCGATATGGCCACCCGTCTGTCCCGCACGTTGCGCCATGCGCTGGCCCACAACCGCAGCGAACAGGTAACGCTGGCCGAGGAACTCGCGGTGGTGGACGACTATCTGGCCATCGAGGCCATTCACTTCGAGCAGCGCTTGCGGGTGCGCAGGGACATCGCTGTCGGGGCCGGGCAGGCCCAGTTGCCGGCGATGGCGCTGCAGTTGCTGGTGGAGAACGCGATCAAGCATGGCATCGCCACTCGCCCGGGCGGTGGCGAAGTGCGTATCCGCGCCACGCTGGACGATGGCCTGCTGCGCCTGCAGGTGGACAATCCGATCGGCACGGGTAGCCCTGAAACCCATGGTCATGGTGTCGGCCTCGCCTACCTGCGCGCACAGCTAGGCACGCGCGGGCGCTTTGCCCTGCAGTCGGTGGAAGAGCGTATGCAGGCCATCGTGGAGATTCCGCAATGAGTGCACCGCTGCGCGTGTTGATCGTCGACGATGCGAGATTGGCGCGGCAGGAGCTGCGCACGTTGCTGTCGATGCTGCCATGGGTGGAATGCGTGGGTGAGGCCGATGACGTGCCGACTGCGCGCGATGCAATTGCCACGCTGGCACCGGACCTGGTGCTGCTGGATGTACAGATGCCTTCCGGCAGCGGCTTCGATGTACTGGAAGGGGTGGACACGGTGCCCGCCGTGGTGTTCGTCACCGCTTACGACACCTATGCCGTGCGCGCGTTCCAGGCCAACGCACTGGACTACCTGGTCAAGCCAGTGGAGGCGCCTCGCCTGCTGGAAGCGTTACAGCGCGCACGTCAGCGCGAGGCAAAGGCAGTCGAGGAGCCAATGCCGCGCACGATGCTGGGCGCGCAGGATCAGGTGTTCGTGCGCGAAGGCGAACGCTGCTGGTTCGTGGCGGTGTCCGAGATCCGCAGGTTGGTGGTGGACGGCAACTACACGCGACTGTGGTTCCGCGACCAGAATGCGCTGCTGACGCGCAGCCTGAGCGCGCTGGAGGCGCGGCTGCCGCCGGAACTGTTCTTCCGTGCGAACCGCAATACGCTGATCAACCTGCGGCGCATTCGTGGGGTCACGCCGAGCATCGGCGATGGCTATGACCTGACGCTGGATGACGGCGGCGAGGTGGAAGTGTCGCGACGGCAGGCGCGGGAACTACGCGAGCGGATGGCATTGTAGGAACTGCTGCAGTTTTGTGCTGACCGGGCTGGTCAGGTGCGGAAACCGGGGGCCGGTCAGGCGTGCCAAGCCCGCAGGTGAGTGTGCCTGCGCACGCGCATGGGCCGGCAAGTCCAGCCGGGGACAATCGTACAGATGACGAGCCAGCAGTGCGGCGCGTACTAGGCGGTTGTTAGCGATGTCCTGCAAGGGTTCACCTTCGAGCAGCATCTGGTCGATGGTGTTGCCGAACAAAGAACCTCGCATCCGATATATCGTGCTTGCGATACAGGTCTGCGAGTTTCATGCCCGCATCGGCCTCCGTCAGTCCCCGGTAATCTGCTCCTCGCTGAACCGCGACGGAGAGTTGCGGTTGAGATACGCGCAGGTCACGGGCGTTAGCCCGCCAACACGTCCGGCATGTGCTGCGCACGCCGTTCGCGCCGCGCCAATGCAAAAACCCCCGCCTTTCGGGCGGGGGTTTCTGGCTTAGGGAGCCTGACGATTACCTACTTTCACACGGGAATCCGCACTATCATCGGCGTAGAGTCGTTTCACGGTCCTGTTCGGG